>JAHJRD010000093.1 GCA_018830945.1 Nanobdellota archaeon | reverse complement strand
GTAAGAAACGAACACCTGAAAAGATAAGAATTATTCAGAATATAAAGAATGCCCCAAAGGCACGAATTTGGCAGCCAGGGGCTTTGTCATGAAGCTCTTTATAAATAGAATACGCCTGTATTTATAGATTTGGCGATACAGGGGTGTTCATTTTGTCAAACATAAGTTATATAATTTATATGGGTTAATATTATAAGCCCTGCACTGGCTTTTATTTCTGATGATAACAAAGCTTATATATTACTTATGCTATAATGTTATAGTATGGAAGCTATAATAAAAATAAGCACAACAGAAGCAGAGGCCCTTTACCTGCTTGCAAAGGATATGGAAAGGAAAATGAGCATGCTGCAAATTGCAAAGGAAACAGGAAAGCATTACCCTAATGTGTTCAAGGCAGTGAAAAGCCTTGCAAAAAAAGGTATTATTAAAACAGAAACTTTCGGAAAAGCAACAGCCTGCAGCCTAGACAAAGAAAGCCCTCTTTTGCCGGCATTATTGGCGTTTATTGAAGAACAGAAATCATCAGCCTACTTTAATCGCATGCCCTTTCTCGCAAGGATTGCAAAAGAGGCAGGGAAACTCGCACCGGAATGCGCAGCGGGAATCTTCGGGAGCCATGCAGAAGGTACGGCAACAGCAAAGTCTGATATTGATTTTTTCATAATAGCTGACAGCCAGAATATAAAGAGATTCAGGCAGTTCATACCAAGGTTTTTTCCGGAATATGAAGGCAAAGTGCATCTTGCCGCAATATCTTTTGCTGAATTCTCAGAGTCAATAAGCTCAAAAGAATACAGTGTCGGAAAAGAAATAGCAAAAAAAGGGGTTGTGTTCAGGGGGGGGGAATCCTTTTACCAGGCCAGGATGCAATGAAAGAAATAGGGGAAAGGTATGCCTTGCTTGTTAAGAAAGGGGGCATACGCGAGAATGACAGGAAAGCGCACGAAAGGATACATCTTATGTTTGGCAAGGCGCAGAATAACCTTAAGCTGGCAAAAGCTGTTTTTGAAATGTCAATAAGCGCTAAAATAAAGGATGTGCTTAAGCTTAAAGAGAGCGATTCTTTCTTTGACTGGAGTATACAGGCTGCTTATTATGCAATGTTTCATGCAGCAAATGCATTGCTTGCAACAAAACGCGTTAAGATAACAAGCATAGACAGCCACGCGTCAGCGCTGTATGCCTTTGGGAAGCATTTCATACTTTCCGGAGAGCTTGCAGAAGAGCTTTTTGTGATTTACGGGCAGGCGGAAGAAAAGGCAATGGCATTGTTCTCAAGCCTTGCAGAGGAAAAAGAGAAACGGGGCTTTAGCGCCTACCAGCGCCTTTCAAGAATGAACATGGAGCCTGCAGAGGAAAGCATTGAACATGCTTCAGAGTTTCTCAGGGCAATAGGCGATGTGCTTGCAAAAGGAAATTATATTTAGCTTATAGCAAACATTATAAGCATTACTATTATAACAAAGAATATGCAGCCAAACGAAATCATAGCGTATTACTCAAGAAGAGACATACAAAAGGCAATCTGGGAATCTGCAAAAGACAGGGAAGTG
Organism: Nanobdellota archaeon; assembly: GCA_018830945.1. Taxonomy (GTDB): domain Archaea; phylum Nanobdellota; class Nanobdellia; order SCGC-AAA011-G17; family GW2011-AR17; genus UBA9640. Next base: position 79,316 of record JAHJRD010000093.1, on the reverse strand, counting down.
GCTGTAAGGGTGAATGAGTCTTTTGCAAAAAGGCCTGATACAATAGAGATGCCGGGGGATGTTGCTGACTGGGCAAGGAAAGGAGCAACCTCATTCCATATTTCTGAAGAAAGATGGGTAACTCCTTTAGACTTAAAAACAGGCATGACAAAAAAGCAGTTGGATGAATTAAGGAATGGCTGGGACTTAATAATAGATATTGACACGGCATTCTGGGAATATGCAAAGCAGACAGCGTATTTTGTTGTTGAAGCATTAAGGTTCCATGACATAAAATATATAGGGACAAAATTTAGTGTTTCTGGAGATACACCTATTTTGATATTAAATAAAGGAAAAATATCTCTCCTTCCAATTGTAGAAGTTATATCTTTATTAAAGAATGGTGCAAAGCTAAAGACATTATCTTTACAAAATAATAAGCTGGAATTTTCCAAAATATATAACTATCTGGAACATAGCGACAGATTATACGAAGTTTTGCATGAAAATAGCAAAATGCCGCTAAAAGTGACAGGGCATCATTCTGTCTTTATTTTAAAAGAGGGCAAAATTATGCAAGCAAAAGTTTCAGAATTAAAACAAGGAGATTTTTTAGTAACATTTAATGCAAATAAGAATCCGATAGTTACACCTGTTAAATATACAGAAAACCACTTCCAATTTTCCAAAAAATTATTAAAACGAAAAATAAAAATCACCAAAGGGTTGATGCGGCTGATAGGGTACTATTTATCTGAAGGCCATGTTACAAATATAATCAACCAAGTTGGATTTTCCTTTAATAAAAATGAAAAAGGACATATTGCAGATTGTACAAAGCTTCTTTTAAGCGTAACGAAAAGGCATATCTCAATAAGGCACCCTAATGCTGGTTCTACACAAATATTAATCCATTCCAAAGAATGGGCTTCTTTTTTTGAGAATTTGTGCGGTAAAAAAAAGAATAAGCATATACCTGAATTTGCTTGGAATCTTCCTAAACCCCTTTTTATGGAACTTTTAAAGGGCTATATAAGGGGCGATGGTTATAAGCTGGGCAAATACCATATCGCTATTAAATCTGTTGCGCATAAGCTCATTACTGAACTGCTCTGGCTTTGTAAATTAAACGGGATTTCTTGCTCCCTTTCTTGTGAACAAAATAAGCCCCATAAACTGCCGCAGGGTAATATATTCAAAGGAAGTTTTGTTTATATACTCAATATACCGAAATCTGAGCTTAATTTACAGGAATTTTTCAGGGGTAGGAATAAATTTTCTCCATTCCCAAGAGATAGGACCTTTCCAGTTGACGGGCTTAAAAGAGTCTATTTGCAAATTAAACCTAAATTTTTTAATTATCATCGCCTTGAACAGGTGACATTACGCAAGAAAAGAGCCAATGCAGAAAGAATATGGAATGTAATAAAATGGTTCAAGAGATTTAATTCTAATGAATTTGATGCTCATTCAAAGGAGATTATTGCAAATTATGAGTTATTATTAGATTCTGATGTGGGTATTTTACAAGTAAAATCCATAACCAAAAAAAGTTCTGCTAAAGTTTATGACATTTCTGTTAAAGGAACAGAGGCTTTTTTTGGGAATTATTATCCTCTTCTCCTGCATAATTCAGGAAACAAGGGGTTTCATATTGCAGTGCCTTTTGAGGCATTCCCTGACGAAGTCAACGGCATAAAAACAAAAGACCTGTTCCCTGAAAGCCTGAGAGTGATTGCTGCTTACCTCCAAAACATGATAAAAGGGCACTTGTCAGAAGCAATATTAAGCAAGGAGCATATATCGCAGATAGCGGAAAAAGCAGGGAAAAGAATTGATGAACTTATATTGGACGGTTCCTTTGACCCTTTCAAGATAGTTGACATTGACACTGTCTTGATTTCAAGCAGGCACATGTTCAGGGCGCCATACTCATTGCATGAAAAGGCAGGACTGGTTTCTTTGCCCATAAAGCAGGATGAGATTTTAACATTTGAAAAAGAAAAGGCAAAGCCGTTTGCAGTAAAGCCAGTATTAAAATTCATTGACAGGGAAGCTGCAAAGCAGAATGAGGCATCTTCATTAATAATACAGGCATTTGACTGGGATAAAAAAGCAAAAAGGGACGGCAGGGCAGAGGATAAATTAAACTTAGCTGCTGAGAGAAAGAAATCATCAGGCATTGAGGATGAAAAGATTGTTGTAAAAGAAGAGTGCTTCCCGCCGTGCATGAAAAAGATTCTAAGCTCAAAGCTTGATGACGGCAAAAAGAGGGCGTTGTTCCTTTTGTTGAAATTCCTCATACACTGCGGATGGAGCTGGGAAGATATTGAGAAAAAGCTTTATGAGTGGAACAATAACCATTCTGAGCCGTTGAGGGAAAACTATGTGCTGGAGCAGATAAACTGGCACAAGAAGCAGAAAATAATTGTTTTGCCGCCAAACTGCGACAAGGTTGAATATTATAAAGAATTACAATTCTGCAGCCCATTGCCTTTATGCTCAAAGATAAGAAATCCTGTGAACTTTGCAAAGATTAATGCAAAACGCTGGGCTTCAATAGAGGCAAACCAGCAGCGCGAAAAGGAAAAAGACGAACGCCGCGCCAAAAGAGCAAAAAGGGCGCCAAGAAGCCCTAAGAAATCAGAATAATTACCAACCAATCTGCAGGTTGATTATAATCCTTCTTTTATCCTTTCCAATTCCAATAATAATTTCAGCTGCTCCTGCTCTAATGGAGAAACAACATCCTCTTTCTTTCTCTTTTTCTGCGCAAGCAGCTTTCTCTTCCTTTCCTCAATGCTCCTTTTAATCTCAGCCTCTCTCCTGACAATCTCAGCTTCCTTCATAACCCTTTCTTTCATGTTCTCGCCAGGCGCAGAAGATTTGCTTATTTCACTTATCCGCCTGCGCAATTCATCCTCAAGGGATTCAAGCGCCGGAAGGCTCGTCTCGCGCATTGCAGCCTTTATCTCTCTTTCCTTTTGAAGCCTGAACTTTTCAGTCTCTTTCTTTCTGCTTTCAATATCTTTTCTTTTTCTTTCCTCTTCCCTCTTGATAAGCCATTCGCTGCGCTGCCTTGCAGTGTTCTCTTGCTTAACCTGCTGCAGCGCCTCAAGCCTCAGCTTTTCCTCATCTCTCCTTTGCCTTTCTGCTTTTCTTTCAGCCTCAGCCTTCTCCATGAACATCCTGTCAATATATGCAATCTCCTGCTTTGCAGCAGCCTGCTCTTTTTTCTTTTTTTCAGCCTCAAGCCGGATTCTTCTGCGCTCTTCCTGGAATCTTACTTCCTCTTCCTCTTTTCTCTTTTTCTCCTGCTGCCTGTCAAGCCTTGCCCTTTCCCTGAAGAGCCAGTCAATTTTCTTAAGCCCTGCCTGCACCTTATGCTGCTCTTTTTTCCTTAAATCATACTCATGCCTTCTATTTCTCTCCTCCTTAAGCCTTAGCAGCTCATCTTCCTCCTTTCTCAGCTCCGCTTCCTCGTCAAACTCTGCTTCTATGGCAGAAAGGATTTTATGGGCTTCTGTCTGTGTTTTTCTTTTTTCCTTTGCTTCTGCGCGCTTTATTAAAGCGCCCTCCACTGCCTTTTCTTTTTCCAAAAGCGCATTCCTTGTATTCTGCGTCCTTGCATTGATTGAAGCGTCATGCAATGTTATTATCTTCGGTCCAAGCACTGTTTGCTCTTCCTTGCTAAGGTTTACATAATCAATCTTTATTTTTTCATACAGCTCGTCAAATGCCTTGAAGTTGGAAACAGCAATCAGGTTCCATCCCTCTGACATCTTCTGCCTGAGCTTTTCTGCATAATTCACTTTTTCTATTGTCTGAGTCTGCTCAAGCAGCCTGCCTATTTCTGCTATTGCCCCTGCTTCAGGCATTGTTTTGCCTGGCTTTGGAACTTGCTTTTCAAATACTTTTTCGCTGCTCTCTGGCGGCTTTGGCGCGATGAGCTTTTCTGTGATTGTTGGTATTTTCTTGCCAAACCTTTCCCTGAACGATGCCTTGAATGATTCTCCAATCTCCTTGACACTGCTTATCTTTTCAAGCAATGGCTTTAATGTAGGCTCTTTAAGCTTTATTTTCTCAGCCTTCTTTGGCTTGAACATTCTCTTTGCTCTTTTTTCGCTTATTTCCGACGGCCTGAACACCTTGACAAGCTTTACAAACAGCGGCTTTATTGATGGAAGCTTTACTTTTTCCCTTACTTTCTTATTAGCTTTCACAGCAGGCGCTTTTGGCGCCTTGATCTTGAGCTCTTTTGAAGGCATTGAAATCCTGTGCTTCATCCTCAGCAGCCACGGCTCTCTTTTCGGCATCTCTTTAAGCCTTTTCAATTCCCTTACAAAATATTCAAGCTCTTTCTTGCTTTTCTTGCCGTAAACGCTTGAGAATATTGCCTTGTTTGCATTGTTGTAAAACTCAACAAGCTGCGGATAGACAACAGCCTTGTCATTAGGCGTAAGCTGGACATACATCTTCAGTATCCTGTTGTATGTATGCTTCATTGAGCGGACGTTTCTCTTAAGTATCTCCTCTTCATCAGCAAGCAGGGATTCAATCTGCTTTTTCCTGTTTTCGTGCTTGAGGAAATCAACATACTGTTTTACATTCGTGAGTATTCTCTTGTCCTGCTCAGCCAGGCGTTCAATAATGCCCCTTGCAACCTTTTTTGGCTTCCATCCTGTTTCAACATATTTGTGGACAATGCTCTTGAACTCCTTTACACTTGTTTCAATTTCCTTCCTGGACACTTTTTTGCCGCTGAACTTCATGTCAGAAATCTTCTGCGCAAAATCAACAAGATGCTTTTTCTTTTTCTCAAGCACCTCGGCAATCTCAGCGTCAGTGAACTCATAGTGGATATTTAATAATGCGGTAAGGAAATCCTTGACCATGGGGCCAAATTCCTTAAGAACTTCATTGGTATCTTTTGTTTTCTCAAGCTTTTTTTCAAGTGCATCAACTTTTGCAACAAATCCTGTCAAATCGCGCTTTGCCTCTTCCTCCTTTATTTCAGCCTTCTTGACAACAGTTTCCTCTCCATCTTTTTTGCCGCTTTCCTTTATTTTTTCCTTTAGCTTTTTTAATCCTGCTCCTATCCCAAATTGCGAGACAAACTTGCCTACATTAAAAAAGAAAAGCGACAATCCCTTGAAATGCCTGAACAGCCACATTGTAACTATTACAACCCAGATTACTGCAATAAGCAAAAGAGGGATAAACAAGTATCCTGGGTAGCTTTTATCTCTAAAATTAATTTCAAGCGCAAAAGCATTAGCTGCAAAGAGAATTAGCATTAATCCAAATAGCCAAATCACTCTTTTTTTCATATGTTTAAAAGGGATTTCTGGATATAAAAATGTATTGGCAACTATGGCTTTTGCCTGATAAGTTATTTAAGTATCTTTATGCTTTATTTTATCATGAAAAAAGCCATTAAAGCTGTATTTGTGGTTATTGCATTAATCATTCTTGACCAGGTTTCAAAGCTTTTATTTACAGGGAAAATATACATGTTAGGTTCTATAGGCGTTCAATACGCTGAAAACAGGGGAGCTGCATTCGGGATAATGCAGGGCTTTGGCTGGCTTTTCATAGCTTTAAGCGTAATTGTTTTGATAGGGGTGGCTTATTTCTATGCAAGAGAAAAAAACAAATTAATAAAGGCGGCTTTCACTTTAATCCTTGCAGGCACTTTTGGAAACTTAATAGACAGGATATTCTACGGCTATGTAAGGGATTTTATTGCAGTATGGATATGGCCTAACTTTAATCTCGCTGATTCTTTTAATGTGGTTGGCGCTGCTTTGATTGTGTATGCGCTTGTTAAGGGAAAGTAAGCAGCAAAGAAGGCAGTTGGGGTGTACCCCAAACCCCACGAAAAGCTTATAATCCAATACCCTCTTAGAAGCTATATGAAAGCATATATCGCAATAATCTTAGGTATTTTACTTCTTGCAGTAGTCGGCTGCACACCTGAACAGGAAGCACGAGCAAGAGAGATGGTAAAAGAAAATAGGTGCTCAGCATTTAACGGATATTTGTGTTCAGCTCCCGACGATTGTGCGGTTCCTTACTTAGATGTGATAGAATCCTATTGTTGTCCGATTAAGTGTGGCACTTGCAATCAAACATGTGAAGATGATGGTGATCCTTGCACACAAGATATATGCTCAAAAAAAACAGACTATAAATGTACTCATGAGCCAGTACAAAATAATTGTTTAAATAAAACATCTACATGTAAAGATGGCACCTTTATCTCATGTAATGATAATAACATTTGTACTTCTGATAACTGTGAAGGATGGGGCGGACAGGAAATGATAGAGGGCTTAGAATTTTCATGTTCTAATCGCCCAATAAAACCCTGTCAAAATGATGGATATTGTGATGACAACGAAGCAGACTGTTTGGATTTAAATCAGGGCATGCCAACAGAATATAGTTCTATAGAAATTCCTTCAACCGGAGAATTAATCTGTGGAGGTTCTTCAGTAAGTGCGGGTAGCGCTGGTGTAGGGGAATGTAATTTCCCAAATAAGAATCCTGGAGAAATAAATACAGATTGTCCTTCAACATGTGACGATGGCGATATTACAACCTATGATAGATATGATGCAGAGAATCAAACTTGTGAACATATTCCTAAGTGTGATGACGGAGATTCTAGCACAAATGATTGGTTTAATTCACATACTGCTAATTGTGCACATTGTAAGATATGTGTCGGACCCGAGTGTCCCTAAAATAAGATAAGAATAAGTATTAACGATGCCTAATGGTTCTTTTTGCAATTTCAGGTACACTTTCTCCTGGAGAAATCATTACCTTAACGGAAGCGTCATTAATGTACTTATGTGCTAATGCAGCAAGAGGCTTTCTCGTCTTTTGACTTTCTTTTATCATTGCTTCAATTTTATCAATAGATATAGGTTTACCCGGTTCTGTAGTAACTACAGTTTGAAGATGAAAAGAGGATTTATTCTCATCTGTTGTAAGCTGCATATTTTCTAATAATTTATCCGGTTCCGCATTAAGAGCTTCTTTCATACCATCACCAAAAGGGAATACATGCCGCAGTGCAGGGTAATTCTTGCGGATAATTCCTAGTTTGAAAAGATCCCCCTCTGTGAAAGGTATATGAAAATCAGTATAATTAATAAATGGTTTTTCTGCTATTCTCATTTGAAAATGATAGTGCGAAAACTGCCCATATCTAGATGCCTTATGACCTTGCAAATCAGACTCTGAACAAGAGAATGACCATTCAAGAGACTTATAGCATATTGTTAATTCAATGGGCTTGTTTTTAGTGTCTTCTTGTGATAAAGCATTTATATTTTGGAGTGGTATTTCTTGATTGGCAACCCATCGAAGATATGATTCTATCTGAAAATAGCTATAATGCGCATAAATAAACTCAAAATATCTCTTTTTAAATCCTTCTGGGTTAAGTAGCCAATGTAAACAAGATTTAGAAATGTCAAAAGCTGTAAGAGGCAAATGGCATAGATAACAATTACCCCGAACAAATGAGTTTTGAAATTCTTGGTGTTCCCTTTCTGCAGCATCCAATTCTTCAATATTTTTGGATTGAATGATTTTTTGTTCATCCTCAGGCAATTGCTTTAATGTCTGCAAAAAATTATCCAATTTATCCATGATGCTTGTAATGAATAATGTATTCTTAAATGTTGCTGTTAAAGATATGCATCAACGTGGGGTTTCAAGGGGTGTCCCCTTGCCGCCTTTTTTTATGCTAGACAATCTTAGAACTCCTCAGTATCCTCTATCTCGCCCTGCAGTGTAATCAAGTCTTCTGTTGTAAGAACCCTGCTCTTCTTGAACTTTTCCTCAACTTCCTGCGCTTTCTTCTTGAGCTGCCTTGACATCTCTGCTTTTTTATCGCGCCTATGCTCCTTTCGCTCATTGCCCTCTGTCTCATGCACGCCGCTCATTGCCTCAAGCTTTTCCTTTAGCTCCCTGCTGACATCTGCGTATTCCTGTTTAAATTTAATAAATGTGTTAAAAGCCTCTTCCTGGGTTTTCTTTAACTTGGCAATGTCCTTTGAAAGCTTCATGAACTGCTCATAGCTTTCCCTGTTTGAGGATGTATTATCACGCAATTTTTTATGAAACTCATCACCTTTCTTTTTAGCATCTGTTATCTGCCTTGACACATCATTTATTTCCTTAAAGATTCCATCAACACCCTTAACTGAATCATACTGCTTTTTCAAGCCATTAATCTCCTTCATGATTTTTTTCTCTTTGTCAAAAGAATATGCCTGTGTTTCAAGCGATTCCTCAAGCCTGTCCATCCTTAACTTGAGTTCAGCAGGGTTTCCCTGGAACTTTGCCTTGGCAAGCATGTCTTCCTTCTGCTTGTTAAGCTCTTTAATCCTTGCAATAAGCTCTTTTACTTTTGTATTAAATTCATCCCTGTTTTTCTTAAACCCGGAAATGTCCTTGTTAAGGGTGTCGTTCTGTCCTTTTGCTTCCTTAATCTTAGAAATAGTCTGCCCAATCTGGGCTTTCAGCTCTTCCTTCTTCTTAAACCATTCTTCTTTCTTCTGGTTTAAGTCATTAAGCTTTTCCCTTAGCTCTCTTATGCTGGATTTAAGCTCTTCCTTGTTTAGCGTTTTTTCTGCCATTAAGCAGCGTACCTCGTTTTTAATAGCCTTGATAGAAAGCAAGTTCGCGGCGTAAAGCCGCAAACCGCTTGCTAATCATAAGCTATTTTATCCGAATAATGCTCCGAGCCCTGCCGCAGCCTGCTCTTCTGAAACCTTTTTCTCTTCTGGCTTCTTTTCTTCCTTCTTTGCTTCTGCTGCCGGCGCTGCTGCTACTGGCGCTGCTGACACAGCTGCTTCCTTTATGGCTGCGTCAATGTCAACTCCCTCAAGAGCTGCGACAAGCGCCTTTACCCTGCCATCGTCAACTTTGACTCCTGCAGCTTCCAAAACCTTTTTCACTGCTTCTTCAGTGACTGGCTTGCCTGCCCTGTGCAGCAACATTCCTGCGTATATGTACTCCATTTTTAGCTCCTCCCTAGTTTTCCGGGAGGTCCGGAACATCAGTTCCGATACCTCCAATACTTTATAATCCTGCTTTGCTTTTCACAGACGATGCCTGGGACTCTGCCTTGGCAAGAATCTCCTTTAAGTTGTCATCTGTGAGTATGTCCTGTGAAGATGCAATTGCCCTTGCTTCCCTGTGGGCTTTTGCAACAAGCAGCTTAATTGTCCCTTCTGAGGGATATGCGATGTAGACAGCAAGGTTCATTGCTTCTGCAGCAAGCTGCGCAATGTCTGCCTTTGTCTTTGCTTCATCAATGAACAGCACTTTATTTGTCAGCACAATTCCGTTTTCAAGCACTGCAACAAGGTTCAGCCCTATTTCCATGGGCTCAATGCCGAATTTTGCAAGCAGGCCTGCTGTTTTATTGTCAACAAGGACTCCTTCCTTTGCAACAACCTTTTCTGCCTTGACAGCAACCTTGCCGCCTTCAATGCCTGCCTTGATTCCTGCTGCCCCAAGCTCGCTTAAGATAGGGCCTGGCGCAAAAGGAGTAGGGCCTGCTGGTATGATTAAATCATAAGGGGCTTTCTGGCCTGCCTTGATTGGCACTGTTGACTTGCTCTTGTTCATTGCTTTTGCAAGCCTGAACGGATTTTCCTTTGTGAATATGACTGCAGGCATGCCTTTTATCTTGGCAGACAATTCTTCTATGCCTGGAAAGTTATCCTTGACCTGCTCAAATGCGATTTTGATAAGCCTTAGCTTGCTCATCCTTACGAGCATCATGCTGCTTAACTGTTTCTTAATTTTCTGGAACTGCGCAGAAGGCAGGTTCTCAAGGTCAACAATGCCTATGATTGGATATTCTTTCAAAAGCTTTACAAGCTCCTTGACTTCTGTTTTCTTGTCATCAGCAATATGAGCCTTGTGCTTTTTTTCAGCTGTCATTGCTTATCCCTCACTTTGACAGGAGCGCTCATTGTAAGCTTGAGCAGCACTGACTTAAGGTTGTTCTCCTTTTGCGGAAGCGCATTAAGAACTGCATTGTAAACAGCGCTTATGTTGTCTGCCAGCGCATCATCTTTCATGTTTTCATCGCCGACAGAGCATTTTATGATTGCGTCATTCTTTGTTATCAGCCTTACTGTTTTTCTTAGTCTCTCAACAATCGGCGCTAAAGGAGCTTTTGGCGGTATGATGCAGCCTGACTTTGGGTTTGGCATCTTGCCTTTTACTCCGAGAATCTTACCTAATGCTCCTGCAACCTCTTTCATAAGGTGGGGCTGGGTAATGAAAAACTCCATCCTTCTTGCAAGCTTTTTCATTTCTCTCTTTTTCTTTGCCTCTTCCTGCAGCCTGTCCAATGCTATTACAACATCGCAGGCCTTTTTTGCCTCAAGCACTAAAGAATCATCAACAATTGCGCATACCTCCACTTTCCTGCTTCGCGGGTGGGGCAGTGGCAGAAAAACCTCTACCTTGTGTGTAGGATCTTTAAGGTTAAGCCCTTTTAAGTTAAGAATCATGTCAACGCTTTGGTTAAAGCCGCGCTTAGGGCTTTCTTTGCGTAATGCTTCTATTGCGGATAATATTGTTTTCTTGTCCATAATATCCCCTTCTGCACCCAATGGTGGAGTCTGACGGGTTTTCGATTGGATAATGGTAGACTGGGGTTATTTATAAACCTTACGCTTTGCGTGAGGTCAGGAACAAGAGTGGCTAAAGGTTTCGGGCTGTTCATGTATATCGCAAAAGCAAGTTTGCCAGCCACTGCTTTCCAGGCGGGCTGAATTCAGTATGACCTGGCTTGCTTAAGATACCCATTATTGAGTTTGCGGCAGGCTTCAGGTATTCTGCATAGCTGCGGTCATTGCAGTATCCACCGCATCCTTTCCATACGTTTCTTCTTGCCTGGTTAGCCAAATCCTCCCCCCACGAGGTTTTTGCATCATCATATTCAAGGCAGTTAGGGAAGCCTGTCAGGCAGGAAGGATCAGTGCTGTCATAGAGATAATACTCATCATACAGATTTCCAAAGGCGTGCCCGAACTCGTGCGGAACAACCAACGCCCCGCCTTCTTTTTCATTATATAAATCTCTTTGTGATATTGATACAAATCCGTCCGTTTCAAATGAACCAAAATTTTTCTTTGAAATTACAATTGCATATTCTGCGCCTGCACACTGCTTTTTCATTTCTCTTGCTTCATATAAAAAAGACAATCCTATATTGGTAATGAGAAATGGCATTGACCCGCCGTTCATCTTGTATATCAGAAACTTCTGAACATTCTCCTTAAAAGGCGAAACAGCAAACAGGCCGCTGTCTACTGCCTTTTTTAAGTCTCTGTCAAATTCAGTTTCTGAACCATATTCATCAGCAATAAAAACAATATCCAGCTTTGAAGCAGAACGTATGTTCCTTTTTACAGCTTCTGGTAATCCTGGAATCTCCATTAAAGGGAAAGCATATGCTGTGTCAGTGCATATTGCTCTTCTGACGCAGAATCCGATTGTATTTCCCTCTTCCTTAATGCATCTCCTTTCTGCATCGCACTCAGAATCTCTTTTGCAGAAATGAATAGCATGCTGCTCAGTAAATCCCTGCACCTGCACGCCATTCAAATAGCATTTCTGGTCGCGGTAAGTGCATTCAAAAACATCATAAAAGCCTGAGCGAACTGTTTCAGTGAATGATAATTCTCCTTCATAAAGCTCTCTTTGCCCCTCAATGTGGGCCTTGAAATCAGTTCTTAAGTTGAACCAGTTGCCGCCTGGGCTGACAATAATCTCACCATTATAAAAAGCCAATAGCTCTGACACACCTGCTCTCCTTATTTTGACATGGTTAATCCATGATTCAGAGCCGGCTGTGTCAAATGCATCTAGCTCAACATTTGTAATCCTTTCTGGTATTGTCACAGTAACCCATAAAGGCTCATATTCCTCGCCTCTGAAAGCCTGCGGCTTTATCCTTAATGTATCTCCTTTAAACAAAAAGCACGCAATGCCCTGCTCGCACCTGTTATATTTTTCTTCTTCCCCTGTAACCATTATAAAGCCGCTTTCAAGCTCAATTGTTGCGTCATAGCCAGGGGTTTCGATGAGCACATTAGCGTTCCTTGTTTTTGTTTTAGCTAAAATAGATGGCACTGGCTGTGCAGAATTTGCAGAAGCATATAAATCATCGCTGGTAAATGCAAATTCCCCCATTTTTACTGCAAAAATATGCACAACCTCTTCTGACGCAATAGCCCATTCCCCCAAAACCGCATTTTCTTTCGGCGTTGCAATCATTGAAAATATTTCCGAATCAAGAATCTGCACGCTTTGCATATTGCTTATGGGATAAACATCCTCTTCGCTTACATCCTCCCCCTCTGCTTTCTTTTCTTCAATGGATGCTTTTAATGCTTCATATCCCTCATTAAGGAACAAGCCCCGGTTGTCAGAATGCGTTATAAACCCATTGCCTTCAATAGACATAAGCGAATCATATGATACAACAAAAACCTTCATTGCGCATTCAGGGTCATTGCTGGTTGTTGGCATGCATCCAATAAAATATTTTCCCTGCACGTAAATCCCGCCGGTTATGCTGAATATTGTCCCGCGATCAGGAGCAAGGAATTGAAATGCAAACTCTTTACCTTCAATTCTTATTGGGTTGGATTGGCTTGTTGGTGCATTATAGGCCCCGTTGCTGACTTCGATGGCTTTCCTGTCTCTGTCAACAACAACAAGCCCTGAAAGCTGCCCAAAATTTCTTCTTGCGCCCAGTTCATCATAATAAACATTAAGAAACCCGTTTGCAGCCTCCCAATAATCAGCTCCAAACACTGCATTTAAATCATCAGGGTTGATCCCCAAAAGCAGGTTTCCTGCATCATTGTAATACATAGTGAATCCTGCAGGCCCCGCTTCTTCAGTTATGGCAAGGCTGCTTAATGCAAACAGCAGAATAGATAAAATAAAGAGCAGCGCCATAGGGGCTTTTTTCTTCATATGCTATATATTGTATAAGAGGTATTAAAAGCTTATTGCTTTCCTTTCCATTGCTTTTGAAAGCGCTTCCATGCAGACAAGACCTTCCCTATTGCTGTCTTTACCTTCTTCTTTTCAAAATGCACAAAGCATATGCCTCCAATCACAGAAACAGCAAATGCAATAAGGGCAGATACCCAAAGCTTTTTTCTTTTCTGCTCAAGCCGCATACAATCATTATCAGCAATGCAGTCAGGGTCGCAGATTCCATCATCTTTTGCAATACATATACCATCATAGTCAGCGACAGAACAGTCAGCAGGGCATGATACTGCATTCTCTTTCCTGTCACAGAAGCCATTTGCATCACAGAAATCAAGATACCTGTGCAGCAAAACATCTGAATCCCTGTAGAAGTACATTTCATACATCTTAGAATCATATTCTATTTTCTCAGTGATAATCTCATAATCAGTAATTTGCGGCGGGTTTGTCAGTATAACAAACTTAACATCATAGTTTCTTGCCCATAATGCAGCGCCTGCGGCATCCTTTATCTCAAGCCTGTAGTTCCCGCTTTCATTTGAGTAATCAGAAGCCCTGCCTTCATCAACTTTCAAAGAAGCAGCTGTCTTTTCCCTTCCAATAATAATGTCAGCCTCAAGCACTGCAGCTGAAACAAACTGCAGCATCATAACTAGCAGGATAACCAACATTGTGATTTTTATTGATTTCATCGTGTGCACTGCAATTTTGTGCTTGCTTTTAATAACAGGTATTCATCTATGCTGTAGCTTTCAGAGTCTATAAGGTTTGACATTACTGTCCTTTTTCCAGAGTCAAGCATCTTATCATCATTTGTATCCTTTGCCTTTATGTCTAAATTTCCTGAGCACCACATGCACCCTTCTGTGTAAGGCGAATATCCTTCTGACAAGACACAGCACTTGTCTCCGCACCCCAGCTCTTTTCTCAAAGGGTTTGGATTTGCATTAAACCCGCATACATCTTCTGCATCAGTTCCTGAGCAGTCGCAGTACTGGTCCTTCAGCCCGAACTTGTGCCCGAGCTCGTGCAGTACATCGGCTGCATACTGCGCTTCCACTATGGCTGAGTCGGAATTCTCAGATGTCCAGCCCCTGTCAGCAAAGTTGCATTCAGGGTAATTGGCAATGTCAGAGTCCTCAACACCCACAACAAAGTCAAAGCTCTCGCCTGTTCTTTCCTTGTACTGTTCTGCGCACTGCTTTACACCCTGCAGTGCATCAGCAAGGCAGTTCTTGTTGCCTTCTATCATGCAGCTTCCGCCTTTCCATTTATCCCCGAAATCAGTAACACCGTCAACAAAAGCTTTTTCAAACCTTTGCGGGCAGTCAGCAAGAGGCGTTGCCTTTAGGAATTTGTCAAGCGCATTATTGGCATATAAAAGATACGACAGCTGCCTTTCCCAATTCACTGGCATTACAAGCACCTTAAGCCGTATATCATACCTTGGCTGCTCTTCATTGCCGTAAACATCACAGCCCTTGAAAATTGTTTCGCATTTCTTTGGATAAACAATTGAATTGCGTATATTCTCGCTGAAATAGCAGGCAGGATTAAGGTAATGCATTCCATACTTAAGCACGCTGATTGCTTCTGCCTTGTTCTCGCGTTCCCTGCATATCTCCTTGTCTTCAAACAGCTCTGCGTGCGCTGTATTATCAGAAAGAGAAAATAACAATCCTTTCTTTCCGCTTGCCTTGCCAATCTTCTGCCCTCTTGTGACTGCGTTTCTTGCTTTTAGTGATTCATCTGCTTCAACATTTTCATACTGCGTTCTTACGCCATTCTTGTGCCTGAGCCTGATTATTCCAGAGCCGACATATTCAACAATGCCTTCTTCTGCAGCATACACGCCTGAGCCCGGGTTCTGCGGGATAAATATGCCCTTGCTGCACTGCTCTTCCCCAGATCCAAAGCATTCACCTGCATAATACACATTGTTCATTTTATCAGCAGGCCAGATGTATTCATAGGCCTTTTTCCTTGATATGCTGCAGAGTTCAATGTTTGCCCTGTTCACTCTTTCAGCGCCAAGCCTGAGTATTCCGCCGTTGCTTATGACAAACCCTGCTTTTGCATCATAAAAAACAGCCTGTATCTTGGCAGGCTTTTTTGCAATATCGCATCCTGCATAAAATCCTGCTTCATTATCTTTTGTGTAGATGCATCCTGGCTCTTGCCTGAACTCTGGTATGCTTTTGTCTTCAACCATAAGCCCTGCCTCTCCTTCCAGCTTCAGGATTTCTTTCTCAGCCTCAAACCCCTGCTTTGATTTTGCAAGAGTAAAGATTGTATTTTCATCCCCTGTTTCAGCTTTTATGAAGTATTCATCAGGCATTGAAAGCCTGCTGAACTCGCACATGCATGTTTCTTCCTTTTCACCGCACTTGTTGAACTCTTCAACAAAAGTGCGGAATGCTGTTAAGGCAAGCTCTTCTTTTTTCTTGCGCTTGAATGTGCATCTTGGCAGGTTGCCAAAATAGTCTTCAATGCTTCTTAATGTTTCATTGCTGTCAATAATCATTGATTCAGTGATAATGCAGGAAACTCCCTGCGATGGCTTGTAGATTTCTTCAATTGAATCTAAGAAGTAGTGCCTGTCTATGCTTTCCCCCTGAGAAGCATACCATCCTTTTTTTTCTGCATTGATTTCAATGGGCTCATCCATGCCGCAGGCCCTGTCATTCCTGCTTTTCATAATCCCTGTATTGATATTATTTATTGTTTCAGAAAGTAGGGGGTTTCCGCGCTCCATAAGCGTCAGCTTGAGGCTTCTTCCTGCATTTTCCATCCTGATTGAATACTTCGCAGGAAAATAAACACTGTAGATGTCGCACATGCAGTTGGTTTCAGCAACACAGTCCTGGTATGCCTTTGCAAGGTTGTGGAACGCGTTTGCAACATCCTGCTTTCCCTTGTAGAAATCTGCGCTTTTCTCAGGCGCGGGCTTTTCAGTGTTGTACATGAGTTCTATTGCAAGAAACATGGCAAGTCCCAGCCCTAATATTGTCAGAACAACAAAAACAATTGAAGCAGTGGGATATTCGTCCATTTTATATGCAGGGCGTGCTTGTGCATATGCCCAGCCTTTCCCCAAGCCTCTGGAAATGTATTGTCTTTTCTCTTGCGTTATCGCTTCCAATCATTGCAGTATTAACTGTTGTCGGGTTAAATCCGTATTCAGGCAGTTCTTGGCACAGCCCGCTGCTGCAGGAATTTTCATTCATACAAAGGCAGATGCAGTGCTTGTCCATGTTGCATATTGCAGGCCTTGGAGTGTCTTCTGCAAGTACATCTATTCCAATCCATTCGTCTGTATAAGCATTAGCCCCTCTTGCGAACACAAAAAGATATCCATAATGCCTTCCGCCCTGGATAAATGAAAGAACTGTTTTATCGCTTTCTCCGTTCTTAAGCTGGGATATCTTGTCTGCTATCTCCTGCAGCGAGCCTCTTGTTAAGGCCCTGCTGCATCCGTTGATTGATGTGATTCTTTCGCATCCTTCTCCTTTGTATTTTTCAGCTGATAATCTTGGAAGTGAGCAGAACCTTTCTTCCAATGCATTTCTTGACAAGGTATCTAATATGCCTTCTTCCTCAATAATTCCAAACGGCAATAATGCCCCGGGATTTGCAGGCCTGCTTACCTGCATTGGGAAGTCCTGGATATAGCTGATCTTTGCTGTTGCCTTCCCGAGAATATCGCCTGCAGATACATTAGCGCCTTTTGTTATTTTTGTTGATTCTATAACGCCCTTAACCTGGTATTTTTCATCAATCTCCTTTAATCCTGCAATCTTTATGCGCCTGCTTGTGGGCCAGTTTATTCCTGTATCATATACTTCATACATTGTCACGCTCTTGCCTTCATCACCGCAGTTTTCCAGGCAATAATCAGTTACAGCCCCTTTATTGACAGGCACTATAACATCGCTGTCTTCAGTTGCAGTAAGCGGGATGTTTGTGCCCATGCTTGAAGCCAGCTCGCGCGGCCTGTCCTTGCATGAGTCGACTGAGATTATGTTTTGCGGCAAAACAGGCCATAAAACCAGATAGTTTGACCTGTCAGTGCCTGTGCAGGCAGGCAGGCTTCTCAATGCTTCTGCAGCGATTCTTCCTGCTTCAGTAGGATTGCTTGGTAAGTCAACCTCTGCAATAAAGTTAAATCTCTCTGTGTCTTCTATTGTTCCTGCCATTCCCACTATGCCTGATTCAACAGTATTTGTAAGGAAGCATACATTGCTTCCCTGCTTCAGTATCTGGTTAGAATGTGTTTCATGGTAAAAGTCAAACCACTGCACTTCACCTGCGCCGCCTGTTTCTGCGCCAATCCTGATTTTGCCGTTATTGTTCCATATGCGCATGTCGCTTTCTGCGCAGATTACCCCTTCTTTTTCAATATCATTTTTTGTTTTTGCAGTGCCTGCAACCGCAAGCCTCACATTAATGTTTGAGAAGTCTCTTGCATTGCTTATTGCAGCGCCTTGAGGGGTAAATGCCTGCATCTTGAGTATTTTTTTGCCTTCATCATCTTTAGTATTTTTGAGCCAGATTATATAGCCGTTTGGCAGGCTGCTTTCATCAAGCGCGCAGCTGCATCCCTCAACAGCATTTTCAATGCACAGGTTAAATGCCTCTACTGTTGTGCCTATTATTTCCTGCGCAGCCTCTGCTTTTTTTTGCTCTTCTCCTATCTCAAATGTTTCCTCTGCAATGCTGAATATGTCCTTATAGGTTTCAGGAGCAATGAGGTATATAATGGCGCCTATGATGAATATCACAACAAGCACGATGATTGCATTTGTCAGCCACTCTGGTACTTCCATTTTACCTTCTACCTATAAGGGCTTCGCCCTTATCAACCCGTGCGGGCATTTCACTCTGTTTCAGCCCGCATCCTTCTAGACACTTTTCCGGGACTTGCACTTCTTCACAAGCTGCTTTCAGCAGTATCTCTTTTGCTATATCGCCTGTCATTTATCTTCTCCCTATTATCCCCAGGAAACTTCTTCCTGCGTCAAACGCCTTTTCCCTTATCTTGCTGCTGAATATGAGCACCACAATAAGCACAATCAGCGCAAGAGCTATTACTGCAAGATACTCAAGAGCAAGCTTTCCTTTCCGGCTCATATGCCTGCGGGCATAAGTCTTTTCATCTTTACAGCAGGCATATTTGAGAAACTTAACACCTGTCATTATACCTTTGTTTAAGTTTTTCATCATAATGACACATCTCCTATAACAGGCATCCATATCCGCCTGTTGTCATTTGAGATGCTGAGCCATTCCCCTCTTGGCTTTGAAAAGCAGTAATACGCTCCTTCCTGCCCAAGCTGCGGCTTTCCTGCAATAGCCACCTTGTCCCCATATTCCCTGCCCTGGCCCAAAATGCTTGCATCATCCCAGAACATTATGAAATACCTTTCTCCTTTTTTCATTGTCGGAGTCATGCCTTGGTCCCCAAGTGTTTTGCCAGTGCATATTGTTGGATCATTTGAGCCTTTTGCAAGATAATTATAATCAGAGTCAGCTATATCGCTGACGCGCTTGCCGTCTTTTGTCGCTGTAAGAAAGTTAAGAACTTCATCAAACTTTATGTCTTTGGCAGCTTCAAAATAAAACACGGCAATTTCATGGTCCTCTTTTCCAAAGTCCCATGTTCCCTTGCCGTACATCCACCAGGTTTCTGTCATCATCTTTGCAATGGCTTCAACATCAGCAGGCTCTTCAATATTATTGATTTCACAGGTTGAAGGCAGCTGGCTCTTGAACACAAAATTGCTTGACTTCATTCCGTTTGAAGCCCAGCAGGAGAATTTTTTCATGTCTGTGGATGATACACCAAACACAGCGCTTGCTATGATAATGCCTATTACTATAAGCGCTGCAAGCAGCAGTATCACTCCGACAACAACCTGTATGTCAATTGAGCCTTTTTTTGAAATCATATTCCTATACCTTTTTTCATTCCCATTATTGCGATTATAATAATTACTCCAAGCATTAATGCCAGGATAACCAGCACAAGACTTTTCATTGCCATATGTTTTCCTCTTTTTTTAAACGCCTGCCACTCTTGATGAAATCATTGTAGCAAGCATGTTAAACACTATCATTGTTATTGCCGCGACTATTATGTAAAAGACAGCGCTTTTATATAAGTTTTTGCCAAGCTTGTCTTCCTCATTAAGCGTGTCAACCCCGTTTTCAATGCCGTTTCCCAGCACAGTAAGTATGTAAACAACCTCTATAAGGTATATCCCGACAACTATCTGGAAAAAATAAGGTGGCATAAGTGTTTTTATGTCAAAAAATTCAAGCATTGAAGCAGGCCCGCCTGCAATCCCCATTGCTTCCCCGCCTCCTTCGTCTCCTGCAAGGGCAAACGCAGTTGTCAGCCCGCCTATGATTGTTGTTATCATCGTGCCAATGCCGACAACAATGCCTGAAATAACAGGCGATAAAAATGAAACCTGCGCTTTCATTGAGCTGACTGTTTCAGAAAGCAAATCCTTTAACCTTTCATTTACCTTGTTTATCCTGTCAAGGTATGTTGAGATGTTAATCATTGCTTTTGACACAACAGACGGCCCTTTCTCTGATGTCTCAACAAGAACCCTCATTGAGCTGTCAATCAATGAGCTTGGGTATGAGTTTATTGCGCCGTGCTTTTCATCAAATATTGCATCCCTTAAGCTCATTCCCCCTCTTCTTATGTTGCTGTCAACCAATGTGAAGAAGTTTCCTGTTGGCGTGCCATGCAGTGTTTCAGCAACAGAGCTGAAAGCCATTTCAGTTGGTATTCCAGAACCAAGCCTGTTGCCAAGCTGGAACAATGCGCCCTGAAACTCTGCCTCAAGCTTTTTTGTTTCATCCCTTACTTTCATGAGCTTGGTTGACCTTGTCTTGAAATAAAATCCAATCCCTATTGCGATTCCCAATGTTATGAACAAGCTTAACAATGAAGCGCCGATTCCAAAGGGGCCTATGGATTTCTCCACTATTTTACCTCCAACTTCAAAGTCAGCAAGCTTGTAGTCAAGCAGCATGCCAAGCGGCTGGGCAGCGCTTCCAATCGGTATGTCCTGGCCCGGGACTATAAGGTGCAGCAGAAGAGGAAGAAGCCCGATAAGAACTATTGCCGTGCCAATCATTAAAGCTGCATTCTTTGGCTCAATATCTTTTCCTCCAAAAGAGAACATTCGCATGCTCCTATATTTTGCGCTTGTCTCATAGATGTTTGACTGCGCATATCCAACAGGCCTTTTTGCCATTATCCTGTATCCCATGAAATACACTCCTATTGGCAAAGCTATGTTATAGATTATGGCAAGCTGGTACCATTTTACCCCGAGAAAAGCTCCCATTAATGGAAGTATGATTAAGCCCAATACAGGAAGTATGACTCCAAGCATGTGAAGCGTTGTGATTGGGCTTTTTGTTTCCTGCGCATAGTGCATCATGTTGTTGTAAGTGCCTTCAAGCATTACTTCCAAAGCTTTTTCCAAAAGCTCAACCCTTCTTTGCTCGCTGCTTTCAAACAATGATGATTCAATAAGGTGGAATGATTCGACAAACTCAAGGTTGTAATCCTTCCACTGCTCAAGATAGATGTCTATTGCTTCCTTTATTGTTGAGTATTTTCTTGTTTCAACATCCCACATGATTTTTCTTAAGTCAAGAGCCAATGGGTTGCCAATGTGTTCGCCTGCGAACTTTATTGCATGCTCAAGGTTTGATGTATGCCTCATGTACATCACAATGTAGAGAATGCACAAAACCATCTGGTTTGATGCCTGCAGCCTCCATTTCATTGCAAGATGGACAGGGTATTTGCTGATTGGCTTTAACACAATTATTCCTCCAAGAATAAGGATTATGGGAAGCATGAACTGCGTGCCTGCTATAAGCCCTGCCTCTGAAAGGAAATATGAGATAAGAAGTATCAGCCCTCCTAATGCGATGAATAAAATCATTGCAATAACGCCTAATGAATATGCTCCTGTCGGCGTAACGCTGATGTGGGCTCTTTCTATTGCAACCTCCAGCTTTTTCCTGTCTTCCTCTTTAGGGTCTACTTTGATTATTTTTTCAGCAAACCTGCAGGCTTCTTCATAGAATCCGGTGCTTGCCCTTAATGTTTCTTCCCTGAATATGCTGTAATCCTTTGAGAAAACCTTTTCAGGGCCTGGAAGGTCCATCATGCTTGGCTTGAACCTTTCTCCCATCTTAAGGCCATACTTGCCCATGATGTTTTTTGCGCCCTTTGTAGGGCCGAAGCCTATAACCATTTATTCCCTCTTTTATAGTTCTAAATATATGATTTTATAGGGTTTTATGATTTATAAAGTTAGTTAGTGGTGTTGGATTATGGGTAGTGCTGTGTGATATGAACTAAAAAGGCCGCTGGAATTCTAACGCTCTTTTGCGATTGTCCAGTATTTCCAGTGCGGCTTCTGGTACCATGAATGGAACTTCAGGTGGATTCTTCCTTTGAAAAATATCTGGACAAAATAATTATCAATGTCATGAACTAATATTGACCTTCTCGGCTCTGGAAGCTTTTCATCATAAGGGTCAATGCCTGTGCCGAGCATTACCTGCCTTTCGACGCCGTTAATAATTCCTATTCTTTCGTATGCAAGTGAAAAGCCGTCTCCTTTTCTTGTGCCGCGCTGTTTCAGCGGGAAATGAAATGCTTCATTTGAATCAATAAGAAAATACAATCCTGACTTATCTTTCCTGAAATCTAAAGTTCTTCCTTCAAGATTTTCATCAACATGGATTTTGCCGCCTCTTGAGCCGGCATCCCTTATTAACAATCTTTCTGCAGTGTAATTGTCAAGGCACATTCTTAAATTTTTGAAGTCAAGCCTTCTTGGCATCCAGTACTGCTCCATAATCAGGGGAATTCATTCAGCCTTTTAAAGGTTTCAGGCACAGGTTTATCCCAAATTGCAAATAAGCTATATATGCTGTTTATGCGTCTCTTTTATAATGCCTAAAGTAGAGCCGAAGAATTGCTGGGAATTCTGGAATTGCGCCGAAGATATAAAGAAAAAATGCCCGGCATACAACTATAATTCAGGCAGGGACTGCTGGCTGGCTGCGAGCTCTTTCAGGGAGCCGGGCTGCCCTAAGGTTAAAAACGAATTTGAAAGCTGCAGTGATTGCCCCTGGTTCAAAAAGCTGAACCCTAAATTCTAGCAACGCATGCAAAAGGTAATTAATGCATGGAATTGAGTGAAGTGCGCCGGAGTCCTGCGAGCGGAGAGAAGTGGGGCTCGGAACGCAGCTTGCGGAGTGACAGAGGCTGGCTTTTCCAAAACGCAAAGCTTATATATGCTGTATGCTATCAGAATACACATGGATGTTAATAACATACAATTCACAAAGACCGAAATCCAGATAGCCAAATTTCTTTTTAAGCGCTACAAAGAGAGGCATAACCCGCGGCAATTAGCAAGAATATTAGGCATCAACCATGCCCACGCCAATAAGCTCTGCAACCTTTTGGCAGGCAAAAATCTGCTCGTAAAAGAGGAAATAGGAAATTCCGCTTTCTTTTCTTATGCTTACAATAGCAAGCTGGCAATAAAGTTTATGGAATACATGCTGAGCCAGGAAGAGTTTCCCAAATGGCTGTCTGTCCTGATGCACAGCTTGAAAAAATTTAAAGAGAGCATAGAGCTTGGGTTGGTATTCGGCTCGTCCATAAAAAGCAGGCATTTTAATGACATAGACATTTTACTTATGTACCCTGCTGGGAAATCCGCAGGGGTTAAAAGCATAAAAGATGAAATAAGAAAATCAGGGCTGGTTGAACAGCCAATAAGGTATGTTGATATAACTGAAAAAGATATTTTAAAAAACAAGGAAGATAAGGCATTTTATAGCATTATGTCAGATAATCTTGTATTTCATAACCCTGAGAAATATGTGGAGGTAATAAAAAAATGCCGCAAATAGACAATCATTTGAAATGGCACCTGAAAGATGCAAAAAGGCTGGTAAAGGCAAAAGCTGACATGGATTTAGCGCAAAAGCACCTTAAAAAGTCTGAATATAATTATGGTGTTGTATTAACCCTTGAAAGGCTGAAGATATATGACTGGGCTTTAAATGTGGGGTTTTATGCCATTTATCACTGCTTTCTGGCAATACTTGCCAAATACGGCTATGAATCCAGAAATCAGTCCTGCACAATCACCGCCATGCTTGCTTTGATAAAAGAACATAAGCTGGATTTGGATAAGGACTTGATTGCCCAATTTGACACTCTTGATGTTGAGAACAGCCTTACCAGCCTGACTATAAGGGAAACCAGGGAGATTTCCACATACGGCGTGGAAACAAGCATTGATTTGCAGCAGCTGAAGAGGGTAAAAGAACTGATACTCAAGGTTCAGAGGGAAACGATAAGGGTGTTAGGATAGTCCGTATCTCAATAGAATTATGCCGGAGGTCTGCGAATGCAATGAAGTGGACCTCGGAACGCAGCTTGCGGAGTGACAGAGGCCGGCTTTTACTTCTTCCTGCCTCTTAAATCTTCTGTTATCCTTCCCAATTCCTTAATATTAGAAGTCAGCGGCTCCAGTATCTTCTGCATTACCTGCTCCAAAGCCTTCATCTCAGTTGACAAGTCCCTCATTGAGCCTTCATATTCCCCAACCTTGCCGACAATAGCTGCCTGCATTGTGTCAAACCTTGACTGCAATCTCAGAATCTCCTGCTTTGAAGCTTCCATGTCATCCTCAACCTGCACTTTCCATGTTGTCAAGTCACCCATGCTTGTAAGCATCTCTTTCCATTTCTCCTCAATGATTTCCTCAACAATTGACTGCATCTCATCATATCCCATTGAAGGAGGAGTTGGCATTGAAGGCATCTCAGCAGAAGGCGTCATTGACATTTGTGGCGCTGAAACAGGAGACGGCACTGGTATCTCTTCTTCAGCCCTGCTAAGGGCAGAAACTTGCATATCCTCCTGCGGTGTTTCTTCTTCAGGCATTTTCACTTCACTCCGTTTCGTTCAAGGGTTCCAATCGGGATTCTCATCCCGGTGTGCCGAAACATAGTTTCGAGCACCTTCGCCTTTAGCTCGGAAACCATTCTTGCTCTTCTCCTTTTTTAACTGCTTAGGAACTGCTGCCTCTTTTTTAACTTCAACAGGCTCGGGTTTCCCCTCTTCAATCCTGCGCAGCTCCCTCTGAAGCAGGTTTTTAACATCAGTTTCAGTAATAAAATTAATAGGGTTCCACATCTTAATATACTTTTCCAATAGCTTTATCTCGTCTTTTCTTGCGAAATTAGCAGCTTCCTCTGACAAATGCTTTAGGATATTCTTCACCTTCTCAAGGTCATTCTTGATGTCTTTTATCTCCATCTCGCCTGCCCTGAAATCCTTCATCAGCTTTTTATGATGCTCAATCATGTTCTGGTTTACTATAAGAAGCCTCTCGCTCATCAGGCTGTACTTGCTCTCAAGAATCCTCACCCTGTTGACAAGCTCAACAACAATGTCCTGCCCCTGCTGTTCTTGTTCCTCTGGCATATGTTATCTTATGGCAAATATCTTTATATATCTAATGGTTAATGGTTGGTGTTTATTGTAGTGAGTTGTTGGTTAATGGTATAGGGAAAGGAGCGGCCTCCGGCATTATTTAATGCCATTTTAGCAAGCTGCATTAAGGTTTATAACATTCCCAAACGGGAAAGCTCTTTTTTTAATTGACTTACATTCCTAAAACAAATTCCAGGTATTCCGGCAGACTTTGCGATATCCACAAATTTTTGGATATCATCAATAAAAATGCATTCTTCGGCTTTAAGATGGTTTCTTTTCAGGGCAAGCTGAAAAATTGATTTTGTATCCTTTGAAAGATGCACTTCATTTGAGTTTATGACATCATCAAAATTATCAAACAGCCCTCTCTTTTTATTGATAATTACATGGGGCCTGATTGTGTTGGAGATGAGGATGGTTTTGTATTGCTTTCTTAGGCTTTTTATCAATGCCATCATCTTATGGTCTATCTTGGTTGTTTTTCCATAGTTTTTGGCCCAAAGATTATCAGGTATGTTTTTAGGATCAATTCCTTCTGATTTGGCTATAATTTTCCAGTATTCTTTCTCAGACATTTTCCCGGCGCATAGCGGGCCGACGTAATGGTTAATCTTCTCCCATAGCTTATGCTTGTTTTTTGCCCTGAAAATTTTGGCAAATATATTTATTTGGTTCCCTGATTTTATTATTACTCCGCCTGCATCAAAAAGTATTGCCTTAATCATATTCTAAATAAGGAAGTAATATGATATAAATCTATTCACTGTTTTGTTGGTGGCATTTAATGTATATATGCCAGCTTTGACGACGGAAAGCCAAAAACCTATTTCGGCAAGGCGGAAAATTTCATTGCTTTTCATCACTTTTCCTATTGATTTTCCGCCAAACACATTCACTTTTACAACTTTTAGGAAAAAAGGCACGTTTTTTCACAGAAAGCTTTATGAATAGCAGCTGATAGCCAGTTTCAGCAATGAAAATAATGCAAAAAGCAGGATATAACAGGCTCATATCAGACATAGGAAAACTGCTTGAACAAGGAAGAAGGCAGGCTGCATCTGCTGTTAACACAGCCATAACCCGCACTTACTGGCAAATAGGGAGAAGAATCATAGAGTTTGAGCAGAAAGGAAAGATAAAGGCTGACTATGGAAGCAGGTTGCTGGAAAAGCTATCAGTAGATTTAACTTTGAAATATGGGAGGGGATTTGGCGTGGAAAACCTTGAAAGAATGAGGCGCTTTTATTGCCTGTTCCGGAATTCCTCCGCAGTGCGGAGGAAATTGTCATGGACGCATTATCGCAGCGTTCTCTACATTAAAAATAAAGAAGCAATAGGATTTTACCTAAACGAAGCAGAAAAACAAGGATGGAATTCCAGGGAACTCGAAAGGCAGATTCATTCATTGCTATATGAACGGCTTGCTTTAAGCAAAAATAAAAAGCCCTTGCTTGCAAAAACAAAAGTCAGCCAAACAAGTCCCGATGAGCAAATAAAAGACCCTTATGTGCTTGAATTCCTTAATCTCAAGCAAGAAAGCCAATACACAGAAAGCCAGATAGAGCAGGCATTGATTGACCATTTGCAGGAGTTTTTATTGGAGCTTGGGAAAGGATATGCATTTGTTGCAAGGCAGAAAAGAATCTCAATAAATAATGAGCATTATCATGTTGACCTTGTCTTTTACAACAGGTTTTTGAATTGCCTTGTCCTGATTGATGTCAAAAGCGGGAAATTTACGCATGCTGATGCAGGGCAGATGAACTTTTACGTTAACTATTTCAGGGAGAATGAAACACTGAAAGGGGAAAATGATCCGATAGGCATTGTGCTTTGCACTGAAAAGGACAATACATTTGTAAAATACGCGCTTGGCGGTATGAGCAGCAGGATTTTTGCTTCAAAATACCAGCTTAATCTGCCTTCCAAGGAAGACCTGAAAAAAGTGGTTGAAGAAACGAAAAAAGGAATATCATATAAACCTAAATAAAACAAAATAATAATGCCGGAGGCCTGCCTTTCTTTGCTTTCCAACTAATAAGCAATAAGCAACTTTCCACTAACAATCTTTATATACCTTAATCCCTTTTCTATGATTAACAAAAGAGGGTGTATGGCAGAATCACACAAAGTCCCGCCAGGGGGATATGAAATTATAAAAGAGGGCAATGAAGAAGTAATAAGAGTAAACTATGAGCAGGCCCCTTACTCGCCTTCAGTGGAGGGAGAAGCCATTGTGATGATGGATGCCATTGACAAGCTTGCTGAGAACCCTTCTGTTGCAAGAATCATTTTCATACAAAGAAGGTTTTACGAGTACCCCTATGACCAGACGCAGATGCTTGTTGAGGTTGCAAATCTTTACAGCTATTTAATCAAGTCAAAGAAGGTATTAAGCCCTGACTCTTTGGGCGCTTCTTACGAGGCGCAGGGGATTTTGGCAGAGAGATATGCTATTGTGCATTCAATTGTATTTAACTTATTGCGCTCAGACCCTTTGGGAGCATATGTTGAGCTAAAAAGAATGTTAAGGGCTGAAGAGGCAAAGCTGGAATCAACAGCAGACCCGAGAATGGCTGATTCAAGAAGGATATTCATCTCGCTTTTAACTGCAATCTTTAACATGCTTGCAGAGCTTAAGCTGATAAAGGCTGCAAAAGAATACCTTGCAGGATACACTCTTGGCGACAGGGGTGTTTACAGGTTATTCTTCAGGCCTGTGATTGCGCCTGACTTCATGTTCACAAGAGTGATGGCAAGCCCGCCTCTTGAAGGCGAAGAGATGGAGGTTTACACAGTTGACAAGGACACTGAAGTGACAATATTCAGGGTGACAGATGACATTAAATTCATGTACCACATGACTCCTCCTGAGTTCAAGATAAGCGAGGACAAGTATACGCTTGTTGATTTAGCAAAGACAGTGCTGGCTGAGCACCAGCCAAAGGAAGAGCATTTTCTTGACCCGCATAAATTAAGAAACACATTCTCAAACATTGGAAAGGATCTTTTAAGGGAGCTTGCGGAGGAGCAGGGCATTGAAATCAATATGAAAGACATAAAGCTTCTGACTGAAATCCTCATAAGGCACACAATAGGGTTTGGGTTCATGGAGCTTGTGCTTAAGGATACCAAAGTGCAGGATGCGCAGATTAACTCGCCAAACGGAGAAGTGCCAATATTTGTCTTGCATGCAAACTACGGCAACTGCACATCAAACTTAATACCTGCAAGAACTGACACTGACAGCTGGGCAACAAAGTTCAGATTATTAAGCGGAAGGCCGCTGGATGAGGCAAACCCGATACTTGACACTGAACTGCACCTCCCTGATTCAACATCAAGGGTTTCAATAGTCTCAAGGCCGTTAAACCCATTCGGGCTTGCGTTCTCTTTCAGAAGGCACAGGGATGAGCCGTGGACACTTCCATTGTTTGTTAAGAACAGGATGATTAATCCATTGGCAGCGGGATTGATAAGCTTCCTGATTGACGGCACAAGGACAATGCTTGTTGCAGGAACAAGGTCAAGCGGTAAGACATCATTATTGGGCGCATGCATGATTGACATAATGAGAAATTCCCGCATTATAACGGTAGAGGACACGTTAGAATTACCCACTAATGCTCTAAGAAAACTTAACTATGACATCCAGCCCTTGAAAGTAAGGTCTGCATTGATGGAAGGCGGCACTGAGATGTCAGCCACAGAAGGCATAAGGACATCATTAAGATTGGGGAACAGCGCATTGATTATTGGAGAAGTAAGAAGCAAGGAAGCGCTTGCATTGTATGAGGCAATGAGAATAGGCGCAATGGCAAATACTGTTGCAGGAACAATACACGGCGATTCCCCTTACGGCGTATACGACAGGGTTGTGAATGACTTGGGCGTTCCAAAGACATCATTCAAGGCAACTGACGTGATAATTGTGGCAAACCCATTGAAAAGCCCTGACGGCTTGCATACATGGAGAAGGGTTACGCAGATTACTGAAGTAAGGAAAGAGTGGGAGAATGATCCATTGACAGAAGGCGGTTTTGTTGACTTAATGAGATATAATTCGCAGACAGACCAGCTTGAGCCGACTCCTGAATTGATTAACGGCGAGTCAGAGATTTTGAAAGCAGTTGGCGCGAATGTAAAGGAGTGGACAGGAAACTGGGACGGCATCTGGGACAACATAATGCTCAGGGCTGACACCAAAAAGCTGGTTGTTGAGTATGCTGCAAGATCAAAAAATCCGAGGATGCTTGAGGCAGCATTTGTAATACAGGCAAATGACATGTTCCACAGGATTTCTGAAAGTGTTTTGGAGGATGAAGGGCATATTGATACAAAAAGGATTCTGTTTGAGTGGGAAGACTGGCTGAAGAAAGAAGTTAGAAAGCAGGCGATGAAATAAGCCGAGCTTCGCTGTGAATTCTATTGTTTTTAATATTTTGAAAGAATAAAATTAATTAACGTGCGCCGGAGGTCTGCCTATTTCGCATGCCCTGCAAGAAACCTGACTGCCTGGGCTGCAATCAGAAGCAGTAGCAACATGCCCAAAACCCTTGGATGGAACAGAATCTTTCCAACCTGCGATGTCATTGTCGGAGAAGAAGCATCAGCAGTCGTATTCCCGTCAACAGTTATGTTCTGTATCTGCGCGCCGTAAACCTGTGTCAGGGCATAAATCATGATTATCAGGCATACGATTACAATAATCCATACCATGCCTTTTTCAGTAAATGCCTCTGTGATATCACCTTCTTTAACGCCGACAAACATGAATAATAGAACAATCATTATGACAAACACAAACAGTATTGTAAACCAGGGAGTCATTATCTTGACAACGCCCAGCAAGTCAGGAGTCAATACAAAAAGAAAGGCTATTGCAAATGAAATCAGTGCATTAAGCCCCTTGTTCTCCCCAAATACCTTGACTTTCTCAAGCAGGGCAAAAAGTATTGCAAATATGAAGATGAATATGAACACAGGCACAAAATAATCCAAAAGCCCAATATCCATGATTGAAGCCATTCTTACTCAGTCCCCCTTCGTTCGAGGGTCCACTCACTTCGCTTGCAGACCATTTCTACTTCTTGCCTCCCCCGCCAAACCCAAAGAATTCAGGTTTTGTGCCTTCTTTAAACTTTCCCATAAATGAAGGCTCGTTATCTTTCTTGTCCTTGAATACCCACAGAAGCAGCACGAAAATGCCGACTGCCAAAAGTATTGCCTTGTCCTGCGAGCTGATAACCAGCCAGCTTGGAAGAAGGCTTCCGCCAGAGCCGCCCATTCCTGGGAATGATGAGACAAGAGCCCATACAATTCCTAACACAGCTCCAACCATGCCTACAAAGAAAGGCCATCCACTCCATCCTGTTGACTCGCCTGAGCCGAATATGCCCAATACCAGCATGAACATCAATAATACAAGCACTATCATTGAAACTTTAGGCAGAAACTGGTTGATGATTGCAACAATTGACGTAACCCTGACGAAAAAGAATGCTATGATTACAGCAACAACCACATTAATATTTTTAGTTTCTGCGCCAAACAGCTTTACCTTTTGAAGAATTGCAAACATTATTGTGAAGACAAGCATGAAAGGAAGTATTACCTGGTAAAACCCCATGTCCTCCAATGTAGTTATCATGTCAGTGAAATCAACATTTTCAAATACCATTTACTTCTCCTCCTTCTTCTCCTTCGGGCCTCTTCCTATAACATAGAACATTGCCCCCACAATTACTGCGATTAATACAAACGGAATAAGGACTGTATCTGTATGCTGCATTATATAGCCTGTAATCGGCTCAAGCCAGCCGAATGAATTAAGGAAAATCAAGATGACTGCTATGAACATCACAATTGTGAGGAATGCAACCCATCCTTTCCTTCCCTCAAGGCTGAACTCCTTGTCTCCCATGAATGAGCCTGCCAGCATTAAAAAGCAGACAACTATGATAAGCACTAATGCTACATTAGGCAAAGAGACTTGCAGTGATGTTACCACCTGCTTTGCAGCCACTGTGAAAAAGGCTATTGCAAATGCAACCATTGAGTTTATGCTTTTCTTTGGGTAATCCTTGTCCCCAATCTTTTCAACGCCGAATATCCTTGTTTTTTCAAGTATGCCGAATACAATTGTGAATACAAGCAGGAACGGAAGGATTACATCAAAAAATCCAAGTTTCTCAAGAAATTCAATTACAACTCCAAATGCTGTGTCTGCCATTGTTCTACCTTGTTAAGACTACTAATGAAGAGAACACTTCAATATATAAACTTTTCGAGAAGAAAATAAAAATAGAAAAATGCTTAATACTCAGAACCCTGCGCTGTTTCTTCCTCTTCATATGAGGGTACAGCTGATTTTGAAACCACCATTACATCGCCGATTGCCTTGACAAGGTTGTGGGGCACGACAACGCCCTTTGCCCCGCCGAGCAGCTTTGTAAGGAAAGAGTTCCTTGTAGCCCTTATTCTCCAGCCGTAAATCTTGTTTGCCTGGAGTATCGCCTCTTCCACATCGCCGAAATAGTCCCCGGTGTCTGTGAAGACTTGCATGTCGAAAACGTCTGTTATCTGCTTTATCTTTAACATATCAATTCCTCCTTTTCATGTAACATGAATACTATATATTACTGGTGAAGTTAAAACATATTTATATAGTTTCCGCCATTCCGGATACTATGCTTAAATATAAAGGGCTTTATCTCATCGGCACTTCGCACATTGCTGTTGAAAGCATAAAGGAGGTTGTAAAGGCCATTACAGTGCACAAGCCGCAAATAGTTGCCCTGGAGCTTGATGAGGGTAGGTTTTATGGTCTGATGCACAAAAAGCGGAAAAAGCCTTCATTAAAGGATATTTATGCATTGGGGGTTAAAGCATTCATATTCACTTTAATAGGGGCATGGGTTGAGAACAAGCTGGGAAAGGTGGTTGGCACTTCTCCTGGAGATGAGATGAAAGCAGCTGCTAAAGTGGCAAAAGAGTGCAATGCAGAGATTGCCTTGATTGACCGTGATATAAGGGATACACTGAAAAGCCTTTTCAGGCAGATTACATGGAAAGAGAAATTCAGGTTCCTGTGGGATTTGCTATTCGGAGTTTTTTCAAACAGCAACAGGATGGCGTTTGATTTAAGGAAAGTGCCTGATGCAGGGATTATAACCAAAATGATAAGCCATGTAAGAAAAAGGTACCCTTCTGTGTACAATGCATTGATTGCAGAGCGGAACACTGTCATGGCAAAACATTTATATAACCTTATGGTGAAATATGATTGTATTGTTGCTGTTGTTGGCGCGGGTCACGAAGCAGGGATAATAAAAGAGATAAAATCTATGGAAAAAACATGGAATACACAAAAAACGAATTAAAGTATTTTGCAGTAATCATACTTACGCTTGGGCTTGCATTTGCATTCAATGACAAGAGCCAGGAGTTTGTCCTGGCAAACTGGCTTTTGAATTTCGTTAAAATGCTGGTGTTTGTCACAATAAGTGTTTTTGTGCATGACTTTGCGCATGACTTAATGGCAAAGAAGTACGGCTTCATAAGCGAATACAGGATATGGGGCATAAAGAGATTTTTCTTGAGAGAGAGATTCCCAAAAAAAGTTCATATATTCGGCAGGGACATTACAATTCATTCATTTCCAATTGGAATAGTATTGTGCCTGCTTGTAATGCTTTTGTCAAACGGAAGACTGTTTTTTACAGCAGTGAGTTCATACGGGCTTGTCATAAAAAAAGAGCACAGGTTCGGGCACAAGATAATAGAGGTTACTGATTTTGAAGAGGCAAAGATTGCTTTGGCAGGGCCAATGGCAAACATCCTGCTTGCAATATTCTTCAAATTGATAAGCCCCTCCGGAATGTTTGCAGAGCTTGTATTGATAAATTCAATAATGCCTGTGTTTGACATGCTTCCTTTGTTGGGGCTTGACGGGTTGAAGGTAATGATTGGCTCAACTCCTCTTTACGCGTTCAGTTTTGTTTTTATCTTGGGAACAGCAATACTTTTGTATTTCCTTGGCGCGCTGCCTGCATTGATAATGGCTCTTGCCATGTCCGGCGTTTTCTTCCTTGTGTATTTGTGGCGGACATTGACTAAGTAGAAAAGCTGAGCTTCGCTGGAATTCAACTGCTTTTAATGTTTTGAAAAAATAAAATTAATCAATGTGCGCCAGAGGCAGGCCTTTACCTCATCAATTTTTCTCTCATTATCTGCAGAACTATTGTAATCAGCGCAGCTCCGCCTATGAACCCGAGAATAAGATAAAGGTTTGTCATGCTTGCAATAGATGCTTCAAACAGGAACAGCCCTTTCAGCATCTTCTCCATCATCACAAACGGATTATACTCAACCACAAGCCTGAGGAACCCTGAAAGTGTCTCAAGAGGCAGTATGCTGTTTGAGAACACAAGGGTGATTATTGCTATTGACACAGAAGCAACTGTTGCGCTTTCGCCTGTATTGAAGATTGTGCCTATGAACATTCCTATGAATATAAAGAGTGTTGCGAATATAACTAACAAAGCCAAGGCAAGCAGGTAAGTCGTGAAAGGAACATCTTTAATGAAAATCCTTGTCACTCCGAGCATTATTGCTGACTGCAGCCCTATTATGCTTATGTAAGTAAGGTAATGCGCGAGCAGGAATGTGCCCGGGCTTGTCGGGGTGATAAAGTTCCTTAATGATGCAGATGATTCTTTCTCGCGGATAACGCCTGTTGAGCTGATAAGCAGGCTGACAAGCATTATAAGCAGTATGAGGAGCGCAGGAAGTATGTATATGAAATAATTCTTTGTTTTTGTAAGCGGCTGAACTGAAATCTTTATCGGGCTTACAATTGATTCAACATTGGTAATCTTGACTGAGCCTACATTTGTCTTGATGGTATCAATTTTTGCATTCACATCCCTGATTATTGCTGTGTCAGCATTAACCTTGTTTTTTGCAGATACTGTGTTCTCCTGCACAGCGCCTGCGTTTGTTTTTGCAGTGTCAAGCTTTCCGCGGATGCTGTTATACTCATTGATGACTGTGTTAACGCTGGCAGTCAGCGCAGTGAATTCGCTTGAGCTTAGGTTCAGCCTGCTCTGGATGCTGCTGATTTCACTTGCAGGCCCTGATGTGTCAATAGCGCTGGCTGTCAAGTCAAAATCCTCAATGCTTGAAAGCGCGGTTGCCAGCGTGCTTGCTTCTTCAGCATTGTTTGATGAAAGTATTGCGCTTCCGCTTTTTGCAGCTTCTGCTTCCCTGTTAATATTGTCAAGCGCGTTAAGTATCTGGCTTACTGCGCCCATGCTTAGCGCATCAGCCTGCACAGCAACCTTGCTGCTTAATTTCTCAGTTATTGCATTTGCAATGTTCAGCCTTGATTCATCAATGTAAAGCGTGATGACATTCCTTGCGCTGTTGTCAACAGCCATGTCATTTGGAAACAGGATGCATACAGGGTATTCTCCAAGCTTGACAGCATTCATACATTTATCCTGGGTTTCAACCTTCTGTATTATGTATTCTCCGCTGCTCAAATTTGAGATAAGCGCCTCTGCAAGCGGCGAGTATGATTCTGAGTATGATGCTATGTTAACCCCATACAATGTGGATGTGTTAAATCCTATGCTCACAAGCGCCATGATGAGAAGCGGCCCAAGCAGGAAGATAAGAGCAGAGGTTCTGGTCCTTATAAGAATCTTGTAATTTTTTATAATGATGCGAAACAGCTTTGATAATGGGTTGAGCCTGCCGCGCATCTGCACATTGTCCATAAGCGCTGAATAATCCCTTCTGCCGCCCTGCCGTTTGGCGTCCATCAATTTCTTGACATTCCTTCCTTCATCATCTTCACTTTTGCTGTAGAGTTCGCTTGCTTTCATCTTTTTGTTATGTATTCAAACACTTCCTCCATTGTTGGCCTGTGCACTTTCAGGCTGATAATCTTTTCCCTGCCGGTATTAATAATGGCGAGCAGGTGCTTGAGAACTTTTTCCGCAGACGGCGTGTAAAGCACAATCTTATTCCTTTTCAGGACAATATTGGAAAGGTTGAGCTTGCCGAGCTTTTTCAGCATTTCCTCGTAATTGCCCGGCTTTGTTGAAAGGTGTATCTCATCATTCTTTGAATACCTGTTTTTCAGCTCTTCAGGGCTGCCTGTTTCTATTATTTCGCCGTTATGGATTATCGCTATCTTAGAGCACACAACCTCAACTTCATCTAGCATGTGCGATGTCATCATGATTGTCTTTCCAGAGTCATTTATTTTCTTGATTAATGCAAGCATTTCTTTTCTTAATACAGGGTCAAGGTCCTCTGTCGGCTCGTCAAGCACAAGAACCATAGGGTTGTGTATTAAAGAGCATGCAATGTCAAGCCGCCTTAACATCCCTGTTGAAAGCTCTTTTGCAAGAAGATCCTCATCATCTGTAAGGTCTATGAGATCAAGAAGCGCCTTTGACCTTTTATTTATGCTCTCTTCCTTCATTCCGTACAGCCTTCCAAAATACGCAAGGTTCTCTTTTACTGTCAGCAATGGGTAGACTGAAATGCCCTGCGTTGCAAAGCCGATGTTTGTGTGTATTGCTGACTTGTTGTGCTTTATCTGCTTGCCATTGAAAAAAACCTTTCCGCTGCTCTGCTTCCAGTATCCTAAAAGAATGTTAAGCAGGGTTGTCTTTCCAGAGCCGCTCAGTCCTATAATTCCGAAATAGCTTCCTCTTGGAATTGAAATGCTGACATTGTTAAGCACTTTTTTCCTGCCAAAAGATTTGGATATATTTTCAAATTTGATAATCGCCTCTTCTTCCATCAACAAAACTAATGGCAATTGGATTAATAAAGCTTTCCGAACGAAGTGAAGGTGCTTTCCGAAAGCGCTGAACAAACTGGATGCAGGGAATTAGCAGAGAAAGGCAGCTCTTATTTTGGGTAATACAGATTTCGGCTTTTATGCAAACATATATAAATCTTAACCTTATTTCTTTTCCAGATGGATGTTAAAGAGTGGTATGCAAATCATTACAAAAAACTGTTTTTTGTTCCGCTTATCGTGCTAGTGTTCTCATTGGCAATAATCGGCATGCATTACGCGAGGACAGGGGATTTTGTTGACAGGGATGTTACGCTGAAAGGCGGCATCACAATAACAATTTCCACTAATATTAAGGTTCCCAGTATGCAGGACTCGCTTGCGCAGCAATTCCCTGCCTCTGATATTCTTGTAAGGACGCTTACTGAGTTCGGCACTGAAGAGCAGACAGGAATATTAGTGGAAGCTTCTGATTTGGAAGAAGAAGTTTTGAAAAAAGCTGTTGAGGAAAACATGCAGGAAAAACAAAGCGGGTTTTTGCTTACCTCTGACAATTATTCATCAGAGCAGGTTGGAAGCAGCCTTGGAGAATCGTTTTACAGGCAGATGCTTACTGCGATAATGCTTGCCTTTGTCTTCATGGGCATTGTTGTCCTGATTACATTTCGCTCATTAATCCCTTCGCTTACTGTAGTGTTCTGCGCATTCTGCGACATGGCATTTGCAGTGGCAATGCTGAACATATTGGGGCTGAGGCTTTCAACAGCAGGCATAGCTGCCTTGCTAATGCTTATTGGCTATTCAATTGACACTGACATTCTCATAACAACAAAGGCGCTGAAAAGAAGGGAAGAGGGAAATATCTTTGAAAGGATGTTTGACGGCATGAAAACAGGGCTGACAATGACAACGACAACCATTGTTGCGCTTACTGCAGGATATTTCATATCCCAGAGCTATGTTATCAAGGAAATATTCCTTATATTAATATTGGGGCTTTTGTATGACATGGTTGTGACTTACCTGTTTAACACAGGGGTTCTTGTCTGGTGGGTAAAGCGAAAGGCAGGTGAGAATTAGTGGGAAAATGGAAGATGCCCATCAGAGTGTGGATATTAATAGCTTTTCTTTTATTTGCAGTAATGGCAATAAAGCCTTCACCTTATGCAGTGGGCGTGCAGGTAAAAACTGTTGAGCCGGGCTCTGATGCTGCGCTTGCAGGAATTGCAGTGGGGCAGATTGTGCAAAGCGTGAATGAGCAGCCTATAACATCTGTAATGGATTTCAAGAATGCCATGCTGCAGTTTGAAAATGAGCAGCAGGTTTTTTCAGCAGAAGTAAGCAGGCGCAATGAAACTATCTTGCTTGAATATAATATCACTGACAGCTTTGGGTTTGCAGTTGATGAGAATCTTACTGTAATTTCATCTGAAATGGTTTCAATGCTGCAGAATGATGATATTGTGCTTTCTGTGAATAATCTGAATGTTTCAAACAAGACAGGGCTTGATGATGAGCTTAACAGGATACTCCCAAAGAAAATAATAAAAATCACAACAGACAAGGCGCAGGCGGCTTTTTTAGCAAGGGGCGCGCCAAAGATTACAGTGGGGGTTGCTGCAAAAAGCAATCTTAAGAAAGGGCTTGATTTGGAAGGCGGAACAAGGGTTTTGCTTAAGCCAATAGCAGAGAACGGCACTGTGTCTGACAAGGATATTTCTGATTTGATAAGCGTGTTGAGCAACAGGCTGAATGTGTACGGGCTTAGTGACATGAGGATAAGGTCTGCTGCTGACTGGATGGGCGAGACATTCATACTTATTGAGATTGCAGGCGTTTCAAAGGAAGAAGTAAAGGACCTGATTGCAAAGCAGGGAAGGTTTGAGGCAAGGATTGGAAACGAGACTGTGTTTATCGGAGGAGAGAGGGATATTACATTTGTATGCAGGGATGACGGCAGCTGCTCAGGCATAAGAAGCTGCAGCACAATATCAGGCGGAGAGTACTGCAGGTTTGAGTTTGTAATACATATCACTCCTGAGGCTGCAAAAAGGCACGCTGAGATAACAAATAAGCTTGATGTGATTGCATCAGAGGAAGGCAAGGAAATACTTAGCGAGCATATTGACTTTTATCTTGATGACAAGATGGTTGACAGCCTGCAGATTGGCACTGACTTAAAGGGAAGCGAGACAACTGCAATTGCAATATCAGGGCCTGGAACAGGCGCGAACAGGAATGCCGCGATTGAAGCTGCTGTTAATAACATGAACAAGCTGCAGACAGTATTGATTACAGGCTCTTTGCCTTTTGATTTGGAGATAATGAAGCTTGACACAATATCCCCTGTGCTTGGGAAACAATTCGTAAGAAATTCATTTAGTGTTGTGCTTGTTGCCTTGCTTGGCGTTGCTGCTGTTATCTTGGTAAGGTATAGGTCATTGAAGATTCTTGTGCCTATGATGATTACAAGCGCAAGCGAGATTATCATATTATTGGGATTTGCAGCGTTGATACAGTGGAACCTTGACATGGCTGCAATTGCAGGCATCATAGCTGCTGTAGGCACTGGAGTGGATGACCAGATAGTTATTATTGATGAAGTCATGAAGGGCAAGAAAGAGATGTACTCAAACTGGAAGCTGAGGATGAAACGGGCTTTCTTCATAATATTTGCAGCTTACGCTACAAATGTTGCTGCAATGGTGCCGTTGTGGAATGCAGGCGCAGGATTGGTAAGGGGCTTTGCAGTTACAACAATATTAGGCATTACAATAGGCGTTTTCATAACAAGGCCTGCGTTTGCGGCTATTGCTGAGAAATTGCTTAAGGATTAGTAAAAGAGCGGATTCAGCGGCTACTTCCTTGCCCTTTTCCAGAGAATTTCAAACTGCTTTCTGTAGCCGTCAGCAACAATCTTATCTTTTATTAATACACCGTAGGGATTCCCGGTGAAGATTGCTATGCCCACATAATCGCCTGTGATTACTGTTTCCTGCAGCTGGGCATATTCTTTTGGCAGGAAGCGGATGCTTGTTTTCGGCTTCTTGTTAAGCTCATTGCCAAAGCCCCTTATTGTCTCGTCAAATATCTGCCTGCACGGGATTTTCATTGCAATCCTTTTTGCATGCAGGTTTTTCCACCATGTTTCGCCCATAACATCATAGGTAACTTCAGAGCCGCCGCCAAAGGTGTTGTACTCCTTTCCTTTTGAGTTCAACAATGTCATGTACATTTGGCTTATGCCTCTTTTCCCCTTGAAAGCCTCTGCAAAATTTGCTTTTTTAGCAAGCATCTGCTTTTTTTTCAGCTCAGGCAATATTTCATCAAACCGCTTTTTCTTGCTTTCAATGAAATCATGGAAGTTTTCGGGGTTTGCTGCATGGTAAGCTTTTCTTTTGCCTTCAAGCACAAAGCTAATCAAGCCTTTTTCTATGAGGCTGTTCAAGGCGCGATGCACAACCGAGTTCTGCAAGCCTGACTTTTCCAGCACTTTTCCTGCGGTGCTTGCGCCAAGCTCAAGGAGCGACATATACACCTTTATCTCAGCCTGCGTAAGCCCCAGGTCCTCAAGGATTGAAGTGTTCATAAAAGGCAGTGTTAAAGCAGGTATTTAAGTGTTTCTATTTATAGTCCTTTTTGGGAGGATATATGTTAATATAATGGTTTTATGTTACTACTAGTATATCAAAACAGCCGTGCGGGCTTTAAGCGCAGGGGTATTGAAAATGGAAAC
Source organism: Nanobdellota archaeon (assembly GCA_018830945.1). Lineage (GTDB taxonomy): Archaea > Nanobdellota > Nanobdellia > SCGC-AAA011-G17 > GW2011-AR17 > UBA9640. The sequence continues at coordinate 40,160 of JAHJRD010000093.1, read as the reverse complement.
AAAAACATTGGAAAAGAAATTGGTAAAAAGATGTGAAATTGCCGGAGTTGGAATGAATAACGGCGGGCCCGGTCTTCCGGGATATCTTTGGTATTGCCCGGATTGTACGTATAAACCACAGTGTGCAAGGGCAGAGGAGCTAAGAGACAGGTGTGACGCATTAAACCTGTATAGCATAACAGACGAACTTACTGCAAGGCTGTATCGGAAGGGAATACGCAGTGTAAATGAGGCTTTAAGAGCTGATGAGATGTGGGGCTTTAAGCCACAGGAGGGTAAATAAAATGAGCGGAAGCTTTATGACAGGAGGGCCGTTCGATCCATTGCTGGAAACACGCGTTGGAGAAATAATTGGTCTTATAGTGGGTGGTTCTATGATGTTAGGGGGCGCCCTCGCACCGGGCTATCTCGGTGCACATGTTGTAAGCTATACATTATTCGACTACAATTTAATGAAAATGTCCCCTAAAAATACGACAAAAGAGAGTGATGCAAAAGCGGAGTGCGCAGAAGCTCTCGAAGACAAGTGCAATGACCTGAACAGGGAAAAGCTAACAATAAGATATCTCGGGAAACAGTACACGCTGCAGTGCGACAAGGACCGGAATCTTGTGCTGTATGAGCAGTAAAGGGTTTTTTTCTTTTTTAGACCCTTTCAAAGAACCTGAACTTATATTCCCGGTAGATGCTCAAGGGCTTGTAATCAGAAACAATATCCGCAAACCTTGCCATGAACTCCCTTATCAGCTTCCTGAACTCTTCCACGCTTTCAACCTCAATGTCCATCTCAAGCTGCCAGGGCTCTAAAGTATTTACCATGTAAACAATATTGGGGATTGCATGGCAGTATGCGGCAAGCTCCTTTTCTTTCTCCTCTGTAACTGAATGCAATGAAACAAGCACCTTGTAGTAGATGCCTTTCAGCTTTGCAACGTCAGGCCAAAGCATGTAATGCCCTATTATTCCTGACTTCTCAAGCTGCTTTATCCGCTGCAGGACAGAATCCGGAGACAGCTTTACTTTCCTGCTTATTTCAACAGCGCTTGCCCTTGCATTCTCGCACAGCGCATCAAGTATCAACAGGTTCTTCTCGTCAAGCTTCACTGTTTCCTGTTTCCCACCCCATATTATCTTTCTTTCTGTTGTCGCCTTTGCCCCTATGAGATAATCCCTGTAGAAGTGCCTTGCTGAGATTATGGGGCAGACTTCCTGCCTTAATATGAACTTCCAGTATTTGCCGCTTATTTCCTTAAGCACTGAATTAAGCTCTAATAGGTCTTTTGCCTTTGCTCCGAAAATCAAAGAATACTCGCCGTCGCAGCTTGCAACCCATGAGATATAGTAGTTTTTGCAGAGCGACTGGATAAAAGATTTTTCCTCTTTCTCAGTTATGTTATGCAGCTTGACATATACTTTATAATAGCTGTAGCCTAGTTTTGGCATGTCAACAACAGTGAGGTAATTCCTTATGATGCCTGCTGAGAGATATCTTTTCAGCCTGTAAAGGATGCTTTCCCTTGAGAGATTTGCTTTCTTTGCTATTGCTGACAGCGGCTGCCTTGCGTTCCTGTCAAGCTCATAGAGGATTAGTTTGTCTTTTTTGTCCAGCTTTTCCATGTTTTTAATATATACCTTACTTTATATATAAATATATCGGTTTTCATTAAAAATATAAAGATTAGTTTAATATAGCTGGTATCTTCTATATCATAGTAACAAGCCGAGCGGGCTTAAAGCGCAGGGGGTAAAAATGCAGAAAGAAGAAAAATTAACACTTGAAGATTGCTTTAATAAAGTTGGAAGATGCGGGAGAGAGCTGGTCTGCCGTGTCAAGATGTTTCCTGTAACTTATGCTCGGCCGAGATCTCCTGATCCTCACTCTGATAGGTATGAACTTCCGAATGTAAATCTGCAGTCTGGTTTTATCAATATGGCTGAGAGGACTCTTTACGGAGCGCAGATTGCAGGATTTTGTAATGGATTAGACACTATATCAGAGGATGATAAGGCATATGGTTTGCAATTAAGTGGTTTTATGAATATAGCTTTTACAGGAAATGGCATGTGCGGCGCGCAGATTGCAGGATTCATAAATGGCGCAACGAACTTTAAAGGACTCCAGGTAGGAGCTGTTAATGTTGCTGGACCTGCAACAGGGCTCCAGGTAGGGGGGTTAAATCTTGTTGTAGAAGCAGACGGGGTTTTGCAGATTGGGGGGCTATGTATTATTGCAAGCAATCCCTTGTATAGCAGAATATTGCCCTTTATCAATTATGCTTGCACCAAGGAAAAGAGACAAAGAAAGAAGCAAATGAATGAAGAAAGCTTGAAGAAGGAGATTGAAGAGCTCAGAAAAGAAACCTTAGGGGTAAGAATATAAAGGGGCCTTTTTTCAGTCATTCTGCATACTATATGCAAAGAACTCAAGAGGGTTTGACATGTACAAGCCATAGCAGTCGCCTTCTGCCCAGAAGCAGATATTTGAAGGCAGCGCAAGAACCAGCGTTGCCAAGTCAGGCCCAAAGCTTAAATGCAATCTTTCCATTGGATAGGAAGGCAATAAGTCATTGATAAACCTGAAATTGCCATAGGCTAAAGTATGGTTGAATTCATGCGAGCGTACAACTCCTGGTTCATACCCCTCAACATTTTCCCCTCTTCCATAAGCCATCACATTTCCCATTGTATAGCCTACATACCTTGTTCCAAAATGCTCCCTTGTTGCATTTTCAAATGAAAATACAGGAGTAAGGTTTGAAATGCTTTCTAAAAACTCAAAGCGGTTTCCTTCTGCAAAGTTTGTTATTATGCCTACAGCAGGCATTATCTGGAAATACATGTTAAATGTTGGATTAGTTGTCATATGCTCAATGCTGAAAAGCACTGGCCCGAAATCAGTCTGAAACCTGTCTAAGGCAGGAATGCCGAGGGCTGCGTTGTCTGACATTGAAACACCCAAGTCATGAACAAGCTTGCCAGCGGCTCCTACAAAAGGAGTATCATTATATCGCGCTATTTCCATGCCCATGTAATCAACAAGCCCGCCGAAAAGAGCAGGCCCTATGCATTCTTCAAAATCAGTGCCGTTAATCCATGCGCCTAATCCGCATTTCAAAGACCCGTCCATTACAAGTGTGCTTGCCAATGTTATTAAGCGGTATTCATCAGGGTATACATTTTCAGACATCTGCTCAGCAACCTGCTCGTCATACCAGTCTGCTTTTGCTTCATCTGCATAAGAAGCAATGCCTAAAGAAGCTGCTGCTGCAAGCGCTGCTATTGATTTCATCAATCGCCTTTTTTATCTACACATTAATATAGCTTTCCCTAAGGGTCTTGCTCCATTGAGTATGCTGCAAACTCCAATGGGAAATACCTGTGGATGTCTGTTGTGCTGCTGTCTATTGCATACATTAAGGTTGGAGCTGCCTGCAGCAAAATCATTGCAAGGTCAGGCCCAAGGCTGAACCCTGCTTCCATAAGAACCTCAGGGTACAATAAGTCATCAACCATTCTTCCAATGCTCTGGTACATTAATGCATGGTTTAATTCATGTGCTCTTGTTTGCGGCACATAATAAAGCCCGTCTGTATCTTCTCCTCTTCCATATGCAATAACGCTGCCAAGAGTAAAGCCTCTTACACGAGAACCAAACAAGAATGCATTCTGGTTTGGAAATGTAAATGTTGGAGTAAGATTGTAAAGTGTTTCAAGCACCTCAAACCTATTGCCTAATGCAAAATTTGCAAGAATTCCTGCAATGCCCCCTGGCTGGACATAGACATTCAGTTCAGGGTCTGTTGTCATGTGCTCAATGCTGAAAAGCACTGGGCCAAAATCTGTCTGGAACCTGTCAAACATTGGAATTCCAATCATTACATTGTTTGATATTGAAACACCCCAGTCATGTGTTAATTTTCCCAAGCCGCCCATAAAAGGATAATCATATCTTGCGATTGCCATGCCTGTAAAATCCAAAAGCCCGCCCAATAACGCAGGGCCTATGCATTCCTCAAAGTCAGTGTCAAGTATTAATGCGCCTAATCCGCATTTTACAGGGCCGTCAAGAATCAATGTGCCTGCAAGTGTTATAAACATGTATTCGTCAGGAAAAATATTAGGGTTTGGATCTCTTATCTGGGTATATTCTCCTTCTTCGACTTCAACCAATGTGCCTATCCTGTCATCATGGTAAGCCCGGGCTTCTTCAGGCACTGCCATTGTCAATGAAGCAGCTGCAGCGAGCGCAGCAAGCCCTTTTCCAAACCATGGCTTTTTTCTTGGTTTTATCTCTTTAAAGAAACCTTCAAAATCTTCTTCCATCTCAATTGCTTTATCTAACATAATTTCCCCCTATACTTACTTTTCCAGTAATGCCTGCCTATATAAATGTTTCTATTAAATGGTGGTTACAGATTAAGTGCCTTCTGCATATGAGCCAAGGCACTTCATCTGCATTATCCTGAACAACAGAAAAGCTTAAATACTAATTGTAATAGACTATATACCAATTGAAATATAATGTATGACAATACAGAAATAAGGATATTGAAGCAGGTTTACAGGAACCCAGGCATTCACAAGAGGGAACTGTCCAAGCAGCTTAAGATAAGCATGCCCTCTGTTGATTATGCCCTGAAAAAAATAAGCAAGCTGCTAAAAATGCAGAAAGCAGGCAATCAGATAAGATATTTTATAGATTATTCAAAAGAAGCCCTTACGCCTATGCTTTATGCAGTGGAATATTCAAGGCTTGAGGGGCTTCCTGCAAAAGCAAGGATAGCGATAATTGATTTTTTGCGGGAATTGGAGGAAAAGCCAGTTATAGCAGTGATTTTTGGCTCGTATGCAAGGGGAGATTATACAAAAGATTCGGATATTGACATACTGCTTGTATTTCAAAAAATAGAAAATGCAAAGGGCATAGAAAACACAGCCAATAGGATTAGCATGAGAACAATCACAAAAATAAGCCCTGTTTACCTTGATTATGCTTCATTTAAGGAATCATTTCACAACTCTACCAAAGAGTTTTACAAAAACCTTAAGAAGGGAAAGATAATTCTAACAGGGATAGAATGGTGGAGGCAGATGGAGCATGAGGAAGCCTGACTGGCGGCTTTGGCTTAAGGACAAGAAGGAATGCAAAATGGACCTTTGCTCTACCACAAAGCTTATATAGAACTATTAGTTCCTATATATGAACTAGTGGTTCCCATGGCATTAACAGAAAAAGAAAAGAACATACTGCTACTGCTTTTCAAGGATTTCAGCAGCAGGTATAATGCGAGGATGATAAGCAAGCTTGTAGGCATGACTCCAAGGGGAGCATTAAAATCATTGAAGAATCTTGAGAAGCAGCATTTTGTAACTGCAACTGCTTTTGGCAGGGCTATACTGTTCAGGGTCGACTTCAATACGCTAACCCGAAAGAATATAGAGCTTCTTTTGCTGGAAGAGGCGGAAATGAAGCATAAGCGGTGGGTTGAAGAATTTAAAGGGTTCAATGAAGCAGACATAATAATCCTGTTCGGCTCAGCTCTTAAAAAAGATAAGCCTTATAATGACATTGATTTGCTTATAGTTGTCAGCAAGGAGCAATATGGCTCTTTGAAGAAGAAGATAGAACAAAAGAATGAAATACTGCCTAAGATGGTACACCCTGTATTCCAGACTTTGAAAGATTTAAAGGAAAATCTTGCTTCCAGGGACAAGATTGTATTTGATGCGCTTAAAACAGGCATTGTATTAAAAGGGCAAAATAAGGCAGTGGAGGCAATAGCAGATGCCGCAGGCGTATAATCATGTAAGATGGTGCTTAAACAAGGCAAAGAAAGAAATAGCAGAAGGCAAAAAGCACCGCGGTCTTGTGGAGATTAAGCCTGATTTGGAACTGGCAGTTTCACATTTGGGAAAAGCAGAGCATAATTTTAAGGCAATTTCTTATTTTCATAAAGGCGGCTTCAGCGACTGGTCTGCAAGCGCGGCATTTTATACAATCTACCATTGCTTCCTTGCTATTTTAGCCAAGCAAGGCTATGAAAGCAGGAACCAGGAATGCACTATTTCTGCTATTCTTTACCTGAAAGCGCAGGGGAAAGTTAAAATGGGCAATAAGTTCATTATGGCATTGCAGCATCAGGAGGAATTTAAGGAAATTCATGAGCATAATGTCATAGACTTAAGGGAAGATTACCAGTATGGCGTTAAAAAAGAGATAGAAGAAAAAGATAAGATTAAGAAATTGCTGGAAATATGCAAAGAGGCAATAGATATTACAAAAGAAGAGATATACACAGAAAGTTAATGCTCTTCTTAAGTCCCTTCTGCATAAGAGCCAAGGTACTTTTTCTGCTCTTCTGTCAAAGAATCAAGATTAACATCCATTGACTTTAATTTCAGCATTGCAATCCTCTGGTCCTGCTCAGCAGGAATCTCATACACTTCAGGCTTCATGTCCTTATGGAATTTCACTATCTGCAATAAAGCCAATACCTGGTTTGCAAAGCTCAAGTCCATAACCTCGCTGGGGTGGCCTTCTGCAGCTGACAAATTAACCAGCCTTCCCTCTGCAAGCAGGTAAACATTCTTGCCATTTGGCAAAACATATTTCATGCAGTTATCCCTTATTTCCTCTTTTGACTTTGCATGCTTTTCAAGCGCTTTCACATCAACCTCAACATTGAAGTGCCCTGTGTTTGATAATACAGCCCCTTCTTTTAAATGCTTGAAATGCTTTTCAACAATAACATCCTTGCAGCCTGTTGCAGTCACAAAAATATCGCCAATCTTGACTGCCTCATCCATCTGCATCACATCAAATCCTTCCATCCTTGCCTTCAATGCCTGTATAGGGTCAACCTCGGTCACGATTACATGCGAGCCCATTCCTTTTGCCCGCATTGCAAGCCCCTTGCCGCAGTGGCCATAGCCGGCAATAACAAAATTTTTTCCAGCCAATAACACAGAAGTGCTTCTTAAAATGCCGTCAATTGTTCCCTGGCCTGTTCCATAAATATTGTCAAAGTCCCACTTTGTCTCTGCATTGTTAACTGCAATTATTGGATATTTTAATTTTCCGTCTTTTGCCATTGCTTTCAATCTATGCACGCCTGTAGTTGTCTCTTCAGTGCCTCCAATTACATCTGTCATCATCTGGGGAAAATCAGTGTGCAATCTGAAAACAACATCTCCGCCGTCATCCATTGTCAAGTTAGGCTTTGTTGCAATAATCTGGTCAATGCACCAGTAGTATTCATCATGATTGTTTCTCCATGCATAAACTTCAATGCCTTCGTCAGCCAATGCAGCAGCAACATCATCTTGGGTGCTTAATGGATTGCAGCCAGCCCATGCAACAGAAGCGCCTAATGCTGTTAATGTCCTCAAAAGAACAGCCACTTCTTTTGTAACATGTATTGCGCCTGCTATCTTCAAGCCTTTCAAAGGCTGCTCTTTTTCATATTCTTCTTTCAAAGCTATAAGCACAGGCATGTGCGCCTCTGCCCATTCAATCTTCTTTTTGCCCGCGTCTTTTAAAGAAATGTCTTTTACTTTGTATGCCATGCGTTAAAGTGATTAAATTAAGGTTTAAATAGATTATTAAGCAGTCATTTAAAAAGCACTCAAAACCCTTATATACCCTCCAAGCATATGAATAATATGGCACGAGCGGATAGTGAAGTGCCATATCGAACGAAGTGAGAATATGGCAGAGCATTTGTTTAAAGCAGTATTTCTGGCTAAAGAACTTCCAATAGTTAAAATAAAAGATGTTTTGAAATACAAGCTTGTTTCTGAAAAAAGAGACAGGGCTGTTTTTGAGATTGCGCCCAAGAAATATGTTTTTGTTTATTCATTCGGCGCTCTTGTGTTTTATGATGTTGAAGATCTTATGGTAAGCGCCACTATAAAGAACCTGCGCGGATTAAAGGTTGAGATATTAAAGGAAAAGATATGGGATGAGTATAAAGTTATAGACCATGTTAAGAATTCTATTGAGTTTAACCTGATAAGGATGAAATCATCTGACATTGAGCACATAAGTCTTGTAGCGCTTGTGCTTGCGCAGTCTGTTGCTCTTGAGTTTTATGAAAATCAGGTTGATTCAATGGTTACCCAGTTTTCGCCGCTGAACAGGCAGCTGAGCGAAAAAGGCAAGCTTTCTGCAAGGGACAAGCAGATATTGAAAGTAGTCGGCAGCAACAACGCTATCATAGAGGTTATTGTATCAAAGCTTTCCCTGCTTGAGGAGCCGGCTTCTGCCTGGGAGAGCGAGGAGATGGAATGGCTTTTCAACAGGCTCCATTACATGTTTGAGATTGAGGAACGCTTCAAGCACGTTCAATACAAGCTGGGCTTTGTCCAGAACAATTCAGAGCTAATGCTTGAAGTGCTGCGCGGCAGAAGGGACGCAATGCTTGAGTGGATAATTATTATTCTTATTGCTGTTGAGATTGCAATGTTTGTGTATGAGCTTTGGCTGATGTAATAAAGGCAGCTTATGGTGTCTTCTTTTTTCCAATCAAGTTGAGAACTTTATAATAAATGCTTATTGGAATAGAGAACAACAAGCTTCTCTTCAACTCAATTGCATCAAACGGGCACATTCCGATGCAAACTGCAGTCAGTGCTCGAGAACATCAGTTCTCGGCACACCGAAAATCTGTGATTTTCGATTGTTTGATCAACAGTGCGGGCATGCGCTTCGCTTAGCCCACAGAGACGATTCTATTTCTTTCCAATCAGGTTAAGAATTCTGTTGTATGCTTTTATTGGCAATGCAAACAAGAAGCTTCTCTTTAATTCAATTGCATCAAACGGGCACATTTCGTGGCAGCAGTAGCAGGCAATGCACAGCTTTTTGTCGCAGTAAGGCGCATCTTTCTCACTTGTTTTTTTCATTGCTGCTACAGGGCACACCTTAACGCAGTTCCAGCATTTTTTGCATTTTTTCGGATTTGGATAAGGGTAAGCCATTGCTTTTTTCAGGAAAAATCCAGTCAGCCATGGCGGCAGGCCTGACGCTGCTGAAGACGGCTTTCTGAACTTGAACCGCGGCTCATCTCCAATCACTTTCACGTCTTTTTTGTCTATCAGTTCTCGTTTTAAAGCCATTGAATTTGTCAGCACTTCTCCCTCAAATCCAATAATGCGCTCAGCAACAATGTCCATTGCAACTGCATATTCAGAAGCCATTATTATTCCCGGCTTTACAATATTGCCGTTTGAAGGACCATTGCCATCCATGCCTTTTATTCCATCCATTATTGTCAATCCAGGCTTTACATTCTGCCATATGTCAAGCAAAAGATTGGCAAAATCCTCTTTCTTTTTTGCAAGCGCGTGGTATTCCTGCTTTTTCCCGCCTGGTATGCAGCCAAACAATACTTTTACAGCGCCTGTGTAAAGCATTAATGTGTGTGTCTTCATCTTTGGAAGGCTTATCACCAAGTCAACATTGAATAATATCTCAGGCAGATACATTTCTTTTGCAAAAGCCGCTGCATTATTATGCACTTTTCTTAATTTCTCCTTGCTGAAGCTTAAGAGCTTTGCATTGTATTTGTTTGCTACTTTAGTTATTCCTGCCTCTTCATACGCTTCCAATACACCCCCTTCTTTAACAAGGCCGCAGCTCTCGCCGATTAAGATTTTGCATTTCTTTTTCTTGAGGATTTTGCATACTGCATCTAAAATTGCAGGATTAGTTGTTATTGCCTTTTCAGGCTTTGCACCCATTAAAACATTCGGCTTTAGAAGCACCTTAGAGTTTGGTTTTATATTAAAGCCAATATCTTTTATTGCTTTCTCAACTGCTTTGAAAACCTCATTTTCATTATAAGTTTTGCATTTGACAATTGAGACTTTGTGCATGAATTTAAATTGGCTTTATTTGCTTAAATATCTTGTGCTTTAAAGCAAAAAGTAAATCAAGACAGGAACCAACAAACACCCCATCATGTTGCTCTTTCTCACGCCTTTCAGGTTGGCAACTATTCCAAGAGATGTCGATGCAAACAGCACTAATAATCCAAGCCAGCTGCTTAATGCAAAAACACCTGCCAGGATTATCCCTATCACTGAAATGCAGAGTATGCTGTATTTAACCCTGACAACAAGCCCTGCGAATGCCTTTGACAATGGAGATGCAATCAGTATGCAAATTCCTCCAACAAGTAAAGAGACACTCATCAACAAGAAAAGCTCTTTTGCTGTTATTGTTTCTATTATCTTTGCCATTACAACAACAGCTCCGTTCCTTGCCTTTTGAATTGCGTACAATGTCACCAGGCTGACAACAAAGTTTGCAGCTCCGATTCCGCCCATAAGAAAAAGAAAGCTTTTAGTGTCTGTCTTAGTGAACTGAGATGTTAGTATAGCTCCCTGCGAAGGCCCTAACCCTGGCATGAATGCGCAGAGCCAGCCGGTGACTGAAGCTGTTATTGTGTGCATTATTGAATCTTTTTTCAGTTCAAGCTTGGGAGGATTCTGCTTTGGAATCTTTGTGTTTGTCTCAAGGCTCAATAAAAGCATGCTTGTTCCAAACAATCCTGAAAGCAAAGGCATCAATGGCTCTTTCAATGTATGCATGTTAAGCACAAACCAGCCAAGAACGCCTGAGGCAATGAAAATTGTGATTGAAAGCAGTTTCTTATTGTCCTTTGCAATGAGGTAAACAACAACAGCAAGTATCATCCAGCCGATATAATCCTTGATTAAAGGATAGACAAATGTGAAGAGCCCGATTGTTGGGACTGTGAATGCTATTGAAAAGATTAATGCAAAAAAGCAGCCTGACGCTGACAATAGGATTGCTTCGCAGCCGTTCCCTTCCAGTAATAATTTATGCCCTGGAAGGACTGATAATGCAGTGTCTGCTTCTGGCGCGCCTAAAAATATAGAGGGTATGCAGTCAAGAAAGCTCTGGCTAATTCCCATTGAGATTATGATTACTGCTATTGCTATTGGAGGAAAATAATTCAAAAGCAAAGGGGATATTGCAAACATCATTGCTGAGATTGTGTTTGAATGCACGCCTGGTATTAATGCTGCTGTCAAACCTAATATGAATCCTGCGATTGTTGCAATAAGTATCTCTGTGAGCATGCGCATAATGTGAAACCTGGCTTTATATGGGTTGCTGCAAAAAAACACGCGTTTTTCCGGGGATGTTGGAAATGTTTCAATCTTTATGGAAAGTTTACTGGTTTCCTGAAAAAACACATGGAATTTTTGGGAAATGCATTTAAAGAGCAGTTCTGTATGTGTTTGCATGAAACTCTTATGGTTTGTAATTGCAGCTATGGTTTTTATTGCAGCTGCCTTTTTTGCATATGGCTCTTTTAATGCAGATGAAGAGCAAATCAAGACAGAAGCATATTTCTGCCCTGCAGATGACTGCTTTTCAATTATTGCATCTTTAATTGCTTCATCACAAAAGGCAGATTGCGCTTTCTACACTTTGAACTCTGATAAAATTCAAAATGCATTGACAGCAGTGAATGCAAGGGTTGTTGCTGATGAGAAATGCCCTGTTGATAACTGCCAATCAAAACCTTCTTATCAAAGAGGATTAATGCACAACAAGTTTTGCGTATTGGATGATTCAGTTGTGGTTACAGGCAGCTTTAACCCTAATGAAAAGAGCAAATCATACCTGAATAATGTTGTTGTATTGCATTCAACTGGTTTAGCTGAAGAATATGCTGATGAATTTGAGGAATTGTGGGAAGGGGAATTTGGCGCTGGAAAAAAAGGGAAAAGCAAAATAGTATTTTTCTGCCCTGAAGACAACTGCCAAAAGCATCTGCTTGAAGAAATAGAAAAGGCTGAAAAAAGCATTTACTTCATGGTGTACAGCTTTACTGACAATGAAATAGCTGATAAATTGCTGGAGAAAGAGGAAGGCGTTATTGTAAGGGGCTTTTTTGACAAGGCGCAGAACAGCAAGTGGAGTGTTTATAATAAACTGGAAAAAGCAGGGCTTGATGTTAAAGTCTATGAAAAGGCCGTACTGCACCACAAGGTTTTCATTATTGACAATGAGACTGTCATTACAGGAAGCTATAACCCAACTCAGAACGGCAATGAGAACAATGACGAGAATATGGTAATTATAAGGGATAAGACAATAGCTGCTTCTTTTCTTAATGCGTTTAATGCATTGCAATCATAAGGTATATAAAGAAGGTATTTTGCTTTTAGGGCTATGGCAAAGAAGAGTTTTTTCAGGCAGCAAAGAGTATCTGAGATAATACAAGGCAGGAGCCTGCTTAAGCCAAACAGGGGCGATGATCTTGTTGCGATTATCAATAACATGACTCAAAGCTTTGCAGTGCATGTTGAGTTTCCTCTGCTGCCTAACCGCTTTAATGATGCAAGGCATTTCTTAAAATACGGCAATGAGGCAAGAGTGGGAAAAGCATTGCAGATATCTCCAAGGGAAGCAATTGCAAGGGCTCTGCATGAGGCGCAGACACCTTTCGGAAGCATTGTGGTAACATCAAGAATAGACAATGTTACTGTAACAAGGACCTTGCTGGATACCTGCATTGAAGGGATGAAGATTTATGCCTATGCATGCAATAATGCGCTGATAGATGTTGAATGGCCGTCACGCTTCAAGAGCGCTGCCCCGGAGAATGGCTCTGATTTTGTTGTGTCAGTGCCTTCTGAAAAGGAGAAATTGAAAAGGCATAAGGTCAGCTTTTCTAATATTCCTGTATATGATGCCTACAGCAAAAAACGGCTGTGGACAGATATTGGCGCTGAATGCGACTGCGATTTTAGAAGGTGGTGGAGAACAAGCAGGTACATTAAGGAAAAGGTTTGCTGCCAGCATATAATTGCCGCGTATTACGCAGTTGCTGCTGAATCACTTAAGAGGGGATTGGACACGCCAAGATGGGCTGTGCCTTTCCCAATGTTTTCAGAAGAGGCTGTTGAGTTCTGGAGCAAGATGCGGAAGCAGGTTATTAAAACCAAAAATGGAAAGAGATATCCTTCAAATGCCGCTGAACGCTCATTATTGCTTGGCGATTATATTGCAAAGCAAGGCGTTGCAAAGGCATTGTACCATAAGGGCAATAAAAAAATGGTTGACTTTGATTGGTAACCCTTAAAAACAACCAAAGCAATTATATTAATATGGATTTGCTGAAAATAGCATTGATTATATCTGCAGTGTTCTTTCTTTACCTGCTTTTGAAGTCAGGCTTATGGAGAAGGATTCCTGTTGTGTCAGCAGTAATCTCAATTGCGCTGTTTGTTGGAATCATTATTATTGGATTTATTGTAGGCTCTGTATTAATCTTTGCGCTTTTGGGGATAATCTTATTTGCAATAATCATCTTTACAATACTCTGGATCTTCGGCAGGGCAAGGTTTTACAGGATTTCAGGAAAAGAGTCCATAGTGAAGAGTAAAAATCCGAAAAAAAAGCCGAAAGTTAAAATAATCAATTAATTCTCACTGAGAAACTACACCCCGGAGGTCCGGGCGTATGTAGACATAATATTCTCCATTCTCTGATACAAACCTTGCTTCAGCATCATTGACAAAGCTAAAATGATAAGCTTCGCATACATCCCTTGCCGCACCCTGCCTTGCCTCAACACGATAGATGTGTCCGTTTGTTGGCGGGCGTATACTGGTGCTTCTCGTCCGAACATGCTTATTCCCCCTCCAGTCTTGGCAGTCAGCGCATGCTCCATGTAAAGGCTCGCCACTTGGATTGCGAACGGAAATGCAATAAGCCTCAAGAAAATTCCTTAAATCCTGCGCAACAATGCCGTCGCTGTATCTACTGCTTTGGTTATTTAATATCAGGGTACTTTCTAAATCTACCTTGAACACATCCGATGCCCTAAATTTTATTTGCACTAACCCCATTCTTAAAGTCCTTGAATAAAGTCCCTTCTTTGGCCAGCCCTTCTAAAGCGCCTTGCCTTGTTTGAAGCTTTGCTTGGCCTGACTTTCTCAGCGCCCTTGCCTTTCTTCAAAAGCCCTCTTGATTTTCTGCCAGCTCCTGTCAATCCGCGATAGACTCTTCCTTTCTGGCTGCCAATCCAGCTGATTCTCTTGTCAGCCTTTATCTCGGGCATTTCAGGGTCAACCATTATTACTTCAAACCAGAAAAACTTTCCGTCTTCTCCTGCATAGTATGAATTTAAAACCTCGAGGTTTGTGAATTGTTTTTGCGCCCTTACTTCTGCAATTACACGATAATTCTTTTCAACAATCTTCATTGTGCGCTGGTTCTTGCTTTTTCTGCCGCTCTTTATCTGCTCTCTTTTTCTTCCGCCCCTGCCGAGTCTTACTCTTAATACAGTGTATCCTTTCTTAGCCCTGTATCCCAAGGCATGCGCCCTATCCAATCTTAAAGGGTGCTCAACCTTGACAACAGCAGGCTGCTTTCTCCATTGTATAAGCCTGCCTCTCCATACATCCCCTAAAGTTGCCTTTGGCTGTTCCCATATCTTGGCGAGGTACTTGTTGATTCCCATATCTCCTTTGTGAAAATGGGGTGGTTTATAAACCTTTCTGCGAGGAATTTTTAAAAACAGCAATAAAGAAAGCCAGCCTGCGGCATGCATTTCATGGCTTACAGCAAAGGTCAGGAAGAGCAAGGGGTTTTTTGATAACAGGCATTACATAAAGCCGCTACATTGCCGCGGCAAACAGCCATGCAGGCACAAACAGAATTTTTCTGTTTTTTATGCGCTCTTGTTTCAGCATGTCTTTTGTGACAACAATGCCAATGTTTACATTAAACTTTTCCATAAATGACAGCAATTCCTGCCTATCTCCCGCTCTTTTCTCACGCTGAAGTAAGGTTTTTTTGAGAATACCTTAAGCTCTTTTATCTTAAATTTCAGACTTGATTTGAAATATTTTGAATAAATTCTCTTTTTCGGCGGTAAATCGTATAAGCTTTTGCACACTTCTGTTTTCAGCAGAGATTTCCACTTCTTCATCTTCACTTAGCACATCAAGAACCTAAGAAACTGAATCCTAAATGCGATTCTCATTGGGTATGATTTTCATAACTTTTCTTAGCAAATACGCGAGAATACAAATAAAAACTTTGCCTTCAGGTCTTATTCCCTTCCAATGGCTGATGGGATGCAAACTTTTTGCTTGTTTTTATTCTTTTGTCATCTATTGACAAAATCGCCTTAAAAGGGGAGTTTTATCAATAATTGACGGAAAAGCTTAAATACTCTTAGTTTGTCATATATTGACATGGGAAGGCAGGTTATAATAGACGCGCTGGAGGAGTATGTTGTTTCAGCAAAAGAAAATGAAGATAAGATGAGGCTTCGCGCGGCGCTTACTCTTTACTTCAAAGCGCTTGTTGAAGGCTGCGATCTTCTTTTATATGACAAAATTTTGAAAGTGCCGTCAAACCATACAGAAAGGTATGAACTGCTTCAAAGATTCTTCCCTGACATATATAAAATTGCAAGCCCTTTGTTTGCAGTTTACAGGAAAAGCTATTCGCAGGTTGTAACTAAAGAGGATGTGAAAAAGGTAAAAGATGGAGCAAATGCAATTAAAGAAAAAGCAAAAGCTCTTTGACGGAATGAGCCATTTCCTCAAAAGGCCTGGGGTGGAAGACATATTCATATTCGGCTCGTTTGTCAAGGGCAAAGATACACCGGGAGATATTGATATTTGCTTGTCAATGGAAGGAAGCAATGGATCGCTTACTGAAGAGATAGCGGCTTTTCTTAAAAAAGAGGCAGGCCTAAGCGCGCATTTCACGCGCACGCGGTTTGCGCTTATGCTGGCAGACAGGGAATTATGGAAAAGCATATTCCATGAAGCTTACAGCATAAGGCACAAGGGGTTTGTGGCAAAACTGATGGGATTAGAGCCATTTGTGCTTGCAGAATATAGCCTTAAGGGGCTTTCTTTATCACAAAAGCAAATATTCTCTCATGCATTAAACGGCACAGGGGGCAGGGAAAGTTTCCTTAAGGATATAAATGCAAAAAGAATCGGCAGGGGCGCAATGATTATCCCTAATGAGTCTGTTGAAAAAGCCCGCTCTTTCCTTGACACATGGAAAGCAGATTACGGGTTTAAGAGAATTTACTCGGAAGGTTTTTAAATCCAAACAATATAACAATATCATCAAAATGAAAGCCATTAAAGCAATTACAATAGGGAGCGCTGTTCTTGCATCAATTCCAGCTGTTCTTGGTGAGGGATTTATAGAAGATGGCGCTGAGATGCTTTTTGGCGCAGGCACAGAAAGCGGCATTTTCATAAAAATCGGATTGTTTGTAATACTGTTTTCATTCCTAATGCTTGGGGCTAAGAAGGCGTTTCCGCCTGAGCACCAGACAGCTGCAATGCTTGTCGCGTTCATACTTGCACTGATTTCAATGAAGTTCATGCCAGAGGTGTGGATTGCAGGCATGGGCAATGTAATATGGATTGCTGCCCTGGCTCTTTTGCCTTATGCGATTGTTACAATATTCATAAAAGATGATGTGACCCCCGAAGGAAAATTGTCAAAGAAAAAGCTGATATTCACATTGCTTGCATATGCTGTTCTTATATTTTCAGTCTTGCAGGTAAAGAAAAGCCCATACTGGCTGCGCTCAATGGGAATGAGCGGCGGATATATTGAAGCGTGGGAAGACACAACTTACTGGGTTTCACAGAGATGGTGGCTTTTATTGCTTATTGCACTTGTTGTGCTGTTTATAATATATCTCCTCTCAGGGAGCAAGAGAGGGGAAGGCGGAGAAGGCGGCGCAAAGCCAGAGAAAGGGCCTGGCTTGTTTGACAGGTGGAGAGAGAGAAGGCATGAGCAGAAGATGGCAAGGCTGGGAGGCAAGCAGGAGAAGGTAAAGCTTAAGCTGGAAGCAAAGCAGGCAAGGAAGGCTGAAAACAGGCAGGCAAGGCTGGAGAGAAAGGCTCAAAAAAGGCAGGCAAGGCTGGCCAGGAAGGCTGAGAGGATAGCTGCAAGGAGACAAAGGTGGCATGACAGGCTTGGCAGGGCAGGAGACTGGCTTAAGCATGGCACAAGAAACTGGTGGGAAGCCGGAAAGGACAAGGTGAAGGGCGCAGGAAGGGGGATTTTAGACTGGGCAGCCCCTGAAAGAAGGCTGGAAAGAGCAAGAATCAGAGTGGAGAAACAAAAGGCAAAACTGCAAAAAGAAAGGCTCAAACAGCAAAGGCAACAGGAAAAACGCGAGGCAAAGCAGAGAAGGCGCGAGGCAAAGGGGAAAGGAAAACCAAAGCCTGGAGAAAAAGCTTCTGGTTTCTGGGAAAGGCGAAGACTGGCAAGGCAGGAAAGAGCAGAAAGAAGAAGATTAAATAATCTTGCAAGGGAAGAAGGAAGATTGCGCGGCGAGAAATTCAGAAGAAGCGAGCTTGAGTATGAGAGAAGGCAGGAATTGGAGAGGCAGAGGAAAGAAGGAATGGAGAGGCCTGCATTGGAATCGCACGAGGAATACTTAAGGAAAGAGCAGGAAGCAAAGGCAAGATTGGAGAGGGGCACCCAGGAAAGAAGAGGGATTGTAAAGCGCTTGTTTGGCGAAAAGAGAGTTTTAACAGCAGAAGAAAAATCAAGGCAGAAGCAAGAACTGGAAGAGCATCTTAAAAAGGGAGAGCAGGAAGTTGAGCGCAGAACAGAGTTAGCTGCGCAGGAAGCAAGAGTTCAAGCTGAAAGGGCAAGGGCTGAGCAAAAAGCACTGAGACAGAGAGAAGAGAGCGAGAGGATGAGGAGAGAGGTTGCTGAAAAAGCTGCGCAGCATACAGAGGAACTGGCAAGGAAAGCGGAAAAGAAAAGAGAAATGGCAGAAAAAGTGGCAAGGCGCGAGGCGAGAAGCGTGAGAAGGACAGAAACAAGAGCCCACATTGCTTCCAAAAAAGGCAGAAAGTAATTCTATTGCAAATAAAACATTTTATTGATTGAAGCGAGGGCGGCTTTTCCGAGGGGAAGCAAAATTCGCTTTCAGAAACTTTGGAAATCACTGCCTGAAACATGGCTTCTGCTTATGCTTTTCCGCTTTAGCCATAAGAGTTTCCGGTTTTGGTGGAAATTTTGCGGAAATTCAGGGAAAACCCTTATTAAGCAGTTAAGAAATAACTATCTGTTATTAAAAAAGTCAGCCTGAAAAAGCAAACATTTATAAAAGTGAATAACATTATTCATTAAGTGAATAATATGAGAAGGGAGACATTAATTAAAATAATCAGGCTGTTCAGGAAAAATCTGGATAAGGGGATGACAATGCTGGAAATTGCAAGAACACTGAAAATAGGGTACAGGCCTGCATACAACCATTTGACAGCAATGCACAAGGAAGGCATAATAACAATAAATGAAGTCGGCAGGGCAAAGCAGTGCTTCATTAACTTAAAAAGCGAAAAGGCAAGGCATTTCCTGCAGGAAGCGGATATTGCAAGGAAAGAGGAGTTATTCAAAAGCAATGTAAAGCTGAAAGGAATATCTGAAAATTTGATGCTAAACATGGAAAACCATCTTCAAACAGGCATCCGCTCAATAATACTTTTTGGCAGCTATGCAAGGGGGGGTGCGGCAAAAGATTCAGATGTGGATTTGCTTTTCATAATAGACAGCATTCAAAACAAGCAATTAAGGGCAGAGATTGAAAGGCAGTGCGCTGGTTTCCGCTATTCTCATAGCATCAAGGTAAGCCCTGTCATTGCGGATATTGCTGAATTCAGGAAAATGCTTGCTTCAAAAGGGCTTAACATAGGAAAAGAGGCAAAGGGGTATGGGCTTCCGCTGTACGGGCTTGAGCTTTTCTGGGAGATGGCTGCATGAAAAAGGAATATATGCTCAAGAGAAGAATCAGCATATATTTCAAGAAAGAACAGCTGGAAAAAGATGTTTCATTCATAAGGCTGAAACAGCCTTTCCTTAAGAAAGCAAGAAAGAATTTTGCGCTTGCTGCCTTTCTTATGGATATTTCCAATAAAGATGATTTTAAGGAAATGTTAAGCATGCCTTCGGATTTTGAGGCATACGACTGGGTTGTCATAATAGCTTATTATTCAATGTATGTTTCTGCACTGGCTGCTCTCGCAAATATCTCATTCAAGTCAAGAAGCCATGCAGCAACGCTTGCAGTGCTTGAACATGCCTATGTGCTTAAGAAGAAGCTTGATGCAAAGCACCTGCACAGCCTTTCAAATGCTTATTCATTAAGCGAGGCGATGATAACAAAGCTCGCGCAGGCAAAAACAAACAGGGAATCTGCGCAGTATGATGCGACTCCTGCTATTGCAAGGCAGAATGCTTTGTCTGCGTTTGCAGATGCGGATGAGTTTATAACCAAGGTTGAGGGGCTGTTGCAGTAATTGGAAGGCGGCTTTTACGAGGGAAAGCAGCTTCCGCAAAGCTTATTAACTTATGGTTATTATTCTAACCAGGTGGTTATTTTATTAACCAATTAAAATGCATAAGATTTTTGAAAATACGGACTACAGGATGCTGAAGCTGTTTATAGAAGAGCCTGATGCAGGCTTTTCCATAAGGGAAATAGCAAGGAGGCTGAAGCAGAACCATGCGACTGTGCTTAACCATATAACTCCTTTTGTTAAACTTGAACTTGTAACAATCAACAAGACAACCCTTTATCCTACGTACCGCGCAAACACTGAAAACAAGCATTACCTCTTTTATAAGAAGAATGAGATTGTATTTCAGATAAGCCAGTCAGGGCTAATACAATATGTATGGGAAAAAGCGCTGCCCTCTTGCATAATCCTTTACGGAAGCTGCGCAAAAGGCGATTACCGGAAAGGGAGCGATATAGACCTTTTTGTTGAAGCGCATGAAGCAAAGCTGGATTTGGCAAAATTTGAAAAATCATTGGGCAGGGAAATCCACGTTATTTTTGAGCCTGAAATAGGGAATCTCGCCTCGCCGCTGCAAAACAATGTGCTTAACGGAATAATCTTATATGGTTTTGTGAAATTAGACAGGCTGTAAATCTTTCAGAAAGCAGTAGATATTTGCGCTGATTTTCCGCCAATGCTGAAACTTTTCCAGCTTTGCTGAAATATTTGCGGAATTTTATGGAAAAGCTTTATTAAGGGCTTTTACAAGCAATTTCCCGATGGAAAAACTGATGAATTGGAAAGAATGCATTGAGCAGGGTGCTGTTGCACGCATTGTGCCTGATGCAGAGCGCGCCAGCCATCTTATTAGCATGGCAATGCTGCGCTTTGAATTCTGGGACAGGCAGATTGATTCTAAATTTTCAGCGCTTAAAGTTGAAGCGTATTACGAAATAATGAAGGAGATTATGTTTGCCCTGCTTTACAAAAAAGGATTTGACTGCTCAAACCATATATGCCTCATTTCTTACCTTGTGGAACACGCGCCGGATTTTGAATATGAAACAATGAAAATTGACGAATTAAGAAGGGTAAGGCACGATATAGGCTACAGGGGATTTAATGTAAGCGGCAATTACCTTAAGCAGAATGAGCTTGAATTCAAGTGGATTATACAAAAGCTGAAAGAGATTGTGGAAAGCTAGATGGCCTATTCTTCAAGGGAGCTTTTACGAGGGGAGATTTATTAGCCTATAAAACTTTGTTTTCAGGGTTTATACGGCGATTAGAGGGCACTTTTGCAACTTTTCACAGAAAGTTTTATATACTAGTTAGTATCACTAAATAGTAACAAATAAGAGTTTTCCTGACTCTCAAAACACAGGAGGGGGTAAAAAATGGAATCCAACAAGAAGGGCGATAAGCCGGAAGTGAAGACAGAGGTAGCAACACCAGAGAGGGACGGATTGTATTCTATTGGCGGCAAACTGTATATGCCATTTAGAAAAGCAGCAGCTTATACTATACTCATAGCAGGGCTTGGTGCAGGCGGTCTTCTTCTATCTGGGCAAGAATCCAGAGAACAATCCAGGCAAATTGCTGAGCTGAACAAGCTTGAGCTGACATGCGAGGGGTTTGCTGAAAGAGGCCCAAGCGTGAGGCTGCCTGACGGAAGCCTTCAAAAGCTGTCATGCGATGAAAACGGAATATATGGAATTCCTGCAACGCAGGAGGGGATGTAAAATGAGCTACGAAAGATATATAACACCAATTGTGGTCGCGCTTGCACTTTCTACAGGATGCAAGTACGGCTGCGGAAAAGACGAAAACAATTACAATGCGCCAATGGATGCTGCAGGGCAGAATCATTCAGGAAGCCAGCGGAACCCGGGCAGAAGGCGTTCAAGAAACAGAACGCTGGAACATTCTGTCAAGCCTGAGCATGTTCTTGCGCCGAAGAGCGGGAATTATACAAGTCCGCAGGGCGTGCAGTACATCATAGTTGTGCAGCCGAATTACGGAAGGCAGATTAGAATTACTACGAGCGGAAGGGTTGTTGAAGGCGGGAACCATTCGCCGAAGCCAAGCTCAAGAGGCTGCGGCAATCCACCCCAGGAAAGAAGGGCTCTGCTTGCAGAAACACATAATCTTGCTGGAAGGCTTGTTGATGATGTTGAAGATGCAGTCGGAGGCAAATAAAAATGGCAAAAGACAAAAACCAGAAAGGACTTGACGGGCATATTTACATGCTAAAATACGATGCGCAGGGATACCCTGTGCTTTGGGAACAATAAAGAGGAAAATAAAATGGAAACTAAACCATATCTACAGGAAATGCCTCCTGATGGCCTTTATACATTTGTTGTTATAAAAGACAATACAGGAAGACTGCAGCTGAGGGCTGGAGACACTCTTTCCAGAATACAGAAACAAATGATGCTTGACAAAATTATACTTGATGAAACTCTTGGTTTTGGGCAGATAAAAATAGATCCAGGCTGCAGGCAGATTAGGGCGAGCGCAAGCAATGCATTTTTGGAAAACATAGCTCCGCAGAGCGTGGTAGAGCAGATAGTGGGGGATTACGCTTCAAGCATTGGATATAAAAGCCAAGTTGAGATGGGGAGATCTAAAAGGGACTAAAAATGGAACAAACAAAACAATTCAAGCCAAGCAGAATCAGCATTGACGTAAACATTACAGACAAGACAAATCCTGAGCAGCTTGCAAACAATGTTGAGCATTTCCTTAAAGAGCTGAAAGAGCGGGGGATTGTGGCCTCTTTTTCAGGACTATCAACGCAGTTGAAGGAGGAATAAAAATGTTCAGAAAAAGAAACATATACAACCATGATTTAAGAGCAGAGCAGGAAAGGAGAGATGCAAGAATTGCAAAAGGAGTTGCTGTAGGGCTTCCTGCTTTAGTGGTTGCTGTTCTTGCAGCAATTACATGCAATATGAATCAATCAAGGCCAACAGAGCCAGGGTATGTGCCTCTGGATCAGGCTGAACATCTATTAGAAAACTGCAGCCCAAGGGCAGAAGACATTAACGGCAATGGAATGTATGAGACTCTTTGTGAAGATGCAGAGGGAAATCATTATGAAGCAATGTACAGGCCTGACGGCAGTATAAGGCTTAAGCTTGCTGTACGTCCTTTTGATTTGACAAGGTCGTATGCAGGACCGGAATTCAGGGAATAAAAATGGCAAGAACAGTGGTATTACCAAGGGATATTGAAAAAAGGCTGGATAACCTTGCATTGCTGTCAGAAGAGGTTGACGGCGTTTTATTCTACAGGCAAAGGGGAGAATACTGCCCGATAGATTCGCTTTTCATGTTAGGCATAGGAAGTGAAGGGCATGTCAGGCCTCAAACAGACAGGGTAGAAGTTGCAAATGAATTTTTTGAGAGAAACCCGGACTACCGCTATGTAATGTTTCACACGCATACTATAGGGACGATAAGGAAGCATGGCAATTATTTTGCAAGGAATTTCTCTCAGCAGGATATTGATGAGTTTAGGCGGCAGATAGGGTTTGATGCGAATTATATAGGAATGCTGGTTACTCCTGAAACAAAGCTTTTGTATGGCATTGACAACCCGTCGCTGGTTACTGTTGAAAGCCTTTCGGGATACCAGCGGGGGAGCAGTAATGTAAACACAGAATTGCACAGAATAGCAAGAGAGTTGGGATGCAATTTGGAAAATTTCCGAGCTACTGGCGGAGGGCTATAATATGGCAGACTGGAGCAGGACTATGTTTTCAGAAAAGCGCCTTGAAGACGTGCTTGAAGGCGAATCCTACTTAGGAAGAAAGATAATTCACAGGGATTCTCCAATAGATAAAGGTGTTTATCTTGGCGCAGGAGAAAGAGAAGCGATTGTTGTTGATTCTGATAAATATCCTGCAATAAGAAAACTCTATGAAAAGGCAAAGGAAAAAGCCCTTGTGGGGCTTGCTGAAAAGGATATAGTAAAATGCATGGTGCTTAGGGCTGTATATGAAACAGTAAAAGAAACAATGACTGCCTGCGATGAGAAAGCAGTTGATGCGATTGTAAGGCTTGCGCGCTGCGGAAAAGACGGCAAAATTGCTTTGGACCTTTTTATTGAGAATCAGGTTGGCGTGTGCAGGCACATGGCTTTGGCTTGCGGAGCTCTTTTGGAATTATTCAGGAAAGACGGCTTTGTAAGCGGAAATATAAGCATTGACAGGAATACTGACAAAGGCGGGCACGCGTGGTGCAGGTACACAAACTCAGGCGGAGAAGTGTATATTCTTGATGTTGCGCAGAATTACGTGGGAAGAATGGAGAAAGCAGTTAATTGGGATTACAGGAGGCCTGATGAGCAGTGAAAGCGTGAAAAAATTGCTTGTGGAAAAAAGTGCTACCTTATTAAGAATGGCAGCATCTGCTGAGAATCTGCCTGAGCTTCTTGAAAAGCGGTTTAATGAAAATGGAAGCAAATAACCAAAATCCAAATGAAATCAGGCAGCGCCTTGAAGAGCTTGCCGAGTCACATCCAAGGGTTGTGATAAGCAAATTGCAAAAAGGCTCTGTTGTACAAAAAAGCATGGGGCTTTCCTATGAGATTGATGATCCTGATATTTACAAGCAGTTAGGGGATTATCCAGTTGGTACAGTGCCTTACGGCCCTGCGCACAGGGCTCTTGAATCTTCAATGGGCAAGGTCTTTAATTTATTCAATGGAAGGGCAAGAATCCCTTTTTCAGAGGCATTTAATGCAAAGCTGGGAGAATGCCTTGAGAAAGCAGTGCTTGTGCAGTTGTCTGCCCAGAAAGGGGGAGCATCATTCCTTATCAACGGGGTTTTTGAAGAGGAAGATGTTGTCGGAGCAGGCGCCCACGCTTTTAATATAGTGTACAGGAATGGCAATCCTTATCTTGTTGATGCCGAAAATCCTTTGAGAAAGGATGAAACAGGAAAGATAACAAATCCGTATATTGCCCCTGTAATCGGGATTGACGGGAAGACAGGGCAATTCATAGTGCCTGATGAATGAAAGCAGGGAAGAAGATACTTTTTATGGTAACTATCAGAAGACAACTAATTCCCAACAACCTGCGAATACAATACCTTGGCGTCCTGCTCATTCTGGGCTTTTATCAGGACCCTGTCAGGGAATATTATCATTGAGCTGAACTTGAAGCAGATTCCCATGTCAACAACCTTGCCAACCATATTAAGCTTTCTTTTTAATTCTTCATAATCAAACTTGCCTTTCATTTGGAATGTGCTTGAGCCGCAAAACTTTATAATCTCCTGTTTTTTCCCGTCAAGATACTCATATTCACCTTTACATGCTTTGCACTTCCTGTCTGCTTTTACTGTGATTTCTTCAAATGCGCCTTTCCACAGGTCAATGTGCAAAAGCTTTTTCCTAGCTTTCTGTGCTGTGAGAATCTTGAATGCTTCAGTAACTTGCAGCGCAGTAACAGCAGTCGGAACTGTGTTTAATATGCCTGCTGTCTCGCATGTCTCAATGCCTTCAACAAGGGAGAACATGCAGTTAAAGCAAACTTTTGAAGAAGGCAGGAAATTCATTGTCATGCCTTGAACCCCGACAACAGCTGAATAAATCCACGGCTTTTTATTCTTCTTGCAATAATCATTAATCAAAAACCTTGTAAATAAGTTATCAGTGCAGTCAAGTATCAAGTCAGCTTCAAGCAGGTTAACATTGTCATAATCCAAATCATTAGGAAAAGCTGTTATGTTTACACTGCTGTTAATCTTTTGCAATGCCTCTTTTGCAGCTATTGCCTTGGGCTTTCCAATATCCGCTTCTGTAAACAAGGACTGCCTTTGCAAATTAGTCAATTCAACAATATCCCTGTCAATAAGAACTAAGTTTCCAACGCCTGCGCGGGCAAGCATCTCAGCAGAAGAGCTGCCAGTTGCTCCAACCCCAACAATAACAACTCTTGCAGCCTCAATCTTTTTCTGGTTTTCAGCCCCAATCTGCTTTACAAGGGTTTGCTTTGAGTATCTCATGGATAGAAAGGAATATTGCAGAGAATATAAAGCTTATCCTAAAGAAGGCCGGGCTCCGCCATACTTTAAATCACTTAAAGCGCTTAAGAATAAGCAGAAAGCTTCTCTATAAGCCGCCTTCTTTTAGGCTGGCAGGTGAATCTCCGTTAACTTTATATAGATAAACACATCTATATTTAAGGATATACATGAATATTGATAATGTTTATCCGAAATGTAAAGGCAAGCCGATAGTCCCGACAAAAGAAGCGGCAACGGAGATTATGCAGTGCGGGCTTGACATGGATGATATCGCGGAAATCCTTGAAAAAGGCTTTGACTGCTCTACGAGCAGAAGGAAAAAAGGGACATTTGAGCAGGGGCTAAGAAAGGGCAGCAAGCTTATCAAGGCAGTAGCTGTTGAGAAGGAATGCATGTTCCTGCTTATTCACGTTGGAAAAATAAGCTTCCCGAAAGGGCTAACAAAACACAAGGAGGGAGAAAAATGCTGGACAAAAAACAGATAGAATGCGCCTGCGGCGGCAGGGCAGGGGAGTTTTTTACAGACTTCCATGGGTTTAAGGTAAGAGGCTGGAAATGCAGAAAATGCAGGGAAGAGTTTCTTGACCCGCGCGGGGTAGCGCCGATATTAAAGCTGAACAAGCTTATTAAGGAAAATGCGCTGAAAACAAAAATAGGGGTTGTCGGGAACTCAATGACACTGCGCATACCAAAGCCGCTTGCAGAGGCATACAACCTGCACAAGGGCGAGGTTGTGGATTACGTGCTTGAAAAAGAAGGATTTATGGTAAAGGCAGAAGCGTAAGAGCCGGCGCTTATTCCAGCCGCTTTTTTACTTTTGCCTATTCCTTTGGAAAATTTTTTCGCAATCCTTTGTGCCTTTCTCCCTTAGTTTTTCCTTCATCAAAGCACTTCTTGAGCTTGTTTTGAGGCATAAGCTTGCAGTAGTAGGCGGTATATTTAACCTCGTTTCTATTTTAGATATAAAGCTTGAGTCCTACAAATCTATATAAACTTATAATTCATATTCTATCTCATGCAGCTATCAAAAGTGTTCACTATCCTGAAAAAAAGCAATCCAAAGGCAAATACTGAGCTAATAAAAAAAGCCTATGATTTTGCCAAACTGCACCATGCAGACCAAAGGCGCGATTCAGGAGAGCCTTACATACAGCATCCATTGCATGTTGCGCTGATTCTTGCAGAGCTTAACCTTGATGAGGAGTCAATAGCAGCTGCCTTGCTCCATGACCTTGTGGAAGACACAAAGGTAAGCGTTGCTGACATAAAAAAGGAATTCAATGCAGACATAGCAGGCATTGTGGAGGGGCTTACAAAGATTTCAAAGATACAGATACCTGATAATGAGACAAGAAGCGCAGAGAACATAAGAAAAGTCATAATGTCAAGCGCAAGGGATATCCGCGTTATCTTTGTGAAATTGGCTGACAAGCTGCATAACCTGAGAACATTATCCTCATTAAGGGAAGAAAGGAGAAAAAGGTTTGCAAGGGAGGCAATGGATGTTTATGCGCCTATTGCATACAAGCTAGGCCTGCATTCAATCAAGTCAGAAATGGAAGACCTTGCATTTGCGCAGATTGAGCCCATGATTTTCAGGGATATAAATGAAAAGCTCAGGAAAAACATGCAGCACAGGGGGCGTGAGATAGAACAAATCCAGCTGAATCTCGCAAAAGAGCTTGAAAAGAACAGCATAAAACCATTGAAAATATTTGGCAGGCCAAAGCACATTTACAGCATATACAAGAAAATGCAGAAAAAAGGCTGCTGTTTTGAGAATGTATATGACCAGGTTGCACTGAGAGTTATTGTAAAAGCAGTAAAGGAATGCTATGAAGTCATGGGCATTGTGCATAACCTGTGGAAGCCGATACCAGAAGAGTTTGATGATTACATTGCAATGCCCAAGAGCAACATGTACCAGTCCCTGCATACTGCTGTGATGATTGAGGGGCAGCCTGTTGAAATACAGATAAGGACAGATGAGATGGACAAGGTTGCTGAAGGGGGCATTGCAGCGCACTGGAAGTACAAGGGCGTATATGGTGACAGGAAGTTTGACAGCAAATTAGACTGGTTAAAACAGATACTTCAGTGGCAGAAAGAGATGAGGGATTCAAAGGAGTTCATGGAGATGCTGCATGTTGACTTTTTTGAAGATGAAATTTACGCATTTACCCCAAAAGGGGATTCAGTTTCTCTTCCTAACGGCTCATGTGTCATTGATTTTGCATATGCAGTGCATTCAGGAGTTGGGGACCAGTGCATAGGCTCAAAAGTCAACGGCAAGTTTGTGCCTTTAAGAACTCAATTAAAAAACGGGGACCAGGTGGAAATATTAACTTCCAGGCTGCAGAAGCCTTCAAGGGACTGGCTTAAGTTTGTTGTTACGTCAAAAGCAAGGTCCAAGATAAGGCAGAAGATAAAGGAAACAGACAAAATTCCTGTAAAGGCGCCCGGCAGGCTTGTGCAGGAGAAGAAAGAGCTGGAGGATTGCATAATTGATGTTGAAGGCATTAATAATCCAAAAATTCGCATTGCCAAATGCTGCCATCCGCTCCCTGGAGAGCCGATTTTAGCAATTGTTACAAAAACAGGGCGCACTGCAATACACAAGCTTGGCTGCCATAATCTTAAGAAGTTTGCAAAAGTGCGCAAGGCAAAGCATGCAGCATCCTGGATTGATGTGTCAGGGATCACAATTGAGGTCAAGGTTGATGCGGTAAACAGGACAGGGCTTTTTGCAGAAATCCTGAACACGCTTGTTTCAATTCAAACGCAGATTAAGTCTGCCAATGCCAAGGCAATCCATAATGACATGGTGGAGTGCAGCTTTACAATTGAGTCAAAGGGGCTTTCTCATCTGCAGGACATGGTAAGAAGGATAAAAAGAATTAAAGACGTGAGCAATGTTTATATTGGCGAGATAGAGCGCTAAGTTAAATCCTTTTCAATATCTTCAAGCGTGTCTGATATGTCAGATATATCTCCACTTACGTCTACAACAGCTTCCTGCGCTTCTTCTTCTGATTTAATGTCTTCTTTGGCAGCACATCCGGCTATTGTAAACAAAAGCAGGATAATAATGCTGATTGTTATGATTTTTCTAATCATTTAATTACCACCTCCAATGACATCTTTCTTGCCTGAGATTTGAATCTCAATATCATCTATCAAAAACTCTCCACCACCAAGAGTTTCAAAGGCAATCCCGCCTGGTAAAGCGGGGGTTCCAACATCTTGATATTCAATTAAAAGTTTATCATCTATATAGATATTAAGAATGTTGTTATAACCAACCATTTTAAACTCATGCCAGCCGTCGTCTAACTGAAGTGGCACCTTATTATTAATTAAATTAATATGGGTGGGAGGCGTGCTTCTTGTTAAGTAAATCTCTCCATCTCTATTAACTCCGACATAATAACGCCTAAAATCACCTTCCTTATGAAGGCGATAATTAAAGTGCATTCTTCCGCTGATTATCTTGAACCTGGCTTTAAATATATAATTAGTCCATTCCCTCTCCTTAAGGTCTATCCAATTATGGTCAGTTCCTCTCAGAACAGTATTGCCATTTTCTTCTGTCATTGTATCCCAACCGGTTGCAGGCATGGCATCGCTTGCACTATAAGAATACCAATTTTCAAGCCCTTGTTCAAAATCCTCTGTAAAAACTATTTCTCCGGCAATTTCCTCAGCTTTTACAGGCCCGATTCTTTCTCTTTCAGGACTTGAAGGGGATTCTCCTGCAACAGAATCATAGCAGTGCTTTTTGATATCTTCATCTACTATATTCTCACATAGCTTACTGTCTCTGGTTGTTTCTGCAGTCTTGACATAACACTTATCCCTTCTATCTGGTACAGTCACTTTCAAACATATGCTGCTGTCCCCTGTCTTCTCTGCAATTTTTATAAAACAGTCATTCTTTATAGCCATGTCAACATATTTATCACAGTCTGCTAATGTTTCAGGTTCTATTGCACAGTGGGTGTATATCTCACAGTTTCCATACTTGCTTGGATCACTCTGAGGGGCGCCACCTTCATCCTGGCAGTTTTTAAATTCCTTCTCGTCCTCTTCAGTGCAGAACTTGAACTTGCTCGGCATGCCATCACAATCTTTTTGGCAATTTTCAAATGTTTCTTGGCAAGGACAGCCATTGCCCATGCACACTTTTTCTTGACAGATTCCATCACCGCACCTGTTAGCACATTTGCCTGGCTTTACTTTTGGCGGCTCGGCATCTTTTACCCCAGAGAGTAGCCATTCAACCATGTTACCTTCACAAAATTCCAGTATTTCTGGGCCATCTGTATTAAGTGTTGCATAATCTTTCACTTTGCAGAACATGGAGTATCCATTGACTTCAGCGTCTATCATGCAGAATCCATCTTCATCCAATCCATGAATCCTGGCTGTTATGGCTGAATCTAGAGGTATAGGATCACTAGGCCTAGGACTATGTATAACAGGCTCACAAAGCCTGACAGCCTCTCTCCAACACTGGCCATCACTGCCGCAGTTTGTATATCCTTCTTCTGTTACACCAGTGCCGCCTCCTAGCTCTATCTCTCCGCCAAGTATGATGTAAAGAGCGTCCTGCATAATGACTTCAGACACATATTTGATATCATATTTTAACTCTCTTAAGTCTTCTTCTGTCATATCCTTTGCATTCTCTCTGAATTTGATTTTTATTTCATCAAGCTTATTTATAGCGCTTGAAAATAATTCGGCAACCTTTCTGAACCTCGCAGCTTCCAATCCATTCCCTGTGCCTTCATAATATTTGGCTATCTCTGTTACCTTTGCAGCCAGCTTGTCAAAATCAATCTTCAGGCTTTCAAGCTTAAGGGCTACTGCTAACAGTGTTCCAGCAGAGGGCATCTCTTCTATGTTTTCATAGCCAACCTCTTTTTTGCCTCTTTTAGCGCAGTCAATAAACACAATGCACCCTTCTGCATCTCTTTTGATCATAAGGTCCCCTTCTTCTATTTCACAGTTCTTGTAAGCTTCTTCTGGCACATTCTTAGAGCATTCTTGTCCTGAGTCAATGCAGACAGTTATAGGGCATCCATTATCATCGAAACGCTTGGCAATTTCGCCGCCTGATTCCATGCATTTTTCTTTGATTTCTTTCCTTGCATTCACATCCTCGGCACATCTTTTTTCAGGTTCAACTCTTTGGCACTTGACTGTGTCGCATTCCGCTTTTCTCACTATAATCGGTTTAAGGTTTTGGTTAAGGCAAGCTTGTTTTTTTGCCTCCATTTCTTCAGCTGAAGGGCATTGTTCTCCCACATCATACTCGCACTCTATGAAAGGGCATCCATAATGGTCTTTTCTTTCAATTACATTGCCGCCGGATTCCTTGCACTTTTCTATAGCGCCGCCTGGTATGCCTGGGCACTCTTTTTTACACTCAGTCACTTCTGCTCCGTTTTCAAGCATAATCCTGCGGCAGTTATCCGGCACTGGTGTTTTACAGGAATCGCAATCCCAATAAGAACATCCTTTTTCATCTTTTTTCATCGGGCAAAGACAATCCCCTAAATCCTTTCCTTCACACGCTTCTGCGCCACAAGTCATAGTCGTTTGAATCGGTAGGCATTCATCTTCTGGAGGAATAGGCTCTGTTGTTTCACAAGTATCACAATTCCATGCTGGGCATCCGTCTTCGCCTGTTTCCTCAGGGCAAGTGGT
Organism: Nanobdellota archaeon; assembly: GCA_018830945.1. GTDB lineage: Archaea > Nanobdellota > Nanobdellia > SCGC-AAA011-G17 > GW2011-AR17 > UBA9640. The sequence continues at coordinate 9,078 of JAHJRD010000093.1, read as the reverse complement.
TGTTTCATCAGGGCACACAGGGGGGGTGATTGTTGGGCATATTATCGGTTCAGGAGGAACTGGTTCTGTTTCAGTGGGTGTTTCTTCCGGCGGTACAGGTTCTGGCTCAGATGCTGGTACTGAATCTGGTTCAGGGGGAACTGGCTCCACAATATCATCAGTAACCCTGCCTGTTATCTTATTGAAAATATCTCCAAAAAAGCCGGCTGAAACAGGCTGGACAGCTAAAATAGAAATAATTAAAACACTAAGAATAATATATCCTCTTTTTATCATATGAGAATCTAAATCTTAATGTTATTTAAAGCTTCCTTAGTTAAAAATTTGCTTATCTTTGGAATCTTTTTCTCTTGTTTGCCTTAGCCCTTATGCGCATTTCTTCCTGCATCCTTTCTGCAGCTGCTATTCTTTCTTGTTCTGCTCTTTCAGCGCCAAGCCTTATTCTTTTGTTTTTCTGGGCTCGTCTCTTTAAAAAATCAAACATTCGGCACACCTCCTTGATAGAATTACAGAGATAATGTAATTCATATACTTTACGAGATAAGCGAGTGAAGCCTCGAACATAGTGAGAATGCTTTACTTCAATGCAATGCCTTAATCTTTTTCCGCCTTAAGATTGCGCTTAAAATGCTCATCTGTCAGCAGGGCTTTTACATCGCATGCAGTCAGGATGTGGTTGGACATAGAAAACAGGGAATCCCTCTTTCTGTCTGTAAAATAATATAAAATTACTTTAATCCCATCCTTGCTCCTGATTCTGTTAAGCACAGGTACAAAGTCAGTGTCGCATGCAAGAAAAACAATGGCCTTTATTTTTCGCCCTATTGTTTCTTCTGTCAAATCCATAGTAATCAGCGTATCAACGCCTTTTTGAATAAATTCCCTGCCGATTTTCTGGAGTCTGCCTTCTTTTACTGTAACTTCCTTATTTCTTTGTATCTTGCTGATAAACGAGTCATAGCCTGCTTTTCTCCTTGCTTCTTCTTTTGTAGGTTTTGAGCTTTGAAAGGGTGGGGCTGTATAATAAAATATATGTTCACACCAAAGCCCCTGCTTTATTGCAAGATATTTGGCAAATTTGACAAGGTCCAGCTTCAGGTATTTCCCGTTTCCAAAATGTTTCGATATCTTAGAGAGGTATCCTGCGTCAATAAAGACAATTGTATGTTCTAGTTTTTGTGTCATTTTGAAAAGAAAAGGTCATCCAGCGTCCCCGTAAGAACACTGGGGCTCATGTTGGTTTTAATGTATTGCCCCCTATATTTAAAGCTTTCCATGACCTTTTTTACCTCCTACTTCAACGCATCACACTGCTCTCTCAGCTCACACTTCACACACTTTGCAGGATTCTTGTCTTTCTCAGGAGGGGTTGTAGAATTCTTCAGCTCATTAACCTTTACTATAAGCTTTTTAACCTCATCCTCGATAAAAGGGTTTAAAACAACTTTCCTTTTTTCATTTGCATCAATATAATCAACATATCCTTCATTAACATCAGCATACTTCTCTTTCAAAAGCATGATGTAAGCAGCCAATTGAACGCGGTGGTTGTCCCAGATGCCGCTTTTAGGAGCTTTCCCGCTTTTCATTTCAAAAGGCAAAACACTTGTTTCAGAATGCATTTCAACCTTGTCTATCTTGCCGTTCAAGCCTAAAGCAAATGAAGCAACAGGAACTTCAGACACATACTTTGGCGTTAACTTCTCCCAAAGCGCAAAACCAAACACATTGTGCCTTGAAATAAACTCAGAAACATTCTTGGCCCTAAGCTTTGCCTCTTTTAATAACACAGGCCACACCTCTGCCATTGCCTGCTCTTTAAGGTTAAGCCTTTCAAGGTCAGGCCTGTATTTTAGCAATATTGAGCCCAATGCCTTGTAGTATTTTGACCGGTATGCAATCTCAATGTCTTCCAAAGATGCAGAATCAATGCTTTCAACAATCTCTTTTTCATCATCATTCACATATTCAATAACAGCGTGCTTTATCTTGCCTGACACAACCTCTTTTCTTCCAGGCCCGTAAATTTTAAGCACATAATTAAGGTAAGCCTTTCTCTGGCAGTAAAGGTATGTTGTTAAAGAGCTGACACTTATCATTTTTGTAGGTAAGAGGAAGGGGTTTATAAGCGCTTTGCGTGTTTGTCACGTGGCAAGTGGCTATCGATAAATATATAAAACAACATAGCTTTTAATGAGTATATGAAAAAGGCGGTTATGATAGTTGTATTTATAATTCTTCTTGCTATTCAGGCATTTGCAGAAGAAATCCCTGAAACAGTTGAGGAAAGGCTTTCGTTAGAATTCCACTCTGTGTCAGGCGGAGAAACTGTTACATTAAACCTTGTTGAATATTTTGGCAGCACCGGGCCTTTTGTTGTTTCCCCTACTGTGCATGTAGATGTTGAAATAAGCCCAACAGGCATTGCAACGATTTTTCCAAAAGATCCCAACTGGCAAGGCATTGAAGAAGTGATATTTGCAATCTCCGAGGAATTCCTTAAGAAAGAAGAAAAAGAGAAATACATCCCAAGATTAAGAAGCCTGTCAGAAATAACCTCAAAGGACAAGATTGCGCTTGACTCTGACGCATTCACGCAGGAGCAGTATGAGGCAATTGTTGGAAAATTAACACCAAAACAGATTACCATTGCATCGACTGTTTCTGAAGACAGTGTGACTGTTGACTTAAATAACGAAGTTTTGCTTGGTTTTTCAGTAAAAGCTGATTCAAAGAGCGCTGTGCCTTCCATAGGCATGGATTTTCATGCAAATGACGAAGAGATTTCATTAGGCAGTTACAAGGAGCCTGATAACCGGCTGTTCCTTGGCCTGGTTGTAATCGGGATTGGCACAATCATGATGCTTGGGTTTTACCTGCATTATATGGTAACAGGGCCGATGCGCTCAGCTTTTACTAAGCCGAAGAAAGCAGCTGTCCGTGTGTCAAAGGCAGGAGCCTACAAAGGTAATGCGCTTGCCAGCTTAAAGAAGATAAAACAAGGGCTTGCCGCTGAAAATCCGGCAAAGGCATACAAGGGTACCCTTTCATTGATGAACTCATTCCTTTCAAAATCATTCAAGCTGCAGGGCTCTCCAGAGCAGATGGCGAAAACCCTAAATTCATACGGCGTTGACAGCGGCGTTAAATCAGACATATTATCATACATGACAGAATACAGGGAAGCGGCGTACAAAGCAGCTGCAATGACAAAGAATGAAGCGGAAAAGCTGATAAGCTTTGTTGAATCAATATTAAAGAGGCTATAATGGAACTTGCGTTCCAAACATCCTTTGTGAAGGAAGTAAAATGAAAAAGAATAAATTCAGTATATTAAAGCTGTTTAGATATATCTTTGGAGGTATTGCAGGCGCAATATTGGGAATTTTTCATACGATATTCATTGACTTATTCAAGAACATAGGAATATTTGTCCTGTTTGCAGTAAACCCTGAGAAACGAAAAGAAATCAAGTACAAGCTTGACATGGAGAAAAGAATGAAGCTTCTTGAAGAAAAAACAAACGTTGTCCAGAGGCTGCTTTATGCTGTTTACAATGATCCAAGCTATACAAAAAGAAAGGAAGGGGAATTTGACTTAAAGCAGCTTGAAAAAGAGGCAAAAAAATGAATGTGCTCAAGCTGCTTCTTACAGGCAGGGCAAACGGGGTATCGCATGGCAAGTTTGTGAGGTACGGCAAAGGCGAGTATGAAAGATTTCTTCTGGATATCGCAAAAGGCAAGTCAAATTGCAAGATAAAGTCAAGCTTTGATTTTGCAAATGATTTTGTAGGCATAATTGCAGACAATATAAAAGACAGCTCTGATGTTTCAGGCAAGATAATAGCTGCGCATGATTTTAAAAATGAAATAGACGCAATATGTGAAACAGTTGATTATTCGAAAAGAGGAAAGCTTTTTACTGCTGAACTTTCAACTCAGTTGTCGCCAGACCAGTTAAGGAGATTATATGAAAAATTCTCACAGCACTTTCTTTTGCTTAATATCAAATCAAAGGATTTCAGCTTGAAAGTCGGGAAAAGCCTGCCAAAGCCGGGAGGGAAAATAAAGCCTAATTTCTGCAGCGCAACTTTGCCATTGGCTTTGCTTGACGAGTTTGCATGGGATGTGAAGCAGGATTTTAAAAAACTTACAATAAATCATATATTGAAAATAAAGGATATTATAATCCCTCCAGAGCTTAAGAATGACCCTGCAAGGGCAAGGCTTGAGGCAAAGAGAAAAGGGGCCATTGTCCGGGTTTTAAAAATAGACGAAGGAAAAGAGATAACAAAAGAAACAGAATTTACTGCCTAGCAGCTTCCCTCACGTCAGCGCCTGTTACTGTCTTTCTTTTTGCATGCTGCGTAAACCTCAGTGCATTCTGCCCGATTTTTAATGCGTGCTCTTCAAGAACTTTTATCAGCTCTTCCTTGGCATCCTCGCCGACTCTCGCGGCGCCTGCCTTTTTCAGAAGCTTTTCCATGGCAGCTGCAGACAATGTATATTTTCCCATGGCTATTAAGGCTGTTTTATTCTTTATATATCTTATCATGCGAAGCTATAAATAAGCAAATCCATTAGCTATGAACATGAAAAAGCAGATGTTCATCATGATTAACCTTATTCTTATAGGCACAATAGCATTCTTCCTGCTAAAACCAGAAGGAAATATAACTGGTTATGCAGTAAAGGAAAACCAGGGGTTTATCGCAACTTACAATGTCTATATGAACCTGACTGACATGGAATCAGGGGAAACATTAAGCCAATACATTGATGGGAGGGATGTTTTTTTTGCAAAGGAAAAGCTAATTCCTTATGATGGGAAAAAATTAATCCTTGTTGATGAAACAAAAATAATCTCAGACAACACATCATGCGAAAAAGGCGAATATATGCAAAAAAGATATTATTATGATGCAAATGGCAACGGCCTTTATGATGGCGAGCCTTACATATTCTCAGTGCAAACAAATGAAAAAGGATGCGTCATTGCAGAGCTTCCTGAGGAAGGGTATAAGGCAATGCTTGCATTAAGTTAGCTGTGCATATACGTTTTCATTTCTTCAAATCTCTTATACATGCCATAATTGGAAAGCCTGCTTTTTGGATGCCCTATATGCATCTGCCTTCCCTGGTTTCCTGTGCGGATATATCCAATATAATTCTCAATCGCGCACTGCGGCGCGTGCTTCTGCTTCTGCAAAAAGTAGCGCTGTGAGCTGCTTGTCATTATGTCGTAATTAGCCTCTGCAATTAACGCAATCAGCTCAAGCACGTTTTCTTTTGGAGGAAGCCTAAATCCCTTAACTTTCTTTGCTATGCTTTTCTCTTCTGCGCAGATTTCGTCAGCAAGCTGCTCATCCTGCCCGTCCTTGTGTATGAAAGGAACATACTTGTCCCATGTGTCAATCGCGTCTGCAATGAAAAGCCCTATTGCGGCGTCATAGCTGTAATTCGTGCCTGCAAAAAGCACTGCAAGGTCATCGCTTGTCCCTTCTCCCTCTTTATATCTCACATACCAGCTTATCACATCCTTGCTTGAGCCAACATCATGGCACAATATGCCTGCTGCAATAAGCGCGGTTATCTCTTCCTCTGTATGCTCATTTCTTGCCAGCTGCTCAAGTTTGATCCCTGCTTCTTTTGCTTTTTTCCTGTTGACTCCAATGCATACCCCTCCGCCTGTCGCAACTCCGTAAAGTTTTTCAGCTTCCTGCCGCCATCCAATATACTTGTCCATTCTTCCGCCAATATAAGCTCCGGCAAGCACATGCGCAGGGTTGCTTATTCTCGTGTCTTTAAGAAAATTAATCCCAAATAAGGGCTCTCCATTTCTGTTAATATAATGCGTAAGCTCTTCTCCTGCCATAAGCCTGCGCATGAAATCAGTTGCTTCATTTATCATCTCCTGCCTTTCCTGTTTTATTAAGTCAGGGTTCTGCCTTAAAGCAATTATCACATCCTCTATTGTAGTTTCAGGGAATTGAAATCTCCTCCTTTTTTGGCGCTGTTTTCCTCTGCGCCATTCAGTGCCCATAACAATGTTAAACATGCCGTCACCAAGTATTGCATGCCCTTCAACTGACTGCATAAGAAGAAGCTCTTTTGTGCGCCGGCTTGTGCCCAGGCTTACATTACTGAGCAAGTAATTATAATCCCTGCGCGCAATATCCTCAAATTTGTATGTTGCCATTTTTAATGTTAGAGAAGGCTGTGGTAGCTGCATCTAATCGCTGTTGTTCTCTTCTATTATATGCCTCCTGGTTATTTAAATCTATCCTTATTCATGAATCCTGTATTCAGCAGACTGCCTGCATGACAATGTGCTTAAGTCCCTGCCATATAAAATGTCTTCATCTTCACATTCTATGATATAATATGTATCAAATCTGAACCTTGTAGTATCAGGCAAGTCTCTTGCATATTCATGGATTGCTTCTTCCATGCTGCTGAATTCTGCAGAAGAAAAAATTAATCCCTTGCCATTTTCATTTAATGCATTAAATCCCACAAAGCCCCAAAGAGATTGTCCAATATCAAGATAAACAGCAGCCATGTGCCCTGGCTTTCCGCTTTTCCTTAGCTTCACAAGCTTAACATCATATTCAGGGTTATCGCTGAGCATTGCCTTGAAAGCAATTGCGCCGTCCTCACAGTCCCCTGCCATCAAGCCGTATGTTTCCTGTAAAGATGCCCAATAATCATCCTTGCTAAGCCTTTTTGTGTCAAAATCAGCTGAAAAGTCAATGTCTTCTGTAATGCGTGCTGCAGCTTCCTCAGGAGTGCTTATTTCAGCCACAAGCCTTTCGATAACCGCTTTAGGCTGCCTTCGGATGGATTCCTGCACAGCATACTCCTTTATCTCCACAGCGCGCGTACAGAGCGCGTATCCTGCCAATATGTACATCCCTGCTGTTCCTGTGATAATGGCTGCTGCTTTAAAAACAAGGTTCCTTAGGCGCTTTTTCCTGGATAGTTCAATTCTGCTTTCAAATTCCTGGTCTGAACACTCCTCAAGCCCCATATCTGCGGCTATTCTAAGTATGCTTATAAGCTTTTGGGGAAAAACAGACTTAAAACCGCAAATCGAAACCTATATAAAGGGGTTCTTTCATCAGAAAAAGCGATGGACGACCATAGTGGCCTGGTTCCACCTGTTCCCATTTCGAACACAGAAGTGAAATAGGCCAACGTCTTGTTGTTGTACTGCTTTCACAGCGGGAAGCTCAGGAAGTTGTCCATCATTTATTTTCCTTATCCGCAAACTAAATAAAGGCTGTTTCTGTTCCATTTGTTTATGAACATACAGCTTGTAGACTTGAAAAGAAGGTACCTCTCGCTGAAGCCGGAGGTTGATGAAGCTATAAGCAGGGTAATAGGCAATACTTCTTTTATTAAGGGAGAGGATGTATCCCTTTTTGAGAATGAGTTTTCAGCTTACTGCGGAAGAAAATACGGTATCGGCTGCGCAAACGGGACAGTTGCGTTACATCTTGCGCTTCTTGCTTTAGGCATTGGAAAAGGCGCAGAGGTAATAACAGTGCCTAACACATTCATAGCAACATCAGAATCAATATCTTATGTTGGCGGAAAAGTGAAATTTGTTGATATTGATGAAAAGGCAATGCTTATGGACTTGGATAAGCTGGAAAAAGCAATAACTCCAAAAACAAAGGCAATAATTCCTGTGCATCTTTACGGCCAGATGGTTGACATGAAGCATTTGATGGAAATTGCAGAAAAGCACAGCCTTCAAATTATTGAGGACTGCGCGCAGTGCCACGGCGCTGAGCAGCACGGCAGAAAAGCGCCTTATAATGATATAGGCACTTTCAGCATGTTTCCTGCAAAAATAATGGGGGCTTTTGGGGATGCAGGCATTATAGTCACAGACACAAAGGAATATGCTGAAAAAATGAAAATGCTTACTGACCACGGCAGGCTGGACAAGTATAATTCTACATTTGAAGGCTATAATTACAGGCTTGACACTCTGCAGGCAGCCATATTAAGGCCTCAGCTCAGGAAGCTGGATGAATGGGTGGCAAGGAGGAGATACCTTGCAAAGCTCTATAATGAGATTTTAAATGGACTTGTTGAAACCCCTGTGGAGCTTCCGGGAAACAAGCACAGTTATTATATGTATGTCATAAAAACAAAGAACAGAGATGAGTTGATGAAAAAACTGAAAGATTCTGGGATATCAACAGGCGTGCATTATCCAATACCACTACATCTGCAGCCCGCCTATGCGCATTTTAATCTTAAAGAAGGCTCATTTCCAGTTGCTGAAAAATGTGCAAAAGAAATACTTTCTCTGCCATTATTTCCTGAGCTTACAGACGAAGAAGCGAAATATGTTGCGGATTGCGTGAAAAAATCTGTTTAGCTATTTGAGAAAACAAAATTTCAAATCGGCTGCTTCTGTTCCCCTTTCCTTCTTGTAAAGGGCATACTGGGCTAATAATTCATCAAGCCCGAATTTAGCGCCTACATAATTGAAGATTCCTGATAATCCAGATGTAGTTGTTGGGCAGGTTGCTAAAAATTCTCCTAATGCTTTAGGAATTGCCATGGCGTTGCTTGCTGTTGATTTCGCTTCAAATTGAGGATTCTCCTTGAGGAGTGACATAATCTCATCCATCCGGGCATCAATAGCGATCTCCCATACAGTATCATAGCCATTATTGATTTTTGAACTATTTTCATCATAGACATTCATTCCTAAATAATTTATTGCATTTCTTCTTTCCCAAATAGCGATGCCTGTTTCTCCTGAAATACTTCTTTCCAAAAGCTTTTTAGGAGATATCTTGTCATTTTCTATATCCTTGCCAGCTGAAACTAAAGCCCCAAATGCACTGTAGGGGCTGCCTTCATATGCTCCTTCTGCTCCTTTCTTCCTTACAAATAATAGCTTATTATCTTTTGAAACTAAGGGCTTACCGCAAAATAAAGTGATATATTTATAAAGAGTAGAGTCTTATAAATATTATGAAAAACGAGGAGATTATTGATAATAAACTATTTTATTTATCTACTCTAAACGAACTAGATTCAAGACATTATGTTG
>JAHJRD010000092.1 GCA_018830945.1 Nanobdellota archaeon | reverse complement strand
GGGGCATACAGAAGAAAAAATCTATCAGCAAAATAGTGAGAAAAATCAGGGAGAGTATTGGGGCGTGTTTGCTCTTTATAAATGAAAATCCCCTTCTTGGCAAATTCTTCGAGGGGCTAAGAAAACTTTGTCAAACATAAGATCTCATTTAAATGCTCAGTTATTGTACTTCTTCCTTTATCAAACAATTTGGCAATCATTTGTTGTGTAAGCCAAACATTTCCATCAGCATAGTTTACTTCAATCGATTCTTCCCCGGACTGCGCAGTAAATATCAAAAATTCCGCTGTTGAGTTTCTAATAGTCAATTCTTTTGTCATTTTTCAGCTCCAGTTTTCACTTCTCATTGTATGTTTATAAATCTATGGCGCGCATATGACAAGTGTGTCAAGTGGCTGTCTGTTTCGGGGGTTTATAAGGGGTGTCCCCTTATGGGCTTTCTATGCGTTAGTGTCTTTAACCAAACCCTCTTTCTGCGCCTTAAGCTCTTTCAGCACATTGTCTATAGAAGAAGAGTGCCATTCCATGCATTATATAATGAGTTTGAGAATATATAAAGAGGTTGTGGGATTGTGCATAATAAAAGGAGCAGCCTCTGGCGCACTTTAATTAGTTTTATTCTTTTGAAAACAACAAATGCATTAAATTACAGCGAAGCTCGGCTTTTTTTCTTTCACTATCTTTTTAAACCATTCTTTTCACTAAAAACAGATGCTTAAGGCGGATTTTCACATACACACGAATTATATACAGGAAATGGAGACAAGCTTTTCACCTAAAGAGCTTATAGACAAGGCTGCTTCAATGGGATTTGATGTCTTATGCTTTTCAGAGCATTACATCCTTACAAGGCTTGGGGATTATTTTCCAGAATACAGGAAAGAGCCTTTGACGACATACAGGGATTTCAAGGATTATGCTGAATCAAAAGGGATATTATTGCTTCCTGCTGTTGAAATGCGGTACAAGGAAGGGGAAATTGTTTTGGTAAATTTCAAAGGGGATGTAAGGGATTATCCCACAATTGAATCATTAAAAAGCCTCCCGAAAGATGTTTTTGTCATTGCGCCGCACCCCTTCTACAAGCGCGGAATGTGCCTTGGAGAAAATCTTGAGAAGCATATTGCTTTGTTTGACGCAATTGAATATTCTCATTTCTATGCCAAGATATGCAACTTTAACAAAAAGGCAGTTAGAATAGCTAAGAAGTGTTCTAAGCCAATGGTGGGCACTTCAGACACGCACATGCTTTTGCAGTTTGGGTATACATATACATTGCTTGATGCTGAAAAGAATATTAATTCTGTTGTCAGGGCGCTTAAGAAAGGGAAGCTTAAGCTTGTCACAAATCCACTGCCTTTATGGCCTTTCACCATTATAACTCTTAATACTATCTATAAGATTTGCTCAGGGCCTTTCAGGATAGCGTGGAGAAAGATTACTGGGAAGATATAGTGCTTTTCAAAGCCTTTTCAATGTCTTCTTTTGCCAATGCGCCCTGCCTTAATATTACAAGGGGGCTTACAGTCATGTCAAGCACAGTTGATGCAACACCCAAATCTGTTTTTCCGCTGTCAATTATCACGTCAATCTTTCCTGACAGGTTTTCAATCACTTGTGCTGCATTTACCGGGCTTGGCATTCCTGACAAGTTTGCAGAAGGCGCTGCAATAGGTGTTTTAGCTTCTTTAATCAATGCCAGCGCAATCTTGTTTGCCGGCATTCTTATTGCTATTGTGTCCATGCCTGCGCTGGTTGCATCAGGAACAATCTTTGATTTCTTCAAAACAATTGTCAATGGCCCTGGCCAGAACTTTTTCATCAATAACTCAGCTTCTTTCGGCACTTCAGCAGCTAACTTGTAAGCATCCCTGATATCTGCAATATGGGCAATCAATGCCTTGTTTGCAGGCCTTCCTTTTGCAATGAAGATTTTTTCAACTGCTTTTGCGTTAAATGCATCTGCCCCTAACCCATATACTGTCTCAGTTGGAAAAGCAACAAGCCCTCCTTCTTTTATAATAAGGGCTGCCTGCTTTATCAAAATAGTCTCAGGGTTATCTTTCCTTATCTTTAGGATGATTGTCATGGCATAAAAAAACAATAAAGGGTTTATAAATTGTGCGGAGTAATGGCGAAAGCCTTTTAATTCAATTGAACAATAAGTAAAGCATGGAGCACCTTGCAATACTTAACAAGAGACGGAACCTTTTGCAGAAGATAATCTTAGGTGAAAAGACAATAGAGTCAAGGTGGTATGTGAACAGGAAAGCGCCTTACGGCTGCATTAAGAAAGGAGATGTTGTTTATTTTAAGGATTCAGGAGAGCCTGTCTCTGTGAAAGCTTTTGTCAGCCGTGTTTTGCAGTTTGACAATCTGGATGATGATAAAACACTGCAAATATTGAAAGAATATGGAAAGCAGATTGGCGTTGGCACAAGCTATGCTCCTGCCCTTAAAGGGAAAAGATATTGCATTTTGGTTTTTCTTGAGAATGTGAAAGAGATACAGCCATTTTATATTAACAAGAAAGGCTATGGCATAATGAGCGCATGGATTTCTGTGGATAATATTGGGAAGCTGAAGGCTTAGGCGGGGTTTTTCCTCGGAGAATAAAATCCTCTTACAGAATCTTTGGAATTCCTGTGGCTTTTTGAAGATGCTTTATATACACCTTTCAGGGCGCTTGCAGGATTTTCCATTTTTGCCGGAAAAACACGCGATTTTTGAAAGCAAACTTTATAAAGACCTGTTCAATAAGCCGCGATGTGAAAAAGAGCACCCAAAAGAAGATAGAAAGGCGGCTTGAAAACCGGCCAAAATATTTTGTGGATTCGTCAGTATTTGTTGAAATACTGTTAAAGCAGGATAACTCAGATGAATGCCTCTCATTTTTTAACAGGGGTAGTTATAAATACCGGCTCTTGACCAATACTCTTGTATTAGGTGAAGTGCTAAAGGTCATTACAAAAATAGAAGATAGCGCTGCCAAACGTGAAGAAGCAAACACATTTATTGAACTTTTGGGGAAAGGGGGCATTCAAGTTACATCCCTGACCTTCACAGCAATTGCTAATCTTAATGCAGTAAGAGAAATTGATAGTTTTTTGCAGGCTTCAGACGCGCTTATATTCAGTTCTGCACTGACAGAAGCCTGCAACGGGCTTATTACACTGGATAAGGATTATTCTTCGCATCTCGGGCGGGGGCTTGGCATGAAAATAAAAAATCCAACAGAGGCTTAAGGCTCTTCCCTGACTTTTTTCAGAATTTCCATAGTGCTCATGCCTTTGAAGGGATTGTTATTTCTAAGCAATCTCCATGTATTTCTAATGCGCTTGTCAAATTCAGGGTCGTTTAAATATATTTTCTTTCTCATGTTATAGCTGATGGCACTTCTTGTTTAAATACCTTTGCCAATGAATATTAGAAGTTTTTCAAAGAATCCGGAAACTACTGTTCCACCAGCGCCTTCAATAATTCCATCACTTTCTTTCCGTCTGCTTTTCCGCGGAACTTCTTCATTGCCTCTCCGAAACATTTATATATTTGCACATATCTTATATAAACATACATAATCGGGAGGAAGCAAGAAAATGACAACCATGACACTGGCAGTGCCTGAAGAGCTTAAGCATAAAATGGAATCTTTTGCGGAAATAAACTGGTCCGAGGTTGCAAGGCAGGCATTCCTGCAGAAGATTTCGGACATGGAGTTTTTGAGGAAATTCAAGTCCAAAAGCGCGATTACAGAAGAAGAAGCGCTGCAGCTTGGCGCGGGCCTGAGCAAAAAGCTTGCAAAGCGGTACGTCTCTTAAAGGTGCCTGAATGGACCTTGTTATAGACGCAAATATACTTTTTGCAGCTTTGATTAAGAGAAGCATAACTTCCGAGCTTTTATTCAGGGAAGGCTTGCACCTCTATGCGCCTGAGTTCCTTTTTGTGGAATTTGAGAAATACAGGGAGCTGATAAAAAAGAAAACAGAGCGCAGCGATTCTGAATTTGATGAGTTTTTTGGCATACTTGAAAGAAGAATAGCGCTTGTTCCATATGAGGAAATAAAGCCGCTTGTGAAAAAGGCAGAAAATGTTTCTCCTGATAAAAAGGATGTGCCTTATGTGGCGCTTGCATTAAAGATGAACATTGCAATATGGTCAAATGACAAGCCATTAAAGAGCAAGCAGAAGGCGGTAAAGGTTTATTCCACGGAAGAGATTGCAAGAATATAGCCTTATTGCTCCAATAATACCTTAAGCAATTCCATAATCTTCTTTCCGTCTGCCTTGCCCCTGAACTTCTTCATTGCCTCTCCCATCAGTGCATTCAGTGAGGCGCCCTTGTTTTCATTAACAACTTTTCTTAATTCATTCTTTAATTTATCATCAGATACTGCTGAGAATCTTGCAATGTCTAATTTTTTTCCTGAAGCAGCGTCTGCCATCAGCTCAATCACAGCCTCTTTTGCAATCTTTCCATCATTCAAATAGCTGAGAATATCCTTGAAATCATTTCCAGAAACCTTTTCAGGCTCAAGATTATATCTTCTTTTTAATTCCTTTGGATAAGCTGTTATAACGCTTGCAATGAATGAAGCCTCAATCTTTGGAAACATCTTAACAAAACCTTCAAAATCAAAGTCAGAGTCAATCACTTCCTTTGCGAGGTCTGCATTCAGATTGTATTTCTTCTCAAGCTTTTCAGCCTTTTCAGTTAATAATTCAGGAATTACAATAGAGCCAACCATTTCCTTTGTGATGGTTATTGGCTTTACATCTGTTTCCGGGTACATTCTTGCAGCGCCTGGCATTGGGCGCAGGAATTCACTTGAGCCGTCAATATTTGCCTTTCTCACTTCCGGCTTTGGCTCTTTTAATTCAATCTGCCTTTTTACTTCATTTGCAATAACCAGGGGCATGCTTCTTAATTCCTGGAATCCTTTTATCTCCACTCTTGATTTCCCTGCAATTGACACATTCACGTCCTGCCTTATTGTGCCTATTCCTCTCTTTACCTTGCCTGTGGATCTTAATGCCATGCCTAATATTGAAGCGCACTCCTTTGCATGCTCGGGGTCCTTGATTGAAGCGTCTGTCGCGATTTCAACCAGTGCAACCCCTAACCTGTCTAACCTGTAAGTAACTGTGTTGTTTTCTGCCTTAATCTTCTTTGCAGCCTCTTCTTCCAAACAAATAGTTGGTATCCCAACCCTCCCTTTGCTTGTTTCAATGTATCCGTCAGTTGCAATCAACGCAGTCCTCTGGAATCCCGAGACATTTGAGCCGTCAATCACTGTCTTTCTCATGAACTGGATTTGGTCAACAGGCGTTGCGTTCAGTAAAAGCGATATTTCCAGCGCTGTCTTCACTGCTTCCTCATTAGCATCATGCGGCGGCTCTTCATCCAGTTCAACCAGGCAGCTGCTTGTTTTGCACGCCTCATATATGAATGTCCTGTTTCTTTGCTTTTCAAACGCTGCTGCCTTATCAACTTCCCCTGTTTCTCCTGCAACAGCCCTTATCTTTCTTTTAATGATAATATCGGGTCTGCTTGTGTCATTTACTAATGACGGGCATTCGCAGAAGAGTTTATGTGTCTCTAATTGCTGGTGTATTTCCAATCCGCATTTAAAGCCAAGCTTTTGGTAATCCATTGTGATTGAATAATACAGGGTTGTTTAAAAATCTATTGTTAACCAAAGAAAGGAGCGGCCTCCGGCGTGTTTTCATTGTTTTTGGGCATGATACATATTAAAAGTGTTTATTTCCTTACCGAAATCTATTTAAACTATAAGTTTATATATTTAAACCAGAAGTATAAATGAAACCGCTGACAAAAAACGAAATGCGGCTTGTGCTTTTGGTGCTTAAGTCGCCTGAAAAGCAGTATAATGCAAGCAGCATCTCAAGGGAGCTTGGAATAAGCCCGATGGGCGCATTAAAGATAGCTTCAAGGCTGGAGAAAGCAAGGGTTTTGCAGTCAAAGCTCATGGGGCATGCAAGATATTTTGAGATAAGCTTTGCAAATGAATATGCAAGGATGCTTGCCTCTTTTCTCCTGAGGCATGAGGCAGAGCACGCAGTGCCTTATGTTCAATTGTGGCTGAATGAGGCAAGAAAAATAAAAAGCGCAGAGCTTGCAGTACTCTTTGGCTCTGTTTTAAATAAGCAAAAGCAAGCAAAGGATATAGACATACTGCTTGTTGTTTCGCAAAATAATTTTAATAAATTGAAGAAGGAAATAGAAAGGGTTAATCTTGTTAATGTAAAAAAGCTTCATCCTTTGTTCCAAAGTGAGGATGATTTCAAAGCCAATGTTAAAAAAGGGGACAAGATCCTTCTTTCAGCGATAAAAGGGATTGCTGCCTTTGGCGAAGGCAAACTTGTTGATTTGCTGGCTTCTCTTTAAAGGAAACTGATTTCCGGAGATATTGAATATCTTCCAAAATCATAAAACATAGCTTTAAAAATATTGTATCTTTTAGCTGTTTTGAGCATGAGCCACGCAAGAAACAAGGTTGAATGGTGCCTGAAGAAAGCAGAAAAAGAGCTGGAAGCAGGCAAAAAGCACAGGGGATTGCTAATTATAATGCCAAGCACTGAAAAGGCTAATGAGCATATAGCAAAAGCAGAGCATTACCTGTTTGCAAGCGATTTCCTGAAGAAAGGCGGCTTTTCTGACATATCTGCAAGCACCTTGTTTTACGCAATGTATCATTGCCTTCTGGCGATTGCGGCAAAGCACGGGTATGAATCAAGGAACCAGGAATGCACATTTGCGCTTGTCCGCTATCTTATAGATTCAGGCAGAATACAGTTTGGCAAAGCACTGATTGATAAGGCTGCTTCTTTTGACTTAAAGAATGAAGATATGACAAGCATTGAAATCAGGGAAAAGTACCAGTACGGCACAAGCTTGTCTTTAAAAGAGAATCTATACAAGGAAATGTATATGCTGGCAAAGCAGGTTATTGCTGAAACAAAAACAGCAATCGCAGAAAGCTAAGCAGCCTTTACCTTTTCCACACTATTTTACTGCTTTTCCTTATCTCCCTTATCCTGTGCAACGGGATTTCTGTTTCTTCATCATTTCTTTTGATTGTCATGAAGCTCTTGCCAATCTCCTTGATGTTTGTGTATTTGATTTCAATGTTTTTCTTCAGAATCCTGTCATATATATGTATTGTATAGAGTGAAGGGTTTTCACGCTTGTCCCACTTTATCTTGTTGAGGAATTCAAAGGCAGTTATCATGAGTTTCTTTAATGAAAGTAGGCTTAAAAACCTGCTGGAAATATTTATATATATAAGAGCTCTCTTTTAGTGTGATGAAAAAAAGGTTTTGTAACCTTAAAGTGTATATTAGTCTGGCTGTGCTTATATTGTTCTTGTTATTAAATGCCTGCTTTGTGTCATCTGATTCAGTTGACCCCTTGAATTGGGCTGCAGGGACAGGGTACTGCACGACTGACACAGGATACCTTTACACCCTTGCAATACCGCCTGATTACCGGGGCTGCTATATCCAAATCACAGCTGACAAGAGATGCTACGACACGTTCGGCGGAGCTCGCGCAGGCGGCGGAACTTTTATGGTAATGGTGCCTGGCCATTGCGAAAGCAACAGCGGCTTGGGGGACATGTTCTGCAAATTTAGTGTAACCCCTGGCGAAACAATTACAGGGATAAAATTCAACCGCTATCCAGGGCGCTCCTATTCATGCGAAAGCGACCTTACAGACACCAATGCTTACCGCATCCAGAAATTCGGCTGGTGCGGCGACGGGGCCTGCTCAGGCACGGCTGAGGCGTGCATAAACGGTGCGCTGGCGCAGGAAACATGCTCTTCCTGCCCAAGCGACTGCGGCTCATGCTCCTCTCCAAGCGCGCCTTCGCAGGCGCCGCCTTCAGCAGCACCTGTTTCAATACCGCCTTCAACAGCGCCAGGGGAAGCGCCTGAAACCCCTCAGCTTAAGACTGACAGCTCTTCATGCTCGGATGCTTCTGAATGCTCTGGCGGCTATTGCGTTCATGAGATGTGCCGCTCCACAGAAAGCTACTGCGGCGACGGCTTCTGTGACCTCTTTGCAGAAGCTGGAAAATGCACTGAAGACTGCATTCAATGCAATTCAGATGCAGACTGCGCTTCAAAGAAATGCGGGGCATGCGCTTCAGGGCAGCATATGTGCGGAGTAGGGCTGTTTTTTGATTTCAGCGCATGCCAGGAGTGCGTGAGCGATTCAAACTGCAAGCCAGGCTATAAATGCGCTGATGAGAAATGCGTGCAGAAGTCAGTTGCAGAGCAGGAGACAGGCGGCTCATGCACAACAGACGAGGCATGCAAGGCATCAGAGCACTGCCAGAATAATGTCTGCTGTGAATATTTGAGGGAATGCTGCAGGACAGACGCGGACTGCGCAGAACAGAACGCAAGGGTTTCAGAAGAAGGCAAAAAACGTTATGTCATAGGATGCCTTCCTTCGGTTCATTACTGCGGCTCCAGGTATTATGACGGCGGAGTATGCCTCAGCGGCGAGGAATGCGTTTCAGGCAACTGCAGGCATATGGCTTGCTGCGGGCAGGGCAAAGAATGCTGCAATGATAACCATGACTGCCCGGAAGGCTCTGAATGCGATTATGCAGGGCATTACTGCAAAAAGGAGTATACAGGCATTGGCGCTGAGTGCCTTGCGCACAGCAGCTGCGAGGAAGGGCTTTACTGCTGGAAAAGCTACAAAAGCAGCACATATTCCGGCGTGTGCAGGGAGCCTGATAATATAGTGACTGCTGTGGAGCCTGCAGGCGATGAGGAAGGAAAATGGCTAAAGCATTTTATAGAATATGAGATTTATGCTTCTGTAATAAACTGCTTCGACAGAAATCAGCTGGCGCAATATTGGGATTCAACCCAAGTATTTTCAGGTGCAAGAAAATTTGAGCCATTGATTACGCTAAAAATGACTGGCACGGAATCCACTGCGCAATGGGATGAGGCAACAAACACGCTTACAGTGCCTTATGAAAGGATGTATGAGGGGCAGGGTGAGTACAATGCAAAGATTATGCAGAGGAATGCAGTTGCGCATGAATTAACACATTATCATTTGAATGGCTTTTTGGAAGAAGCAGGCGGGGATTATACCAAAGTTCCGCTTTGGTTCAGGGAAGGGCTTGCCGAGGTATGCGCCAGCCAGTACTATAAGAATAACATCTATAATGAATATGCATCTAATGACCCTGCGGATTTCAGCACTGGCTATACCAGCTATAATAAATCAGTTTCAATAAGCAGAGCAGAGGTTATCAAAAATTATCTATTAAACCCGGCTTACAATTACAGGCAGACAGTGGAAAGCAATGCAATTGACAAGGTATCGTGGTTGTCGATTGATGATATGGACACGAGCATAAACAGCTATGACCACGTATATTACGGCGCAGTGTACAGCTTTATGGCTTTTTTGATAGAACGATATCCGCATAATCCTGATGAAAATGCCCTGGACAATCTGAAAGATATTGCAGTAAAAGCATCAAAAGATGAATTTGCAATTGACAAATGCATAGGATGCCTGCAATTTGAAGATGAGAAAGAGCTTAAGAAAGAATGGTTTAATTCAATTGTAAGCATGGCAGAAATAGAAACAGAACTGGGGGATGCTCCTTTAAAGGCGAAAGTGTCTGTGAAGCTAAGGGATGCATGGAGCTATATCAAGGGCTGGTTCTAGAATTCCTGCACACCAGCCCTCTTCACAATCTCTCCCCTAAGGTTCTCCATTATCAGCTTTTTAACATGCGCCCCCGGTTGCTATATTCTTTTGGCATTAAGATGCCTGAATAGGATAATCCCCTCGTTTCTTATATCACCAAGCAAAGCGCTCTTTGAATTGGCAAACTCATATTCTGTGCAATAATGCACCTGGATTTTTCTTTTGAATTGTTTTGATACAGAATCAGCGATATGGGTGATTATCAGTTCCTGCCTTATATCTTTCTTAGAAATAATCAGCGCCACATCTATGTCTGAATTTGCCCTTGCTATGCCTTTTGCCACAGAGCCGAAAAGGAATATTCCGCTCACAAATGTTGTTTTCTCTATCACCTTTCTGCCGAATTCATTCAATACGAGCATAACATCAAATGATATATTTTTAAGATGCGCTCTTTCTGCCCTTAAAAGCTCAAGCAAGCGCTTGGAAACTTCATCTGACAAGTTAATGTAATATGCTTCCTTCTTGCCTCGCTTTTCTTTGACAAGAATATTTGCCAAAACAAGGCGCTTTAATGCCTGATTCACTGCTTCGTTTCCCAATTGCGTATATCTCTTTATGTCTGTCCTTGCTATTGGCTTTGCCGGCGTTTCAGACAAAAGCCCAAGTACGCGCCACGATGATTTGTATCCAAGCACTGTTTCAAGCATCATTTTTCAGCATATTCTCCATAAGCTCAATAAAAGGCCTTACAATCTGCTCGTTAAACTCAGCTGACTTCTCAAAGGCTAATCTTTCATGGTTGTCAGAATAATATTGGGATTTCTCCCGTTCATCCCTTCCCCTGCTCAAAATAACCGGTATTATCCCTTCCTTGAAATGTGTTGAAAATATTTCATAAACTTTTTCAGCTTCCCTCAAAAGCCTTATTGCCTGCTCTTTTGCTTTCCTGTCAGAAAGGACTTTTCTTAACGCAATGATTGCTGCAAGATGAACCCCTCTTCCTGTTATCTTTAAATCATGCTGCTCTGCAAGGTATAATTTTGCGATGTCATGCATTGCATAATAGCCGGCAATGATTGTCCATCTTGGAGAAATAGTGAATAATGCCTCTGCAGCCCTTAAGTCATCCTTGTATGCCTCTTTGTGGAAGCCTGCATATTTTTCTTTTTCTGTCTTTTGGAGGCTGCTTATTACTCCTTTTTTCTGGAATTCCTCAAATTTCATAGTATTTGCAAGGCATCTTTTGCTTATAAGCTTTTCTCAAAAAAACAGATTCCTGTTTGATAATGGCTTTTATTTATAAATAAGAACAGATTTCTGGTTAAAAATGAACAGATTTCTGTTTTCCTTAGAATTCCTGAACCCCGGCCCTCTTCACAATCTCTCCCCTTAAATTCTCCATTATCAGCTTTTTAACATCCTTTGGATGGTTGGATAAAAGCCATGCTAATTTGATGAATGTTGTCTCTGGAGTCATAGGGCTTAAATTGCCCAAAATGCCTATCTCCTGCAACAGCCTGCCTGGAGTGTACACATTCATGTCCACTCTTCCGTATATTGTCTGGCACGACATCACAACAGGCATTTTCTTGGCTAATTTTTCAATTGCCTTGAATATCTTCTTGTGCTCTTTTGTCATTGAATCAATCTCATTTATGGGCATATGCCCCAAGCCAGTGCCTTCCAGCACTAATCCATTAAATCCTTCATAAGCTGATACTTCAGAAGCAAACATGTTTGGATGGGAAACAAGCATTCCTATCTTCAACTCTTCTTTTAAAGGCATTAGCCTGAGCTTTCCATCGCCTTTCTTCCTGTAAGAGCTGTGGAGCATTTTAACATTAGAGCCTTCAACCTCTGCAATGGGCTCTGCATTAACAGCTTTAAAAGCATCCCTTCTTGAAGAGTGCATTTTTCTGGCATTTGTTCCGGGTAAAATTGAGCAAACATCATCATCCATTGACTTGTGCATGCACACTGCAACGCCTGCAAAGTCTGATTTTGCCATGAATTGGACAGCTGAAACAAGGTTAATGGCTGCGTCAGAGCTTCCCCTGTCAGAGCTTCTCTGCGCGCCAACCAATAATACTGGTATGGATAAGCCTTCAAGGATAAAGGACAGGGCTGCTGAAGTGTGGTGCATTGTGTCTGTTCCGTGGGTTATTATAACGCCTTCTGCGTTGTTTTTAACCTCTTTTTCAACCTCTTTAGCCAGTATATTATAGTGAGCAAACCTCATGTCATCAGAAGCCATGTTCCTGATTAACCTTGACCTTATATTGGCAATATCCTTGATTTCAGGGAACATTGCTATTAATTCCTCTGGCGTGAAATGCGGGTTTACAGCGCCTGTTGAATAGTCCACTTTTGAGCTTATTGTGCCGCCTGTGTGGAGTATTGCTATTGTTTTTAGGGATTTATTCTCTTTTACATCAGCCTTTTCAGGCGTTGAAGGAATGGCTTTTTTGATTAGTTTAACTAACTTTACTTTCTTTCTTTCAATGCTGATATTGTAGCCTGAATCAAGCTTTACTGTAATGAAGTTCTTGTCAGGGTTTGCAATGTATTTTCCTTTCAATGTTTTCTCTGCTGTAAGAACTTCCACCTCATCCCCGTTTGAGAACTGCATAAGAAATGTATAAAGTGTTGTTGTTTAAATATCTATTGTTGATAGTAAAAGGCCGGCTTCCAGCGCACTTTTTATGCTTTTTAAGATTTTAAGGATTTAATGACAAATTATTTTGCATGAAATTAACCAAAAAGTGTTTTTCCCTCGTCAAACGCAATCCTATATCCTTGAAATTATATTTTGCAGAACAATAATCTTTATATAGTAGTTTCAGCTATAAAAATAACAGAACGTTCACAAAGTTTTTGGCGAAACTTTGGCGGATTAACTTCAAACCCTTTTTGGCGAAAGGTTTTGTTTGGCGTATCACGTGTTTTGGCAAACACTGACTTCTAAAGAAAGTATAGCATAAAGGCATTAATAAACATTTCGATGCTTGAGAATATACTTTCAAACTGAAAAGCTAAACCGAAAAGGAGGCAAAAAAATGGAATTTATCGTGCAAAACGCACTAAAAGCAGCGCCGGAATTCAAATCCAGCGAAACGACAATCGGACAAGCCAACATCAAGGTTATTGGTGTTGGTGGTGGCGGATGCAATGCCACAAACTGGCTATACAAGAAAGGTGTTCAGGGGGCAGAAATTATTGCAATGAATACTGACAAGCAGCACCTTGACCTGATGGAAGCTGACAGAAAGACGCTTATCGGCCGGGACCTTACTCGCGGCTTAGGCTGCGGCGGATACCCTGACAAAGGCAGGGAAGCTGCAAAAGAGCAGATTTCAGAGGTAAAGGAAGCCCTGAAAGGCTCTGACATGGTATTTGTGACAGCAGGCATGGGCGGCGGCACTGGAACAGGCGCAGCTCCTGTGGTTGCGCAGGTTGCAAAAGAAGCAGGCGCAATCGTAATCGGCTGCGTCACAATGCCATTTGACATTGAAAGGGCAAGAATCGACAAGGCAGAGTTTGGACTGCAGCAGTTAAGGGAAGTCTGCGACACAGTCATTGTCATAGACAACAACAGATTAGTGCAGATTGCTGGTAATTTACCAGTGCAGCAGGCCTTTGCAGTGGCAAACGAGCTTGTCTCAACAATGATTAAGGGAATTGTGGAGATCATAGCAGTGCCTTCACTGGTTAACCTGGACTATGCAGATGTCAAGGCAATTATGGCAAACGGAGATGTTTCAGTCATCGGCGTTGGCCAGTCTGACTCTGAGCACAGGGTGGAGGAAGCTGTAAAGAGAGCCCTAAGCAATCCCTTGCTTGACGTAACATACGAAGGAGCGACAGGCGCCTTGATACACATCACAGGCGGCGCAGACCTTACTTTGGATGAAGTAAGCAGGGCAGGTGAAATGATTACTGAGGCTCTGGACCCGGACGCAAATGTCATTTGGGGCGCAAGAGTTACCAATGACATGGCAGGCCAGCTGAGGGTTATGACAATCATAACCGGCGTTAACTCGCCTTACATACTCGGCAAGCGTACTGCCAAAGCGGCAAGCAAAGGCGTTCACATGAACGAGGAGCTGGGGATAGAGTTTATCAGGTAATGTAATGTTTAAGGGCATTATATTTTAGTTCTATACTAGAATACCCCCGATGCCCTTACTATTACGCTGATGCCCTATTTGCCTCGGGGCATCAGCTCTTATTTTTTTTGAGGGGCTTTTCTTTTAAAATTCAAAAAGGCAGGGCTGTGCTGGAATTTTTATCTCTTTTAATATTGGTATATAAAAATAAAAGAATTATGCCGGAGGCCGGCTTTTTCTAGCTCCTATCGATCCTCAAATGCTTACCAACCTCAGGATACCTTGCAATAACCTCATCAGCCATCCTTTGCGCAACCTTTCTGTAAGATATATGCCCATTCTTCCCGCTTCTTAATTCAGTGAAATGAAACACTTCCCTTAAATTCATTGTCATCAAAAGCCGCATCTTATAGCCTAAAGGAACAATGTACTGCGCTTCAACCGGATGCTCATCACTTATTATTCTGAATATATTTGCTGCGTATGCCATTGCATATTGATAATCACTCTCTAAGCCAGCCTCTTTTATCTCTTCAGGCATTTCATAACCATGCTCTATTGTCAAAGCCTGCGGTGTCTGGCTCATTATCCTGTGCCTTTGGATATCACGATAAGCCCCATAGTCAACCAAAACATCAAATGTAAATAATGCCTCTTCAAACTCTCTGGGAGCTGCATCATGCTTTCCTCTCTGCTGCATTACCCTGTCAATAATATCCCTTCTTTCTTCCCACTTAAGCCCTTCGACATAGTCAGCCACTGTTGAATAAGACTGGGATGAATTCCTGAACAAGAGAGCTGAAACAACCCTGTGCACTGCGTCAGGAGTCCATCTTACAAGCTCAACATCTTTTGCAGATTTTACCTGTGGAATCTTTGCCACAATGTCATCAAGGCTGCCTGGATAAGATTGAACAAAAGGGTTTTCAGCTGCGTATTTGACAAGCGTCGGAAGCTCCTGCAATGCAACCTCTTTCATCTCCTTTCCAATCTCCTGCATCTCAGCCAATGGATGGGACAAAAGCTTGCTTATGCAGTGCTCAAGGCTTCTTGCATTCATTGTAACCCCGAGCTGCGTCATTGTGCCTGCAGGCAGAAGATACCTTGTAACGTCGCAAGTCTTTGACTTGATCTTATTTTCATAATTAAATTCACTTTCTCCTTCTTTTCTTGGAAACTTCCTTCTCATAAGCTCTGACACTTTTTTAGTTGCAAGCTCATATGCCCAAAAAAGATGTTCGACAGCAGAATTGAAGAAGGTTTTATCATTCCCAAGAGCTTCCGGGCAGAAGCATTTTCCAGCTTCCATTATCTGATATCTTGTTGATTTTTCAGTGTAAGAAGCCAATCTTGTGTCTTCAATGACTTTTGTTGCTAATATAGATACATTCTCAATTGCAATATGCGCTACTGCGTGCTCTGCAACAGAGCCGTGGCCATAGCCGACAACCCATCTTTCATGAAACTGCCTTGACTTGTCAGCGTCAAGCTCGTCAACAATGACATCAAAGGGCCTTGGGTCGCGGCTGCACTTGGCAAAAGCAACTGCAATGACTTCCTCCGGCTTGCCAGACAGTGTATAAATCCTTCTTGTATAATCCATGAAATATCACCTCTTATTTTTCATCCCTTTTAATTTAATCAGGTGTGGAAGCCTCTTCCTATATTTAAGCGTTGCAGTTATGTTAAAACTATGCTCCACAAAAATGCATCAGTGTTGTATTGCAACTGCTTTTTGTTTCAGCAAGGAATGTGTTTTTATTTTTGTTGTTGCCCAGTACATCTCAATAAAATGTTTTACAGCGGGGTTGCTTTCATTCAGCTTGTACATAAGCGCCTTGCCAATAAATCGTGTGTTTGTCACAATCCTGCCTTTTTCAAGCCTGGGCCAAAACTGTTTGAGCGTTGAGTATCCTACTCCGGATAATCTTGCAATGTCAGTCATGCTGTAATCAAATTCATTGTGGATTATCAGAAAATCCAATACCCTTAGCACAGGACTGTCTCCGAATATTCGCAGGAATGTTGACATCTTCTCCGCCATAAACAGGCATAATGCCTGCCTGCTTATAAATGTTTCTATTTATGGCTTATAAAGGCTATTAATGGGAATTATCTGAAAATCTTCCGAGAACGCCGGAAATCCTGCGGAAATTGGGGGGAAAGGGTTTTAAGCAGGAATTTCAGCTTGTTTTGCATGCAAAGGATAACAAATGAAGATTATTGGAAAATAAAGAAAACAATCATACGAAAACTTTATGCTAAAAGGGCTTTTGCAAAAGGCCATATGCTGTTTGAGCATTTGCAGTCCGGCATTCCTGCGCATCTCCTTGGCGCTGTCAAGCACGTGCTTGATGACCTGGAAAAAGAAGGGATAGTATTGCATTATGGAAACACAAAACACGGAAACGCATATCAGCTTAATATCCATAAGCTGAAAGAGATTGAATCCCTCTTACTTTGAATATTTCTTCAAAATCCCTGCATATTCTTTTGTAATCCCGCCTAAACGGAAGACAATCACTTCCTTCACGCCTGCTTGTTTTGCTATCCTCAAATCCCTTTCAAGAATTGCTTTTGAAATAATATTTTCATCGCCTTTAGCGCCTTTTGCAAGAACTCCAAAAGCAGGGATGAACTTGTCGCCTGAGGCTGCTTTCCCCTCCTCAATCTCTTTTTTAATAAAGTCTTTTGAAAAGCCGTGCATTGAGCTGTACAGCATCTTGACTTCATAGCCTCCGCACTCGATTGAATTGAACTCAATGCCTAAGAACTTCAACAGCTTATACAAAAGTCCCTTCTCAGGAAAGGATTCTGCGCAATAAACCTCCTTCTTGTGCTTTATGAAAAACTCCTTTATCAGTTTCTTGTTCTTGCGGAAATAAATAAGGTTCTTTAAAAGCAAACTCCTCCTGAAAGGCAGCTCTGCATCCCACAATAAAACAACATCCTTTGCCTCTTCCATCACTCTTTTCAATGCTTTTGAATCAGAAAAAGGGCTCATCCAGTAGCCTTCCTCTTTTTTAAGCAAAGGCCAATAGATAACATACTTTACATTCCTTGCCTTTATCTTGTCTTTTATTTTGTAGAATGCATCAATTGATTCAGCTGCAATGTACAGCTTTGTTGGAAACTTAATTAATTTTAATTTAGAAAGATTTTTCTCAGTTGGGTACTCTTCAAAAAAGCTTACAATCATAACAAGCAGAAGGCGGCTGCTCTTTTAAGCTTTACCTTATAACTTCATACCTTTTCTCTTTAGGATGGAAAAACCTCTTTACCCAGAACAGGCATATATGCCTATAGCCTGCTTTCTCAAACCTCCTCATGCTGTTAATGGCATGTTTTTTCACAACACCATACTTCCCTATCTTTTTAGCAGCCCTTAAAAATTTGCCGTCCTCGCCAAGCTCCAAGGTTTCATCAAAACCGCCAACCTTGTCAAAAATCTCTTTTGTGCAAAATATAACTCCGGAGCATGTGCCAAACCTATGGACTAAATTTTTGAGATGCATAAGAATTTTCGGAACAAATTTATTAACGTCAGGCTTTACAAGGCACGTGCCGATTGTATATTCAGACTCTGCAATGCTTTTCAACAATCCATCACCAGCAACAATATCAGCATCCATGAAAACAAGCTTTTCACCTGAAGCCATTTTTGCGCCGTAGTTTCTTGCTTTTGACACGCCTTTTTCAGGAAGATTGAATATCTTGATGTTTTTTTCCTTGCTGAATGCATTCACAACCTTGAATGTATTGTCTGTGCAGCCATTGCAAACAACAACAATCTCAACATCTTCAGGCATGCTTTCCAGGGCTTTTCCGATGTAATTCTCCTCATTATGGGCAGGAATACTAATTGACAATTTCATAATAGAATGGAAACATTTAATAGGTATTTAACCTTTGCGTTAAGAAACCTATATCCTGAACTCCCTTGGAGTATAGGCATGACTGGTGCGGCATACCATTTGCCATTTGCCAAACACATACAAGAAAGATATATAAATCATAAAGAGAAGGAATATATGGGGCCGCAGGGATATAATGCAACTGACACAACAAATTAGGATTGAACCATCTCCATCACAAGAGATAGTACTTCAGGCGCTATCTGAGAAATGCAGGCTGATTTATAATTTTGCATTGAAAGAGAGGAAAGAAGCATTTGAGCAAGGAATAAAAGGCGTAAATTATATCAAACAGCAGAATGGCTTGCCGAAACTCAAGGAGCAGTTCCCGGAATATTCCTGGGTTTATAGCAAGGTTTTGCAATATACATTGCGAACTCTTGATGCTGATTACAAATCATTCTTTGCATTGCATAAGAAAGGAGATAAAAATGCAAGATTGCCAAAATTCAAGGGAAAGAATTTCTTTACTACAATGACTTACAACCAATCCGGGGTAAAATCAGGAAAAGGATGGATTGAATTTTCACACAAGCACCCGATAGGGACAAAATTGCGATTTGCTATTCCTGAACAATTTTTGTTCAGCCGTATATATCAAGCAAGCGTTTATCGGAAAGAAAAGCGATATTTTTTATCTATTGTGTATGACAAAGAGGAGAAAGAGTTTGTTGATAATCAGCAGTATCAGGCTTTTGATTTAGGAGTAATGAAACAGACCGCTGTAAACCTG
>JAHJRD010000091.1 GCA_018830945.1 Nanobdellota archaeon | reverse complement strand
TGAAGGCACTGGCTTTGGAGTTACTGCAAATGTAAAAATAAGTATTATGACAATTGCAATCACTGCTTCAAGAGTCTTGATATAACCTTTATTGTCCATCACCATACTCTCACCACCATCCTTATTGGCTCTGTAACACCCGTCTTATTAACCAGCCTTGTTGCCCATTCCTCAACAAATACGCTTGCCTGCTCATAAGGCTGAGATTGGTTGCATACCTCATTCAATGCTGTGTACCTAGGCGAAGAGCCCCCTGCATAAAACGTGACAAAGTCCTTGCTTGCAGGATAAGCCCATGCTTCTTTCAAAGCAGCATAATGCCCCGGAATGGCGCACACAACACTTCCTGCTGTTAATTGCGCCTCATCCACGCCTGTCAATACCTCTGTTGAGCCAAATACAAGCGTGAAATTTAATCTTGCATCGCTGATATAACTGTCTGTCGGCAGCACTGTTCCCCTGTCAGGATAGCCATCAGGCACTCCAACAGCCCTTGCATTGCTTATCACATAAAATGTATTCTTGCCCACAGCAACAGAACTGATAAATACTATCCTGTCAGCGCCATCTGCAAGCACTATCTCAAAATTATCCAAAGGAACAAGATTTCCATCAACCCCTATTGCAACTGCAAAATCATTGCCGTCTCCTGCAAAAGGCAAATCACCTTCAACCCTAACAGTATATGTATCTGCGCCTGCAAAATCCAGGTCAGCAGTGTCTATTATCAACGGCGTCTTGTAAAAACTGTAAGAAGTACTATTCTTATAATTGTCTTTCGCAATCTTCAGAAGCCTGTCCTCTTTGTAGATTGGCTGCGCCCCAGGCTGTATAATCATCAGCATGGATAATATGTAAACAAGGAAAATCCCAAGGCTAATTGCCCAGTCAGCGTGGCTCGCTCCGCTTTTGCCGATATTCATCATAGTTATATTGTCCTATTGGATTTATATTGTTTTTGGCTATAAGGGCTTTGCCCTTATCAACCCAAGTGAGCATATCGTATTCGAAAATGCTTCGCATTTTCGGATATCCGAGAATCTTTGATTCTCGAATACTTCGCGATAGCCCACATGCGCCTTTCACTTCGCTATGCTCTAACACTTCCATTGAGCCGCCTTCGGCGGTATTGCATCACTCACAAGCTCCGCCTGTTAGATTCCTCCCTTCGCTGTTGTCACAATCAATGCAGCCAGTGTGCACAATACCACTGAATGAATAATTCCGCTTTTGATAGTTCCTTCTGAAAATTTGCCTATCATCAGCCCTGCAAAAAATCCCTGTATCATTACCAAAGCGAAAAACACAGTGTCAAGATTAAATGCCTGCGCAGTGCCTGAAGCAGCGCCAAGAAGATTCATCCCTGTATCGCTGGCAGCAGCGCCTGCCTTGACAAGCTGCGGAAAGAGCTTTAGCTGTAAAACAAGCATTATGCCGATAAACACAAAATAAACAATATAACCTTGCACAATCTGGCCGTAAGTGCCTGACTTCCTCTCCTCTTTCAGCTTTTTTATGCTGACCATTGCGTCTGTAACAGATTTTAAGACATTTTCAATGTCACCGCCGCTTGCCTCTGCCTCAATGACAATTGCAATGGAACGCCTTATCATTGTGTTTTTTGTATTGTCAGCAAATGTCGTCAAGGCCCGGTGTATGGGTATTCCCATTTTTATCTGGTTTGCAAGCTTTCTTATGAATGGATTTAATTCTGAATAATCCTTTTGCGATGACTGGATGATTGCAGAAGGAATGGATATCCCTGACTTGACAGAGCTCTCCAAATCCCTTGAAAAGTCAACAAATTTTTCCTCAACCCTTCTCTGGTACTTGAGCTCCTTAAGAAAATCAACAATCGGATGCGCCCAGGCAAGCGATGCAGACACAATCATCATTGGATAAAACCATCTTGCACTCGGCCCTATAGGATCCTTAAAGCTGAAGAATATGGCAAAGTCAAGCGCAATCAGCGCAAGCGCTACTGAAATGCCGATGATATATACATTTCTGAATTTCACTTTGGCTGCACCGCGTTTATGAATATTATAAAGCCCACATTAAGCAGGGGAATTACAAGGTATGTGCCGAATGTTGCTAAAGTTGCAACAGACATTCCGCCAATCTCGCCGCCCATTGTCTGGATAATTGCTAAAGTTACAAAAAACAATAAAGGCGCTGCAATTAAAATCGTTGTATAAATATCCGAATATGTTCCAATCTGCTCAACTGATTTTTTCCTTTCAAGCCTGTATGTTGTCAATGCCTCGTCAGCCATTGCATTCAGGTATTGCTTCAAGTCCCCTCCTGACTCAATTGTGTTGACAATGCCATCCAAAAGGTCCTTGAACCTTAATGAAGGCGTATCCCTGGCAACAGCCCTTAATGCAGTTGACAGGTCATAACCAAAAAGTGTTACATAATTAACTATTTTCTTAATCTCGTCCCTGATACCAGGATATTCCTCTGATGAAAGTATTGTCTTAAACAATGAAATCGGCTTTGCGCCAGAGCCTGCGACAGCAGCCATGTTTATAATCACAAATGGCAAATCCTCTTTAATCGCGCTTTCCCTTGTCTTTGCAACGCTTGACGGATAAAAATACATGACAATGGCTGTTAAACCTGCTGCCAGCACGCCAAGCATTATGCCCCTCAATATTTGTATTATAATGCTCGGAGCTGAAAATAATACAGACGCAAGAAGCGCAACAGCAAAAAATGCAATTACAGATGAAAGAAATACCATGCTGATATAAGTCTTTGAAAGCACTTTTACGCCTGAAGCCCTTAATGCCTTGAAAAAGCCGGCAAGCTGCTTGCCATAGCCGGATGTAATGCTGATTGTTAATTTCTCAAACATCCTGTTTGCATATTTGCCATACGCGTTTGTGCTGTAAAGCGTGTAAGGCACTCTTTCAACAGCAAGCTTGTTGCGTTTTTTCTGCGCAGTAACATCCTTGAGCTGCTCTTTTGACATATTAACATCCTTCATGTACCTTGCCTTGTCAAACTTGCTAAGTGTTGACTTTGGCTTCTTGGCCTTATTTTCTTTTGGCATTGGGACAGGCTCATCCTTCTGAGGGGCTGGTTTTTCAGAAACTTCCACAGGCGCTTTCTCTGCTTTTAGCACAGCTTTTACATTCTCTTCCTTCTTCACCCTGATTCCAAACTCCTCTTCAAGAACAAAAAGAGCCTGCTCAATTGCAGCAGCAGCATTTTTGTTGCCTGGCTTCAGCAATTCAGCATTATCAATCACAGACTTGCACGCAGCCTTTGCATTTGCGCTGTTCACTTCTGCGCCCCCATCTCAGAGCGTATTGAAGCAATAAGCGCTTTTGCATAATTCTGCAAAACTACAATTTTCTTCTTGTCCTTTTCCTTCACAGCAATCTCATAGGCATATACTGCCTCGAGAAGTGTTTTTGCATTCTGCTGTATCAACTCTATGCTCATTTTATCAGCCCAAAGCGCTTCAGCACCATGTCAGGTTTTTTGTAATACTCAGAGATAATATCCTGTACCTCTGCAAAGCCGAATATCTTCCTGCGGTACATCTCCATCAAAAGCCTTGTCCTGTTCTCAAACTCCTTTAGCAAGTCCTTCCACTGCATTCCTGTTCTTTTCATTATCTTCTCAAACACCTTGCTTCCTGTCTTGAACAGGAAAACATCCTTTGCAGGGTCCCTGACAAAGGGTACATTAATCTTTGAATTGCCTTTTTCATCAACACTGACAAGCTCGTCAATCCTGCTTATCCTTCTCACGTCTTTGCCATTCACTTTTGCAGGCGCTATTATGCATAATGCATCCAATGCCTCAACCATTGACGGAGAAAGGCTGATTGGAGGCATTGTAAGCCTTTTGATTACAGTGTCTGTTGATTCTGCGTGCATTGTGCCGAACGAGGGGTGGCCTGTGTTCATGCCCTGAAATAATACAAATGCTTCCTTTCCCCTGATTTCTCCAACAATTATATAGTCAGGCCTCTGCCTCAGGCTTTCCTTTAATAAGTCAAACAATGAAACCTCGCCGTGCTTCTCTCCTGTCATTGATGAAGTTCCTGCCCCTGCCCTTGACACAGCAGGCAGCCAGTTCTCATGCCTTAGGTTCAATTCCCTTGTATCCTCAATGCTTACAACCCTTGCTGCAGGCGGTATGAAAAATGCAATTGCATTAAGGAATGATGTTTTGCCAGAACCAGTGCCTCCAATAACAAGTATGTTTGACTTGTTCTCTATCAGCAGCCATAAATAAGCAAGGATTTCAGGCGAGACAGTCTTAAAGTCCATTAATTTGATTGGAGTCCATGGCTCTTTTGTAAACTTCCTGATTGTGTCAAACAGCACCATCGGCTTGTTACCGCCGATATAGAATTTACAAGGCTCAAGCTCAATGTCATAAACATTTAACTTGTCTGCATTATCGCAGATTTCCGCTTTCTTAACCCTGACATATTCATAGCTGTTATTTGCAAGCCACTTTATATAATTCAACCTGAGAAGATGGCTCATTTTGAATTTGGCTTCCCCTGTAAGCTTTGCTTCCAATATTTCCACAATCTTGTTTGCAAATGGTTTTGATATTGTATCATAATACACAAGCCTGTTATAGCTTACCCCTGTCTCCTTTATAATAAAATTCTTTGATATGCCTATCTCTTTCAGCAAAGAGAGCACAGGCTTTGCAGGAACCCTACCGTGATTTATATGGCTCTTATGTTCGCTTTTCTTCCCAAGCAAAAGCCTCAGCTTTTCCGCCTTGAATTTATTATTAAAGCCTATGGTTTCAGAATATTTTGCTTCATAAATAGAAGGGATTGTTACCTTGTATTGCCCTTCTTTATTGTCCAGATAGCAATAGATTCCAAGCCTTGCTAACAGATAAGAAATGCCTTCTGCAAGCTTGCCTGAATTTGTCTTATAGCTTAAGCCGGAGCTGCACGTGCCGTCTCCGTCAAAAAGCCCGCGGACAAACGCGGCAACAACCTTATTGTCTGACCTGAAGATTATTTCAGGCACCCGGACAATGCTGCTTTTTTTGCCGAATTGAATGCCAAAAACTTTATTAAAATAATAAGGGACAAAAAGGTTGCACAAATAAACCCTGCTGCCGCCATAATAAGTTTCACAATTCCCAAATTTGGAAACCAATGCGGATTTTACCGCTTCCATAAACCCTTCCTCAAAGCAGCTTACATCAATGCTTGCCCTGCTAAGGTGGCCATCACTTATAACTGCGCCTGCAAGGTAAGCAAGCTCCTCATCAACAGCCTTTGGGATGCTTATGTCCTTTGGCTTGCCTTTAGAGCCGCCGCCGTAAACCACAATGCGCATTTCTCCGAGCGAGTCAGGCAATGCGTTTGATTCAGTGCAAATCCTGTCAAGGATATTAAATGATATTGAGCATCCCCTTGAAATAACCTCATAGAAGTAAGACTCATGTACGCCATAGTCACAGGCCTTGGCGCAGCATCTCCCTGAACCAACTGCCATTGAAACAAGGCTTTTAACCGCCTCTGAGGAAACAATGCATACTTTTTTTTCAATGGAAAATTCCTTTAAGAGATTCCATACATCGATTGTTTGCCTGCTGCCTTCACATGCTACCAGTGAAGGCACAGGGATAAGCATGCCTTCTTTTAAGTCAGCAGCCTGCACAAGCTTGAGGGTATCGTCTGCCACATGGAACAAGTGATTTTTTGTCACGCAAAGCTTTGCACCGTCATTCAGCTCCACATTAACCAGCTCTTCAGGAGGCTTTAGCTTCATTATTTTTGTAATATTTGCCGGAATTTGCTTTAGATTTTCAGCCCTTACACCGCACACTTTAAAGTTATCCATTTCTATTATCTCATCTCCGCCAGATTCTATGCATTCAAAATTAGCCCTGCACTCATCAAATAATTCCCTGATGTCTTTCACAACACCATTATCCAGCTGCACATTGCCTTCTGTAATACAAAAAGTTGGTCCGTGGGATGTGACATCCTCTGTGTATGTTGCGTTAACCCTGCTGTTATGGCAACAAATGCCTCCAACTCCGCCAATAAAATTCTCACAGCCGCCTACAGAAATATCATAAACAAAATCTTTTGCAGAATTAACATTTGAAATCTTTTTTACTTTGACAAATCCCAGGTCAGAATCTAGAAGTTTTTCCATGAACTTAATCTCCTCAACAATCTTTTTTCCTTTTTCTGTCAAATCTGTGTTATTTAAGACGCCCCTGTTCTGCCATTCTATGTAAAATTGTTTTGGATAGGCGCCGCTCATATCTGCAAGGCGCTTATATCTTGCATCAGCTAATATTTTTCTTAGCCTTGCCCTGTCTATACGCTTGTTATGTTTAAGCTTATTGCCAAATTCATTCAGGGGATTGAAAATTTCCATTGGTATCATTGTAGGATAATGCAAAGAAGGCCTTTCTATCATCCTCTGTGTGTAGTTAACCCATGAGGAAACAGGCCTGCATTTGTCAAACACAGCTTCCTTAAGCCGCCTTTGGTAAGAGATGACCTTATTGTCAAACAGGCTCAGGTAAAGCACATCTGAAATCAGCTTATTGCTTACTGTATATCCATAGTTACCGTCCCACCATGCTTTTATAAAGTTTCTCTGCAACTCCTTGCTTACATTGAAGACAATGCTTGGAACATCCTTATTCTTTGCACCCTTTTTTATGCCTAAAACTTCTGTAAATAATATCCACAGCAGGAAGCTGTTCACTTTAACTTTAACACCGCCTTTTACAGGAGGCTCAACATATGTGCCTAATCCAAAACAGGTTTCTGCACATTGCTTTATATCCTCTATGAGATGCGTTTCATTCTTATTCAGGCAGAATTGGATATAATATGCATTTGCTGTATTTGAAGGCCACCCTTCTGCTGTATAATATCCAAGAAACCTCATTAGCTCTTTTGAAACAGTAATGAAAGTGGGTATTGCAACAGAGGAGGTTGTTCTTAATTTGCATTTCCTTAGTATTTCTTCCGGCAATAAGCCATACAGCTTAACCGGCAAAATCTGCTTTTTTCTTAATTCATAATAAGCTTCATAAGGATGCTTATAATTTTTATCAAGATAAGCTTTTATTTCCATTCTCTTTTTTTCAAAGATTTCTTTAGGAACATTGCCTATTACAACTTTTTTAGCATAATGTGTTTTCGCAATTTCTGAAACAGCATTGATTTCTTTTAAGAAATCATTTTCAGGGATACTCAAAGGGATTGCAACATATTCACCTTCACACATGTTTTCAGTTTTTTCAGCTTTAACGCCTTCCGGAGTTAACTTGAAGATGCTATGCGCGCCTGTAAGCGCAACAGTTCTACCTGTCTCAAGTTCTAATTTGTAAAGCTTTCCATTTATCTTGTGCCTATAAACATAATCAGCTTTTCTCCATGATATTTTCAATGTTTGGGGGTCAAACGAAGGCACTTCAATATCCTCTACTGTTACAGGCTTATTTGAATTCCCATGGCTATAGAACTTATCTATAAACTCGCCAATTTTTGTAATATGCACGACTCCATTTTGCTTGTAAATAAACTGTTCATTATAATCAAGGCTTCCATCTGGAAGAACACCGTCCAGTAAAGGATTTGCATATGAAACATACTGCGAGCATTTCTGCGCCAGTTTTTCAACAAAGCTTGCAAGAATGCGTATGTCCGAGAACCCTATGTTTGTCCTGAGGTTCCTGTACTTTCTGTGCACTATATATATAGGCGTGCCAACCCCGTTGCATTCAATATCCTCAATGAAATAATCTTTTAGCAAAGGCTCTACCTGATTCATTCCAATCAGGTCCCTGTAAAGGAAATACATGTATTTCAGGAATGTCTCTTCAGAAACCTTTATTCCAAACTCGTCAAGGATAATCTTCAGGTTCTTCTCAAGAAACTCAATCACAATATTCATGTCCTCTATGTTGATATAGCTGATATTGATAAGTTCTGTCAGCCCTTCCTCTATTATCCTTAAGTCCTTTGTTTCCTGCTCAGTAAGCTTTGGCTCTTCAACCTCATACGCAAGCTCGTTGTTTTTTGCATCCCAATATATATGTATGTCAACAAATGGCTCTATGACCTTGTACCTTACATCAATCTTTGAAATGTCTTTTGGCTCAGGCAATACAGGTATCTCATTTGGGAAAGCTATCTTGAAAAGCGGCTTGTAAGCTGATGCTGTTTCAACTGTTTTCAGCTCTTCCTCTGTTTTCTTGCCAAGCAGCCAGTCAATTAATGATTTTTTCTTTTTTGGTGAAGGGGCTTGCTGTTGTGCTTCAGAAGGAGGCTGCGTAGGCTGTTGAGAAGGAGGCTGCTGCCCCTGAGAGGCTTGTTGTGCAGCAGGCTGTTGAGGAGTTTGTTGCGCAGGCTGTGGCGGCTGCTGTGAAGCCTGTGCCGGCTTTTGCTGCGCATTCTGCTGGTTATTGTCCGCCATCTATTAAAACCTCTTTTTTATAGTCCTATCTATAATGAAAATAAAGCCCTTTTATGCTTATATAGCTTTTTGTTAAGAATTATAGAATAATAGAATACAAAATCAGAAAAATATAAAAAAAGAATACCTGCTGCTGTTATTGGCTCAAGAGGAAATCATCCAGTGTTTCGCAGTCTTTCTGCTCAAGCCCAAACTCTGCCTCATCGCCGTCGCAGTTAACAGCATAAACCACCATGTTATCAACCTGCCCTACTGCAAGGTTATTCGGTGCAAGGAGCCTGTACTGCTGCCTTCTTATCCAGTCATCCCTGCTGAATTCCATCGCACCGTACTCTGTCACAGAATCACCATAAGCCCTTACGCCTATCTTTCTTATCCAGCATGCAGATTTATCAATCATATGCAGGTTTGCATCAACAGCAATCCCCAGCTCGGTTGTTCCTGGATATTCTGAAGCCTGCCTCACGCAGAACATCGCTGTCCCGTCCATATCAACACCGTGCTCTACGCCGCATCCTGCCGCCAATCCCAAAGCAATCGTTACAAGCCCTGTCTTTTTATCCATTGTTTATTCCCCCTTAAGGCATTCCTGCCTTATTCAGAAGCAAAATATTCTTCCCCTATATATAGCTTTCGCATTTTCTTATTGGGTAAAGCGCATTCCCGCAAAGCTTATATCCCCATCAAATATTGCATACAATAGATGATAATCTTCAAATACCCTTCTATGGAAACAGCATTGAGAAAGCTTGCAAAGGATGAAAAAGATTACACCCTTGCAAGGCATGAGCTTAATGCAGAAGAAATTGTTGGGGAGCATTTCCACCCATCTGCTGATGAATGGCTTTTTTTTGAAAAAGGAAAGCTTGAAGTATTGCTTGACTTTGAAAAGCATACGGTGAATGCAGGGAAAGGGGCTTCTGTGCTTTACCTGCCGAAAAGCCATGTGCATGGGATTAAGTGCCTTACTGACATGTCATATTTTGTCCTGCGCGGCAGAAAGGGCAAGCTTGTTTCTCTTGATGAATTGCTTAAGAATGCAGCTTCAGCAGAGCCTGCGCAGGACCCTTGCGGAATGCTGTGGGAGCTTTACAGGGATGGCAATCTAAGCCTTGCATATGTAAGGGTCACAGGCAGGGCAAAAAAGCACAAGCACAGGGTTATGCAGGAAAGGTACCGCGTTGAGCAGGGAAGCGGAATTATGCAGCTTGGAAGCAATAACATTAGCATGAGAAAAGGCGATGTAGTGGTTATCCCAAGGCATGAATGGCATTTCCTGCGAAGAGCAACTGAAAGCCCTTTTG
Organism: Nanobdellota archaeon; assembly: GCA_018830945.1. Lineage (GTDB taxonomy): Archaea > Nanobdellota > Nanobdellia > SCGC-AAA011-G17 > GW2011-AR17 > UBA9640. Next base: position 1,863 of record JAHJRD010000091.1, on the reverse strand, counting down.
AGATTCTGGTCTTGACGCATCCGGGATATATGCCTTCTGATTTTATAGCGGCTGAATAAGCCATTGGCAGCCACAACAACCTTTTTATACCATTAAAATCACTATAAAGGAATATGCTTGAAGAAATCATAAGCAATGAATACGCAAGAGCGCTTATTATTATCATCTGCGTTGTGCTTTTCACTTACATTGCAAAATACATTGCAGTAAAATACATAAAGAAATTAACAGAAAAGACAAAGACAGACATTGATGACGTGATATTAGCTTTGGCAATACGCCCGGGCATGGCATTGGTTATCTTTGTCGGAATATACCTCTCTTTGCGCCAGCTTTCAATATTAGCCCCTTATGCAAAATGGATAAACACAATCTCTATTGTGCTCACTGCTTTCATAATCGCGCTTCTCGCATCAAGAGTTACCTCAGTCTTCATGAACAAATGGTTCAAGGTAAGAAAAAAGTTTGAAAAAACCCCAAAGCTGTTAAACAAGATAGCAAGCGTGATAATCTTCCTTATTGCAGGAGTCATGCTTTTGAGCCACTTTGATGTTGAGATCACTCCTTTGATTGCAACATTAGGAGTTGGCGGCATTGCAGTGGGACTTGCTTTGCAGAACACACTTACAAACTTTTTTGCAGGGCTGCACCTTATCTCAGACAGGCCGATTGATGTGGGGCATTTTATTGAGCTTGAAGGGAACATATCAGGCTTTGTCGAGGACATTGGCTGGCGCTCCACACGAATAAGAACCCTTCCTAACACAATAGTTATCATCCCAAACTCAAAGCTTGCAGAGGCAAGCATAACAAACTACAGCCTGCCTGACTCAGAGCTTGGAGTTGTCATACAGTGCGGCGTTGACTATGGCTCTGATTTAAAGAAAGTTGAAAAAGCAACAATCGAAGTTGCAAAGAAGATACAGCAGACAGCAATAGGGGCTGTTAAAACATTTGAGCCATTCATAAGATACCACACATTTGCAGACTCAAACATAAATTTCTCAATCATATTAAGGGTTGAGAAAGTTGTTGACAGGTATGCTGTGACGCATGAGTTCATAAAAGCATTAAAAGAAAGGTATGACAAGGAGAAGATAGAGATTTCATGGCCTGTAAGGAAAGTGTATCAAAAGCAGGTGAAGTAAAAGCGGCTTTTTTACCATAAACTATATAAGCAGCCAATAGATTACCATTGTAAAAATACTTTTTAAGGAGGAAAACAAAATGAGAGCAAGAGACATTATAACATTAGGCGCGGCTGTCGTTGGATTAGCGGCTTTGGCAGGATGCAAGAAGAAGGTTGATCAGCCATGCAACTGCAATACAGAGATTACAGCTGAAAGAATAACATGCCTTGATGGCAGTGAAATTATAGAGCCAACTGAACACGAAGCGAGGATATACTGTTTGAATGCCCAGTGCGAAGAAATAACATTCTATATGCCTGGAAATATATGTGAAAAAAGAGCCCTTTCCAGTCTGCGTATAAGGCCTGGTTATTGTTGTGCAGCAGACTCAAAGAATGTCCCTCCTGAATACCACTTCCCTCTTTGGCAAGGCAATGCAGAGGATTCTCTATCAGAAAGAGCGCAGACTCAATGGGATTTTATTTTAAGTGAGACAGGATACATTGACAGGTTCTGTGAAACAGATAGCAATTAAAGCCCCCTCTTTTCTTTCCTTTTTATATCCTTTCCCAATACTTTCTTAATTTCCACCGTATGTATTAAGCTCCCTCGTCAGATAATTCTGTCCCGTCGTCAAAAATAGTTGCATAAAGCTTATATACTCTTAGTATATAATATTATATACTAAAATGAGAAAGTTCACATTCAAAAAAGAGAAGTTTACGATTGAAAG
>JAHJRD010000090.1 GCA_018830945.1 Nanobdellota archaeon | reverse complement strand
ATATATCAAGCAAGCGTTTATCGGAAAGAAAAGCGATATTTTTTATCTATTGTGTATGACAAAGAGGAGAAAGAGTTTGTTGATAATCAGCAGTATCAGGCTTTTGATTTAGGAGTAATGAAACAGACCGCTGTAAACCTGCAAGGCAGATTCAAGGAATTTGCCAATCAAAGGCCTGACAAATATTGGCAAAAGCCGACAAAAGAATTGCAGAGCAGGAGAGACCACTGCAAGAAATACAGCAGAAAATGGAAAAAGCTGAGCGCATTGCATAACAAATGCAAAAGAAAGTCTGCAAACCAAATGAAAGACTTTCAGCATAAAATGTCAAGAAAGATTATAAACAATACTAAGGCAAATACAATTATAGTCGGAGATTTATCTCCGAAAGAGATGTGCAAGAAAGAAAAATACAAAAAAGGCTTGCACAGGTCTGTTCATAATTCAGGATTTATTGGAAGATTTGTCGGATTTCTGACCTACAAGGCAAAGCTTGCAGGCAAGAGAGTAGTGGAAATCAACGAGAGGGGCACTTCCAAGAGGTGCTGTATATGCGGGAAAGAGCAAGATATGCCTCTCAAAAACAGAGAATATGAGTGTGATTGTGGTAACAATATGGATAGGGATAGAAACTCTGCCATAAACATAATGGCTCGTTACCTATCACAGAATGGCTTGTGGACAGCCTATCAGCAGTTTGCTGACAATCTGCGACAAACAGGGCTTGCAGTAGCAAGCTACTCGCAGGAAGCCATAACCTCAACACAGGGTGTTAGGGTATGAGCGGTTCACTAGGTATTTAATACTGCGGTTTTGATATGGCTTTCGAATTTTACCGAAGAAAGCCTGACAATGAAATGGAGTGAACATGACTTTAACACCTGAGAAAATCAATGAAATAAAAGCGCAACTAATGGGCTTAAGCCCTGAGGAGCAGCAGGAAAAGCTGCAGGAAATACTTGCTTCATTATCACCAGAGGAGCAGGAGCAGCTTGTTGGAAAGCAGCAGTGCCCGTTCTGTTCAATGGTATCAGGGGAGATTCCTGTAAAAAAAGTGTATGAAGATGCTGACTGCATTGCAATACTTGACATACATCCTGCATCAAAAGGCCACATGCTTCTTTTTCCAAAAAAACATTATGCAATGGTTGCGCAGATGCCTGACAATGAGGCTGGCAAACTGTTCGCAGCTGCAAACAAATTGTCAAAAGCAGCTTTTGAGGCTTTGAATGCAGCAGGCACAAACATCGTTGCAGGCAACGGCGCAAAAGCAGGGCAAAGAGCGCCTCATGCATTAATCAACATAATTCCCAGATACGAGGATGACAAGGTTTCAATAGGCTGGAACCCTATGCAGGTAGAGGAAAGTGAGATGGAGACTATTGCGCAGACAATTGCATCAAAAATACCAGCTGAAAAGCTGAAAGAAGAGTACAAGCCTGTTATCAAAAAGTATGATGCAAGGGAAGAGCATTTGAGGATGCCATGATTTCCGGGCGTAACGAAGGGAATCATCGAACGGAGCAAACGGAGTGAGAATGAGAGAGCTTATTGAAAATATTCTTACAATAGACCTTGTGCATGCAAGGAATTTAGTGCTTCTTGACACCAGCTTTTTAATAGCAATGATGGAGCACAGGGACAAGGTTGAAAGGCTGTTAGAGCTTCCAAACATTGCAATGACTTCATTTAACATGGAGGAATTAATGCATGTTGAGAAACACCTTGACCCCCACACAAGGAAGCACCTGCGGGAATTCCTGAAAAACGGAAAGATTGTCATTGTCAAGGTTGATGCGCATCCAGGCAATTGGGAAGGGGAAAAGGAGTTTGTCAATGCTGCTGATGAAAACCTGCTAAAGCACATCCACGATCCGAGCGATGCTGTCTTGCTGGCAGCAGCCATAAAAACGCATTCTTCTGTATTGACAAAAGACAAGCACCATCTATTTACAGTGGATTTGGCAAACTTTGTACAGCAGTATGATATAAGAGTCTATAAGGAACTTCGCGACATACGCTGAATTCCCTTACTGCCTTTTCATATTAAGCTTTTCATAGCCCTCTTTCTTGAGGTGCTCGAAAAACGAATCCTCACTCCAGAATACCCCTCTGCTGTTATATGAAACAAAAGGGCTTATTTTCATGCTTCCGTCTTTCTGCCTGAGTGTTTCTGCCAGCTCTGCATTAAAAACCTGGTATATGTCCCTTGACAGTGTTATTCCTGTTGTAACCTCTGTAATGCCCCCTGTTGAAGGAACCATTTCAGGCACATAATATATTGTTTTTGTTGTGTCCTTGACAAAATGGGCCAGGTCCATGTGCACTGTCTGGTTGCTTATCATTCCGCTTGCATCAATAGCTATATTCAGCTTTCTCGGGCAGACAACCCCGAAATATTCCCTTAATCTTCTTTGGAATTCCTTTATTTTGTCATAGCTTCCGTCCGGATCCTTAAGCTGCGTCATTGGGAATGCGCTGTACACAAACTCAACATTAGGGTACATGAAAAGCTTAAGCATGTCTTCATGCTCGCTGTCCCTTGGCAGTACAAGGAACCTGGGCCTTTTTCCGTCTTGCGTCTTTTGCATGCCTGCCCAGTATTTTTCAGTAGCCATTGCCTCAATATTCTGCCATAAGCAAACCTCATCTTCAGTAGGCATCTGGGCGCGCCATTGCCTGCTTTTTTGCAGTGTATTCCTTATCATGTCAGGAGCCTGCACTATTGTTACATACATGTCAGGCTTTACTTTTTCCAAAAATCTTGCATTGCCTGAGTCAGTCATTACTTTTCTCCAGAAAAATGTTGCGTGCGTTGTTATCAATGAATATTCATTATTTTTAATATCCCTTGCAATATCATCATATACACAGCGCACAAGCCCCTCAAGATTTGAGGAAGGCATATTAAGGACATTTTCAGGAATAAAATTAGGGTCATCCTCCTTTGCGAGCGACAATAGCATGTCTCCGACAGCATATATCTTGATATCCTTGCCGTTAAACTTTGCAAGCTTTCTTGTCTCAGCAAAGAACCTGCCTTTCTCTATTCCAGGCAGCCCTGTGCATAAAATCACCCTGTTTTCTTTTGCCATAACGCACCCCCTTGATAAAGGAGTAATCTTCTATGGATTTATAAGCGTTTTGCTGTTTTTACAGTTTATCAGCCCATTTTCCATATACCACCAATAATTATATAAGCTTTGAAAAAATTCCATTCTTGCCGGAAATATTGCATGAATCTCGGAAAGAATTCATAAATCTCCGGAAAAAAGAGAGGTGGTTGGAATTGGCATTCCAGACCTCTCTTCGTAAACTCGAGAGGCAATATGGAATTAAACCCTGACAATTTAACACCTGCAATGAGGCAGTATTTTGATTTCAAGCAGATGCATCCGGATTGCCTGTTATTATTCAGGATGGGGGATTTTTACGAGACATTCTATGAGGATGCTGTGAATGCGTCAAAAGCATTGGAAATCACTTTGACAAGCAGGGGCGCAGGAGAGAAAAAAGCTCCTTTGGCAGGAATTCCATTCCATGCTCTTGAGCCGTATCTTGCAAAGCTTGTGAAAAAAGGATTCAAGGTTGCAATATGCGAGCAGGTGGAAGACCCTAAAAAAGCAAAAGGGCTTGTAAAAAGAGATGTCGTGAGGATTGTAACCCCTGGAACAGTAATGGAAGACTCATTGCTGGACACAAAGAGCAATAATTACATAATGGCATTGTATGTTAACGGCGATGGTTATTCAGCTGCTTTATGCGACACCTCAACAGGCGAATTTTTTGTTACTGAAGGGAATTATGAAAGCCTCCAGAATGACATTGCAAGATACTCCCCTGTTGAATGCCTTATCCCCCTGTCCCTTGCAGTCAATGCAGAGATTTTAAGCATGCTTGAAAAAGGAAATATATTTGTGACAAAATACGATGACAGGCATTACAGGAATGAGAATGCAAAAGCTTCCTTGCTCTCGCATTTCAGAGTGTCAACAATGCAGGGGTTTGGAATTGAGGATGAAAGCAATGAAGTGAATGCGGCAGGAGCTTTGATAAGATACTTGCGCGAGACGCAGATGATGGCGCTTCCGCACATAAGCAGGATTTCATCATTGAAAAAAGGCAGCGCAATGGCGATGGATGCGGCAACAATAAGAAACCTTGAACTATTGAATAACCTCCGCGATAATTCATCAAAAAATACACTGATTGACGTGCTTGGAAAAGCGCAGACAGCAATGGGCGCAAGGCTTTTGAGGAGATGGATAAAAGAGCCTTTGCTTGATGCTAAAGAGATTAACAAAAGGCTGAATGCAGTTGACCTGTTCAGGAAGAGCAGCCTTTTGCGCGAAGAGGTTCTTGCAATATTAAAAAATATATTTGACATTGAAAGGGTTGCAAGCAGGGTATCGGCAGGCATTGCAATGCCAAGGGAACTTCTTTCATTGAAAACATCGCTTGAGCAGTCTGCATTGTTGAAAAAAGAGCTTGTGCATTTTGTTTCAAAGATACTTGAAAACAAGGAAGACAATGCATTGCTTGATTATTATAACCTTGATGATTTCGCAGACGCAACAGAGCTGATAAAAAATGCAATAAAGCCAGAGCCGGCTGCTTTGATAAGGGAAGGGGGAGTGATTAATCCTGCATACAACAAAGAGCTTGAAAAGCTGCATTCAATCAAGACAAATGCAAAGCACTTCATACGCGACTTGGAGAATGAGGAGAGAAAAAAGACAGGAATCAAAAGCCTTAAGATTGGCTTTAACCGGGTTTTTGGGTATTACATTGAGGTAAGCAAGCCCAACCTTTCTTTGGTGCCTTCATCCTACATAAGAAAACAGACAACTGCAAACGGCGAGAGGTATGTGACTGAAGAATTAAAGAAACAGGAGGAATTAATATTGAATGCAGAAGAAAAGATGCTTGGGCTTGAGCAAAGCATTTATTCAAACGTGCTTGCAATGCTCTCAACTTATTCAAAGCAAATGCAGGACACTGCTTCTAAAATTGCAGTGATTGACATATTCACTGCTTTTGCAGTTATTGCGATTGAAAACAATTATGCAAAGCCTGATGTTGACAATGGCAATGAGATAATTCTTGTGGATTCAAGGCATCCTGTTATTGAAAGGATACAGCAGGGATTTGTGCCTAATGATATATCTGTGAAAAAAGGAGATATCTGCATAATCACAGGCCCAAACATGGCTGGTAAGAGCACTGTGATGAGGCAATTGGCCTTGAATGTATTGATGTGCCAGATTGGCTGCTTTGTTGCTGCTTCATCTGCAAAAATTGGAGTTGTTGACAGGATATTCACTCGCGTTGGAGCTTATGATGATTTAAGCTCTGGCCAGTCAACATTCATGGTTGAGATGCTTGAGACAGCAAATATTCTTAATAACGCAACCCCTGACAGCCTTATAATACTTGATGAGATTGGAAGAGGGACTTCTACATTTGACGGGGTTGCGATTGCGTGGGCAATTGCAGAGCACATATACTCAAGGATAAAGGCAAGGACTTTGTTTGCAACGCACTACCATGTGATGAATAAATTGTCAGAGCAGCTGCCGAATGTGAAGAATTATAACATTGCAGTGAAAGAGGAGAATGGGAGTATAGTGTTCCTGAGGAAATTGCTGGAAGGCGGCACTGACAAGAGCTATGGGATACATGTTGCAAAGATTGCCGGGATGCCGTCTGAATTATTGGTTCGCGCCAATGAAATACAGCAAAAGCTGATTGAGGAGGATGAAATGCTGAAGAAGCTGAATGCCAAGATGCATGTTGAGCAGAAGAGATTAAAGGATGTGTTTGCAGAATAGAAGCTAAAAAAGGCGGCTATAGTCCTATTCATAAACTTCTTTTCTGTGATCAAAGCAATTTATTATAACCTTGCCTCCTTCTATCCTGTAAATAAGCCTGTAAGGGGGTATGCGCAGGCTGCGGTGGCCTTTCAGGTTGTGCCTTAACGGCTTTCCTGCCTCTGGCATGGATTCTATTTTCTTTATCTGTTTGATTATCCTTAGCCTTATTTCGCTATCTTTTATCTTGCGGAGTTCATGCTTAAATTCATCAGAGAATATAATCTGCATCTTATTCCATGAGAAGCTTGTCAATCTCTTTCTCGCTCATCTTAGTATTGGCTTTCACATACTTCCCTTCTTTTATCTGCTTTTCGCTTTTTAGAATTTTTTCTATAAGCCTAAAATCTTGCGCAGTTGCTGTCCGGCTCATGCTCTTAAGGATTATAATCCCCTCTTTGTTTATTACAATAAATTTTTCGGCAGGCGCCAGCTTTGCATCTTCCCTCACTTCCGCAGGTATCACAACCTGCCCGTTTTTTGACATTTTTGTTATGGCGATTCCCATTTTAACCTCCTAAAACCTATTTTAATATTAAAACATATTGTATATTTAAAGGTTTTGGTCATGCTGAAGGATGTGCTTGCAGGATAGAAGCTAAAAGAAAGGCCGCTACTCTTCTATGTTTTTCTTTATTTCCCTTGCTTTTTTCAATATTGCTTTTCCTGCTTTTGTTAATGTATAGAATTTATATGCCCTGTCATTTGGGTTATCGCATTGTATTAGATTATTTTCTTTAAGCTCCTTTAATGCCCTTGAAGTATGGCTCTTGTACATTCCTGTTTCCTTCATGATTTGGGCTGGTATCTTTGGGCTTTTTTCAAGCGCTCTGAGTGTCTTTATCCTGTTCTTTGCCCTTAATACAAATGAGACGAGCTGCTGCGTGTTCATATGGCAATAGTGGTTACCAAGTAATAAAAGTTATGGTTACCAAATGAGTTACCGCAATATATATAAAGAGGGAAGCATATTTAAGATATTATGAAGCGAATTAAAGGCAAGTGCAGGTTCAAGTGCTTAAGGTGCGGAAACTCCCTAACAACAGATGGAAGCCTGCCCAAAGAAAAGGATGGCGGAGAGTGTATTGGAGACAGGAAAGGGAAGCACTGGTGGACTAGTTATTAGGGTATATTTTCATTGCTTCTTCCATTATTCGCTTCCCTTCTTTTGTAAGCTGGTAGATTTTGCCCATCTTTGCAGGGCTTGTTATGCATTTTATTAAGCTTTCTTTTTCAAGCTCTCTCAATGCCCTTGCCACGTTTGAGTCTTCAAGCTTTAATTCTTTCTTTAACTGCGAAGGCATCTTGTTTGTTTCAAGCGCTGTGAGTATCTTGCGGCGCGTCTTGGAGCGCACTGCAAAGGAGAGCTTTTTTGCGTCCATATGGTTAATTTAAGCAAAACTTTAAATAAAAGGAAACCTATCAAATACCTATCAGATGGCAAAGAAAAAGGGGAGGAAATGGGCTTTTTTTGAAAGAGTATTATCACCAAACAAATACTGCCCTAATTGTAAGCATAATATTACAGTGTATCAACACCATCGTGACTTAATTGTATTGGTAATTGCTGGTATAATCGGCTATACATTTCTTCCACCCAAAGGCATTGTTGGCGGTTTTATTGCAGTAATGTTGGCAGCCCTATACTATGCTATTTTTGTTAGACCTAGATGCCCTCGCTGTGGATATAGGTTTACATTAATTAATGAATGGAGGAGATGAAAAGAGATGGCAGAACGAACCTATTTTGCAAACGAAGAAATATATTGCCCTAATTGCAGGAAAAAAGTAGTGCCCATTAAAAAATTAAAGGAAACTGGTTCTGCTGGGTTCATAATTCTGTTTTTGCTAATACTTATTGCTCTTGGCTTTCAAGCAGCGGTAGGTTTTATTGTGATTGCTGCTATATTTTTAGGTATATTAACTCGAGTTTAGCAATTAATTTTTGATTTTTATGCCATTTGTTCATTTTCCCGTCGGAAGACTGCACTTTGCCCTTATTTTTGGTAGCCAAAAGTAGATACCAATAAAATCTCAGTTATGTAAAAAGATTATATT
>JAHJRD010000089.1 GCA_018830945.1 Nanobdellota archaeon | reverse complement strand
GGAAAAAATTATAGGTTGTTTACGAACAGAACAAGGACAGAAAACAACCGAGATAATGTTGAGCCTGTTTCAAACATGGAACTTAAGAAAGGCCAATCCCTATGAGCAACTTAAGGCTCTCCTCTGAAGCTTAATACATACTTTCCACCTAAAGCTTTATAAACCTCATTCCAATTACTATGCTCGAAATTAAATGAGGCATAAAAAAGCAGGTTTAAAGAATGTTTTAGGGGGGCTTGCACTAGCATCTTCAATAGCAATTCCGTCAATAGCAGACGCTCAAGCACAATCCATTGAAGACCTTATAATACAGCCAACAGCAGCGCAGATTGACACAACGCCAGTCACAATTGATGAATTAAAAGAAACTGAAGACCTTGAAGACACATATGCATTAAGAATTGCTGACTCGGAATTCTTCAACAGGGAGGAAGTATTGGCGTCAGGCGAGCAGCTCATGGAGCAGATGTTCAACCTATTCTGGAGAAGCTCAGGCAGGTCAAGATTAGTGCAGAACTTAGGCGCAAGGAACTTTGGCCATCACCGCCCTAATTATGAAGAGCTTGACTGGAGCAATTACGAGACGCAGCATTTTAGAGTATATACATATAATGAAACAATGCTTGAGGATTTTATTGATTATTCAGAGTTATGCTATGATGACTTAAGCAATTTGTTTGGCAACAACGCAGCTGACTTAAAAACATGGTCTTACTTATACCATTCAAGAAGGGATTTTGAGCAGACAAGACTCCTCCCTTATGTGCCTGAAGGATTAGGCGGAATCACATTTGTAAGCGAAGACATGAAGTACAGGGTATTATCATTGTTCGAAGGAGACTTCTCAGACTGGAAGCACGTATGGAAGCACGAGTATACTCACTGGCATGACATCCAGAAAATGACAAACGTGAGCGCAACACAGGATGTTGAAAATTTCAATATTCCGCTCTGGCTCATTGAAGGAACTGCAGAGTATGTATCAACGCCAAACCACTGGGATGCTGAGGCAGACACATTCATAAGAAACGCTTACCAAAACGGCTTTTTCCTGCCATTGGACAGGATGTGGATGGCTAATGGCACATGGCTCATGTACAAGGAAGGGCAGTTCATTTCAAAGTTTATTGCAGAGGAATTCGGGGAGCAGGCATTGATAAGATTAAGGCAGAACATGGGCGATGAATTCCCAGACAATGTAAAAAAATCATTAGGTATAAGCATTGATGAGCTGCAAAACAGGCTTGACAATAAAGCAGAAGAGCTTTACAGCCATTTGAGAGGAAACCCTGACATTGTAAGCAGGGCAGTAAAGATGGAAGGCGGCGCTGTATTGGCAGCCCATGGCGGCTTTTTTGTTGCAGGAGCAAGGGATGTTGGGCAGAACTGCCTGTATGCAAAGCATGTTGATGAATTAAGCAGGATTTCTGGCGCGACAATCGTGTGCGACAGGCGCGACACCAATGACTCATTGCACAACTTCAGGGGCGGCGCTGACATTGACGGCTCAAAGATTGTTTATTCAATAAGAAACAATGATTCTGATGTATTAAGGGTTGTTCCTTACACATATGACAGTGAAGACAGGGATTTGGATTTAGGAAGTGAAAAAGAATTCAAGCTTGAGGACATACTTGTAATAAAAAGCCCGAGAATTGTTGATGAGGAAAGGATTGCATTCATAGGGCATAAGAACGGATTTGCGCAGGTATTCATATTTAATATAGCAACAGAAGAGCTTGAGCAGCTGACAGAAGGGCAGTCAGGGTACAATGGGATTGACTATAGTGAAGGGAAGCTTGTAATATCAAAAGAAGACAGGAAAGATGACTGGTATGTTGACAATCTCTATTTAATGGAATTAGAGACAGGGCAGATGCGGGCAATAACAGACGGAAGCTTTAATGCTGGCTCGCCAAGATTCTCGCCTGACGGCAGCAGGATAGCATTTGTCGGCGATGAAAACCTGAACATAAGCCTTTACATGTATGAGATGGATAAAAAGACGCATTACAAAGTGGATGATGCGAACATAGCAGCTATTTCACCGCAGTGGCTTTCAGATGATGAGATATTATTCAATTCATTGAAAGGCTTTGCAAGGACAATGCACAGGATGCAGGCGCCTTCTGCCGAGCAATTGTTAAGAAGGGAGCTTTCAGCAGATGAAGAAGCAGGAGAAAGGCAGGAAACAAGGCACAATGCATTCACTGCAAACAATGACGGCTTGTTTGTTTCATCCAACGGCACAACATACCAGGTAAGCAGGATTGGCGCTGATTTCGGCGCAATCTACATGGAAGCCATGCCTGTTGTTAATAATAATCCTGTGCCTCAAGATCTCACTTTCCTCAGAATGAAAGACGGGAACCTTGAAAACCTTGTTGCGCCAAGGCGTGCAAGACAGGAAGAAAGAATCCAGCAAAGGCTTGCAATTGACTCTGAAACAGAAAGATTTGTGAGGGGCTTTGAGGAAAGCCATACTGTGTTTGGCAGGGCAATGTCAAATGACGGCAGGTATATGGTATTCGCAGTAAACAACAGGATGTCATTAAGGGACCAGGAAGAAAGAGCGGATTTCCCGTTCCAGTTCTATATCTATGATTCTTTTACAAACACAACAGAAGCAAGGCGCATACCTGATCTTGAATCAACTCACCAATTAAAGGAAATGGCGTTTGTGAATGATACGCATATGTATTTTGACATTGGAAGGCAGCTCTTCCTTGAAGTTGACAGCAATATTGTAAGAAAGCCTTTCTCAGACAGGGGCATTGAGCCTGAAAACACAAAGCTGTCTGAAGACGGGACAATGGTTGCGGCTGTATGCAACAGCAGGCGTGTTGAAGACATGGCTTCTGTCTGTGTTTATGATGCTGCAACAAACACAACAACAGAGCACGGTGCTTTTGATGAGGACCAGCTTGCATCATGGGGATTTACATCTGAAAATGGCATTGTCGCCTCATTCAACATTGATGAAGGATTAAAAATTGTGTATGAACATAATAATGAAACCCGGAGCTTTTTTGTGCCAGTACACATTGATGAGGATGATGATACAGTTTCTTCTCTTGATATAAGCAGAGGCAGGGTTATGCTTGAGGTTTTAAGGACAGGAGATGATGCAGAGTATGAGGAGCTTTATGCAGGCGAGATAAGAAATAATGCTCTTTCACTGCACAGAGTGCTTGAAGACGGAAGAAGGTTCTATTCAAAAGGCGCCAACGGCAATATGATGGTAAGGGAAAAGACAATGTATGGAGTTTCCGCCTATATGTATGACGGTGACTTTAATGAATTGTTGGAAGTAGGGGATGCTGTTATTGATGGAAATAATCTTATTATAAGCAATGGAAGCGATGTAAGAATCATTGACCTGGAGCAGGCTGCGCAGAGGGAAATCAACAGCGCTTTGGGCTTTGACGCAGATGCAGGGAAGCTGGCATATGCCCGGTTCAACGGCAATAATTTTGATGTTTTTGAAAAGGACTTGAGGACAGGCAGGGTGACAAGCATTGCGGCAACAGAGGCAAATGAGTTCCTTCCTTCATATGGGGAAGATGGAATTAATTTCAGGACAAGAGGGCAAAGGATTATACTTCCTTACATGGAAAGGGTTCGTGATGTAAGGATTTCAGGCGCGCCTGAAGCAAGGGATGTTGAGCCGGTTTCAAGCCTTCCGTTTGACAGCATGCACCTTGCCGCAATGGGCGCATACAATGGAAGCGCGGGATTTTTGCAGCTTTCAATACTCACAAGAGACAACCTGTGGGAAAAGATGATGCTCATTGACTTTATCGGCGACTTTGAGAAATGGAACAGGGGAATAATAGGCTATATGGATCTGGAAAATAACTTCTCAGCCCAGGCATACATCAACCACTATGCCAATGACATTTACACAGGCGCAACTTATACTCATTTGTTTGACCTGACAAGAAGCCTGCACTTTGACTTAAGAGGAGGATATGAATTCCAAAGAGTGCAAAACAATAATCTTGACTTTGCCGGAGACAACCACGTGCTCAAGCTGGGATTCGGGCTTGGCTATGATGATACATTCTGGAGCATGGAAGGCCCAATCGGCGGCTTTAGGGCTTATCTCAATCTTGAGCAGGGATACAGTGTTTCCCACAATGAAATGAGCAACGTTGATGTTAACGGAGGCATACGCGGATATTACACGCCTCACGAGCTTGTGACAATCGCTGCAAGAGCAGAAGGCGGATTCAGCTATGGCATGGTTCCTACATTATACATGCTTGGCGGCAACCAGACATTAAGAGGGGTTGATTTTGCATCAGAATCAGGAAACAACTTCTTCCTTGCAAGCCTTGAAGTAAGGTCGCCATTGTTTGAGGTTGCTGGAGCAATTTTCAGCAAGCCCCTGACTGAGTACAGCGGATTCTTTATATTCCCTGGAATAGAACTTGGAGTTTATGCAGATGTCGGCTCTGCATGGTATTACAATCCCCATATTGAAAACAATGATGAAAGGAATTGGAGATTGCCGTACGAAACCCATTATGATGCAGGGCTTCTGTTAAACTTCAATTCAATGTTTGGGAGATTAAGGTTCAATATCAGCATGATTGACCCTGAAAAATGGAACTTCTGGTTCGGCGGGAACTGGTAAAGGCCGAGCTCCGCTGCAAAGTAATTCTATTAATGCACATTATATTAATAGCTTAGGTTCACGCCGGATGCAGGTTATTTCTTATTTTCCTGCAATTCCAGAAGAATATGCTTTTTGTCAGGAACAGACAATAAAACCTCTTCGCCTTTTTTTAAGCCAAGGCTTCTTACAATATTCACATTGAAATAAATGCCAAGCCTGTCCTGCGACAGCTTGATTATGTTCTGCTTAATCTTCAGAGGGGTTTCCCTAAGCTCTTCAACAACCTTTTTCGAGGATTCCGGCTCAAACTCAAAATAATGGCATTTAGGGCACTGGTAGCTTAGCACCTTATTTTTTGCGCCATACACCTTGACTTTGACTTCCTTCAGCCGTATTTTACATTTTGAGCAATTCATTTTTTATCCTCGCTTGGCATTAATAACATATATAATGCCCATTTTCACTTCAAACAGCACATAATAGCCGTTTAATTCTATTTCAAACTTACCCCTTTTCTTTCTCGGGTTTTTAGTGGCGAGTATAATTTCCACTACCTTGTGCCACGGGAAATTCCTGGCGTGCTCCTCCAGGTAATGTCTGTGGGGAACTATCTCCCGATAAAAGACAAGGGAAGCTATTAATGCTATAAATATGTAGTCTAATTGACTATATAAGCTTTTCCCAAACTTCTGTGATTGCTGTCTAAAACCTCTTTTTACCACAGGAGCGATATATCCACAGCTCATATAAAAAGTTTTGTCCGGAAAAGTGTTAAAATTTCCGGATATGCAAACAGGAGATTAATGCTCATTGCAGGAAAACAAAACAAGCATGCCGGAGGCCGGCCTCACAGCACAAAAACCTATATAAACATCAATTTTCTTACTATTCATGCATGGATCCTGAAGAGCAGCTGATAAACGAGAGAAAAACAAAGATAAAGGCATTAAAAGAGAAAAAAATAGACGCCTATCCATACAGCTATGATAAAAAGCACGCTGCGTCTGAGCTGCAGGCAAAGTTTTTAGGATTAAAGCCGGAAGAAAAATCAGGAAAAAAAGCAAAAACAGCAGGAAGAATCATGGGCCTGCGCTCAATGGGCGCAATAACATTCATGCACATCCAGGACAATACAGGCAGGATACAGCTTTACTTCTCATCAGATGAATTAAAAAAGAAATATGAATTATTGCAGTACATTGACCTTGGCGATTATCTTGGAGCAGAAGGGGAAGTGTTCAGGACAAAAAGAGGGGAATTGTCAATAGATGTGAAAAAGTTTGAGCTTTTGTCAAAAGCATTAAGGCCATTGCCTGAAAAGTTCCACGGATTGCAGGACCCTGAAATAAGGTACAGGAAAAGGTATTTGGATTTATTAAGCAACCCTGAAGTAAAGAAAGTGTTTGAGGCAAGAAGCAAGGTGATTGCAGCTGTCAGGGAGTTTTTGGATAAAAAAAGCTTTGTTGAGGTTGAAACCCCATTATTGCAGCCTGTTTACGGCGGGGCAAACGCAAGGCCGTTCAAGACAAAGATAAATGCCTGGGACATGGACATGTACTTGTCTATCTCGCCTGAGCTTTATTTGAAAAGATTGATTGGAGGCGGGTTTGAGGCTGTTTACACAATCTGCAAGAACTTCAGGAATGAGGGAGTTGACAGGACCCACAACCCTGAATTCACAATGATGGAATGCTACTGGGCATACAAGGATTACAATGACATGATGAGGCTTACAGAGGAGCTTTACAGGCATGTCTGCAAAAGAGTGCTTGGAAAAGAGCAGGTTGAGTATTGCGGAGTAACGCTTGATTTTTCAAAGCAGTGGGAGCGCATCTCAATGGTTGATGCAATAAAGAAGCATACTAATATTGATGTCAAAGAGCTAAGCGATGAGGATATCCGCAAGACAATGCATGATTACAAGGTAAAGTATGAAGGCGAATACAATCGCGGAAAGGCAATTGAAGAGATATTTGACCAGCTTGTTTCTGAAAAATTAACACAGCCGACATTCATAACAGACCATCCTAAAGAATCAACTCCATTATGCAAGGCAAAAAGAGGGGATGAGAACCATATTGAAAGGTTTGAGCCGTTCATAATGGGCTGGGAAATAGGCAATGCATATTCTGAATTAAACGACCCAGTGCGCCAGAAAGAGCTTTTGGAAGAGCAGGCCGAGCTTGGAAGGGGCGGTGATGAGGAAGCGCATCCAATGGATGATGATTTCATAACAGCAATGGAGCATGGAATGCCGCCAATGGGCGGCTTGGGATTGGGTATTGACAGGATGGTAATGCTTCTGACAGGCGCGCATTCAATAAGGGATGTAATTCTTTTTCCGATTATGCGGCCGCTGAACAAATAAGCCAGGGCAAAGGATTATATATAAATAAAGCGCTACTTATGAAGATGGGAAAGGCATTAATTGCAGCAGGGATTATTGCTGCATGCATTCTTGTATTGGTCTTTGCAGGAATTACAGGCAATTTCATAGCTGTTCCAAAAGCCCCTGTAACTGAATATACAGCAGTTATCAAGGAGATAAAGCCATTAACAGCACTGCCGACTGTAAGAGAATTGCAGCCACTGCCAGTGATTCCTCCAGAAGAAGAAATTGAAGAGCCATTGATTGTTCCTGAAGAAGAGCCTGCTGAACCAATGCCTGAAGAAGCTATAGAAGATATGATTATTGATGAAACTGAAGAAGAGACTGAAGAGCAAGCTGGAGAAGTTGCTTTGCCTGATTACAGTGATGAAAACACCCTTTTAATGGAAGCGCAGTATGAGAAAGAAGACATTTTAAAAATAAGGAATGAGCAGGCGGCAATAAAAACAGCAATTCAAATCAAGCCAGCTGTTCTTGAAATAAGGCCAGGAGTGATAAGCGCTGTAAGAAATTCATTCAGGAGAATTTGGATTGACATTGCAGGCACTCATCCTGCATACCCTGTTGCATTATCTGCAGAAGACACGGCAAACCCGATTCTTGCTTTAGCTGACATTGCAAAATACCAGAGGTTCCAGCGGCTGCGGCCGGCAATATTCAGGCAGATGATATGGGTGGATGAAGAACATCTCACAGGAGAAAGCATTATCTATTCAAGAGAAAAGATGGAAATGCTGGCGCATTATCTTGCGCTGCTTGAAACAGGGCAGCAGTTTCCTTTTGAAGCGCCGCCGGAAGGGTTTGACGTGCCATGGGGCGCAAGGCTTGACAGCACAAGAAAGTTTTACACTGAAGAAGAAGCATTAAGCATGTGGATACCTCATTTAGCTGTCTCGCTTTACACAGAAGTCAATGAGCTTGTTCCATGGAGCATAGTGGCATACACAAATGAGCAAAAAGCATTCCTGCTTGACAGCAGGTATTTTATTAATTACTGGGATCTTCCAACAGGGCCTGCGTACACATTCTTCTTAAACTGGGAGAATGGAGGGGGGCTATCCGGCATAACTGACTGGAATGCTTTTTACAGTTTTGAATTCCTAAGAAGCAATGATATGGCAAGGGCAACCCAGGAAGAATCAATCTACGCATTCACGCAGTGGATAAGGGAGGGCATATTTCATGAGATGGCTGCAAACGCATACATTAACCACATGGCATACGGATACAACGGCAGCTATCCTGTTGATAAGATATTAAATCCTCCAGAAGGCATGAAAAGCTGGACACAGGGATGCTCAGGCACAAGCTCACTTTATTCAGCTGTGTTGAAAACAATAAACATTCCTGTTTCAATAAACATGACTATTGGCGGGCACAGGGGGCCTTTATTCCTGACAGCAGGCCTCGCATTAATGCACGGAGACGACCCTTACGGCCTTAGCAACAGGCGCGGGCTGCAGGAAGTGCCTGTAAATGAGATATTCATGACTATTGCAGAGTTCAATGCAATGAACAATGCAGAGCCTGAGCCTTACTACGGCTACACCCCTAACAGGGCAGAGATGGCGCTGTACCTTAACAGCAGAAGGATTTACCTTAATGCTTATGAGCGCATGGCTTATGCTTTATTGAGCAAGAGGGCAGGGGATGTGATTGCATATGCGCCTGCAAACATCACAACAAGCACGCTTGAGCACTGGTGGGGCTACGAAAGCTGGCGCCCTATTTTTGAGGCTGATGAAAGAAGAGTAATGTTTGAGAATATGGATGCAGAGATAACGCGCATTGGGGAAGGGGATTACAGGCAAGGCTGGAGAAATATCTGCTCAGGGTTAATTCCAAGGCCGGAGTTTTGCTGAGAACAAGCCGGGCTCCGCCGCACTTCAAACAATCTGTTCTTTTCAAAACATTATAAGCAAAGAATTAATGCCGAAGTCCTGCGGCGAAGCCGTGGGGCTCGGAACGAAGTGACAGAGGCTGGCTTTTTCCGGAATATTCCTATTCTACTTCTTCTGGCTAACAATCCTCGTAACAGACTTAACCTTCTCGCCTTCCCTCAGCTTCATTATCCTCACGCCCTGCGTATTCCTGCCAACCTCAGAAATCCCCTCAGCAGGAACCCTTATAACAACGCCTTTCTGCGTAACAAGCATAACCTCATCATGCGGCAATACAGTCTTTATGCCAATAACTTTGCCGTTTCTTCCTGATGTCTTTATGTTAATAACACCCTTGCCCCCCCTCTTGATTAATCTGTAATCAGAAATAATTGTCCTTTTCCCATAGCCGTTCTCAGTAACAGTCAATAAAGTAGCAATCTCCAAAGCAACCTCTAACCCAATAACATAATCATCCTTTGATAACCGAACAGCCCTAACACCCGCAGCTGTCCTTCCCATGGCACGAACATCCTGCTCGTCAAACTTCACAGCAAGGCCTTTTGCAGTGGCCAGAATCAATTTCAATTTCCCGGGAGTCAATCTTACCTGCACTAATTCATCATTTGGCATCAGATTAATTGCAATTAACCCTGTCTTTCTTTGGTTTGAAAAAGCTTCCAAAGGCGTCTTCTTAATCAGGCCTTTCTTTGTGACCATAATCAGGTAATGCTGCTCTTCAAATGTTTTCAACGGAATCATTGCATTGACTTTCTCACCCTGCTCAAGCTTTAATAAATTCACAATCGCCTTGCCTGCAGAATACCTTGACGCAGAAGGCACCTGGTATCCTTTCAGCCAAAATACCTTGCCCTTGTTTGTAAAGCAAAGTATTGTACTGAGAGTCGAAGCAGTGAATATATGCTCAACAGCGTCCTCTGCCTTTGTTTCAGCGCCGATAACTCCAAACCCGCCCCTCTTCTGCTGCCTGTACTCCTCAATTGAAGTGCTTTTAATATAGCCTGTCTGCGAAACAGTAATCACAACATCCTCATCATGTATCAGGTCTTCTGTCTCTATCTCTCCCACTTCCTCTGCAATGTCTGTCCTTCTTTCATCGCCGTATTTCTGCTTCAGCTCCTCTGTTTCCTGCTTTATGATATTCAAAACCCTTTGCCCTGATGCAAGTATGTCTTTCAAGTCAGTAATCTGTTTTACAAGCTCATCATGCTCATTCATTAATTTGCCCTGCTCCATGCTCGTAAGCTTTTGCAGTTTCATGTCCAATATTGCATTTGCCTGTATCTCAGTAAAGTTAAAGGAGCTCATCAATGCTTTTCTTGCTATCTCTGCAGAAGCAGACTTTTTTACTAATTGCACAATGCTGTCAATGTTTGCCAGGGCTATTTTCAACCCCTCGACAATATGCATCCTTTCCTCTGCTTTTCTTAATTCAAACCTTGAGCGCCTTGTTATCACATCCTTCCTGTGCTCAAGCCAGTACACAAGCATCTGCTTAAGGTTCAAAACAACAGGCTGATTGTCATGCAGCGCAAGCATAATAATTCCAAAAGTTGTCTGCAGCATTGATTTCTTGTAAAGCTGGTTCAAAACAACATCAGGATTAACATCCTTCTTAAGCTCAATGACAATCCTTATGCCGTCCCTGTCTGATTCGTCCCTGATATCAGAAATACCCTCAATTACCTTGTCATTCACAAGGCTTGCAATGCCTTCAATAAGCGTTGACTTGTTTACCATATAAGGGATTTCAGTTATTATTATGCGCTGCCTGTCTTTTTTCTCCTCAATTGCGCTTCTTGCCCTTACCTTGATATGCCCTCTCCCTGTCTTGTACGCGCTTCTTATGCCTGCTGTGCCGCAGATAATGCCGCCTGTTGGAAAATCAGGGCCTTTCACAATATCCATAATCTCAAGCTCAGGCATTTCAGGCTTCTCAATCAGCAAAAGCGCTGCGTCTGCTATTTCTCTAAGATTATGCGGCGGAATGTTTGTTGCCATGCCCACTGCAATGCCTGTTGAGCCATTCAGCAATAGGTTAGGAATCCTTGAGGGCATAACCACTGGCTCTTTTAATGTAGCGTCAAAGTTTGGCACAAGATCAACTGTTTCCTTTTCAATGTCAGCAAGCATCTCTTCGGCAATCTTTGACATTCTTGCTTCTGTATAACGCATGCTCGCCGGCGGATCCTCAGTCGAACCAAAATTGCCCTGCCCGTCAACAAGCGGATACCTTAATGAAAAAGGCTGCGCCATCCTTACCAATGTGTCATATACAGCAGCATCGCCGTGGGGGTGATAGTTGCCGAGACAACTGCCTACAATCTTAGCGCTTTTCTTGTGCGGCTTGTTATAGGTATTGCCAAGCTCATGCATTGCAAAAAGAACTCTCCTGTGCACGGGTTTTAGCCCGTCTCTTACATCAGGCAATGCCCTGCCGACAATAACTGACATGGCATAATCTATGTAACTCTTCTTCATTTCCTGCTCAATCAGCCTTGATTCTATTATTTCCGGCATATTCTCACACATCCAGATTCTTTACTTCCTTTGCATGCGCAAATATGAATTCCCTTCTTGCATCAACATCCTCTCCCATCAGTGTTGAAAACATTGTATCAGCAGCCATTGCATCCTCAACAGTTACCTTTACAAGCGTTCTGTTTTCAGGGTCCATTGTTGTTTTCCATAACTGCTCAGGATTCATCTCTCCTAATCCTTTGTATCTTTGGATGTTCACACCGCCGCCAAGCTGCTGCTGCACCTGCTTTAATGTCTCGTCATTATAAACATAATACTCATCCTTTCCTTTTTTTACCCTGTACAGCGGAGGTTGCGCAAGGAACACATTCCCCTCATCAATTAAAGGCCGCATGTAGCGGTAGAGAAATGTAAGCAATAAGCATGAAATATGCGAGCCATCAACATCTGCATCGCAGGTAATGATAACCTTATGGTAGCGCAGCTTTTTCTTGTCAAACTCTTCTCCGATGCCTGTTCCCAAGGCGGCAACAAGTGTGGTAATCTCATTGTTTGCAAAAATCTTGTCAATTCTTGCCTTTTCAACATTAAGGATTTTTCCTTTTAAGGGAAGTATTGCCTGAAACTCCCTCCTTCTTCCCTGGCGGCAGCTTCCGCCTGCTGAATCTCCTTCCACCAAGAATATCTCGCACTTTGCCGGGTCTGATTCCTGGCAGTCGGATAATTTCCCCGGCAAGGAGCCAGAGCTCAAAGCGCTCTTCCTCCTTGTAAGCTCCCTTGCTTTTCTTGCAGCGTCCCTTGCTTTTGCAGCCAACACGCATTTCTCTGTTATTGACTTTGCAACATTAGGGTTCTGCTCAAAATAATCAGTAAGCGCAGTGCTTACCATTGAGTCAACCATTCCTTTTATGTTGCTGTTCCCTAACTTTGTCTTTGTCTGTCCTTCAAACTGCGGCTCAGGCACTCTTAATGATAAAACAAACGCAATGCCTTCCCTAACATCCTCTCCTGAAAGGCTGACATCAGCCATCTTGCTTTTCTTGATGTAATTATTAATCACCCTTGTCAAAGCTGTCTTGAATCCTGAGACATGGGTGCCGCCTTCAATTGTATTGATGTTATTGACATACGAATACTCATTTTCAAGGTATCCGTCATTGTACTGCATTGCAACCTCTATCTGCGTATTCTCAACTTCCTTTTCAAAATAAATCACGCCTGGATGTATTGCTCTCTTGCTTTTATTCAAGTGCTCAACAAACTGCTTTATCCCGCCTTCAAACATAAAGCTTGATGATTTCTCAGTTATCTCATCTGTTATTTCCAACTGCAGCCCCTTGTTCAAGAAAGCCAATTCTCTCACTCTTTTCATTAATATCTCATACTGGTAATTTGTAACAGAGAACACTTCCTTGTCAGGCATGAACCTTAGTTCAGTTCCTGTCTCTTCTGTCTCGCCGACTGTTTTCACTTCAGTAACAGGCTTGCCTCTTTCGTATCTTTGAGTATATATCTTTCCGTCTCTTTTTATTTTTATTTCAAGCCACTCAGACAATGCATTCACAACAGACACGCCAACGCCGTGCAATCCGCCTGAAACCTTGTAGCTTTTCTTGTCAAACTTCCCCCCTGCGTGAAGTATTGTCAATACAACTTCAACAGCAGGCCTTTTTTCCTCAGGATGCATGTCAACAGGAATTCCCCTTCCATTGTCTAAAACAGAAACAGAGCCGTCAGGATGCATTACAACTTTTATAGTGTTGCAGAATCCTGCCAATGCCTCATCAATTGAATTGTCAATGACTTCATAAACAAGATGATGAAGCCCTCTTTCTCCAACATCTCCAATGTACATTGCAGGCCTTTTTCTAACTGCCTCAAGGCCTTTCAGTACAGTGATGCTTTCAGCTTTGTAATCTGATTTTTTCCGCTGTTTTTCTTCTTCTGCCATTATGTTTTTCCTGCATACTTCCCGCTATCTTCGCTTGTTTTTCCATTGCTAAAATCAGTTGAAAATTAACGCTTCTCTATGACAAAAAGTGGCTCATTCTTTATATATCTTTCTATGCTATAAAACATCAAATTCGGGCTTTATACGGCTTTTAAAGGCTGTTTAGAAAAAAGTGAAAAAGCTGTTTTTAAGCAAGAATTTTAGCCTCAAAAAGCCTCTCAATAAGCCCTTCCATGCCCTTTCTTTCAGCCATCAAAGCATCTCTATAATTATGCCCTTCAAGCTGATGGTTGTCATGCCTTGTGGTCATTGCATCATAGCAGTCTATAACGCTAAGAAGCCTTGCATATGCGCAGATTTTAGTAAGGTCCATGTCCCTTCTTACTGCAGGCAGCTTTTGAGGATAAGGCTTTTTTTTGCTTTCATAGCGGTGGTGCCTTAATGCAACCTCTGCTGTCAAAGGAAGCTCGTTAAGAAGAATATGATAAGAATATACAGGATGTATATCCATGGCCTTATGATCTTCTTTTGTAAAGTTGGTTTTTTTAAGCAGCTCAACAGGCACCGCAAGCTTCCCCACGTCATGCAATAATCCTGCATCGAACATCTCTTTTTCATTATATTCAAGCAAAGAAGCAGCATCCATGCATTTCATTCCGACTCTTAGAGAGTGCAGATATGTTGGTTTGTGTTTCTCCTTAATCTTTTCAAGAAACATCATAAGCTTTCCTGTTTCAGTTGTTACAGGGAAAGACTTTATTCTCTCGTCAATAATATGCTCAAGGCTTTGCATACTGCTGTGATGGAATGCTAATATATAAGGATTTGGAATGCAAATATCATGCGTGTTTTGCAGCTTACAAAGGCCGCTTAAACAGCGCTTTAATAGCCTAAAACCCATTGTTCTTACGAACCGCAAGGCTTATAAATAAGACATTACTCCAAAATAGTAATAAATAAGTAATCATTTGAAGGGTATTATGACACTTGAAGACAAACTCATAGAAAAATATGAATTTGACCTAGAAGAATTAAGAGGCATAAATCTTAAGACATACTCATCCACAAGCCATCATAATGCAGATGTAATAAGAGAAATCGCAGCAAGCCCTGCAAGATTCACAATCATAGGAGAGAATCACAGAGAAATATTAGTAGGGGCTTTGGTTGCCAGGCTTATTGAAACAGGAAACTATTCAACACTTTTCCTTGAAGCGCTGGAAAGGGGCAGCTATGTAGAGCAAGGAAACAGCCTGAAGTGCCCTGGCGGGGTTTATGGCTGGGACCCGATGAAATATGATGCAATTGTAAGGCATGCAATTGAAAGGGGAGTTGAAGTGCACGGAATAGACCACCCTCGGCATTTTGCAGGCAGCACAGCAGACATTGCGTTATGGGCTAATTACATTCTTAAAGCAGGCAAAGGGAAAGCAATTGTGCTTATAGGCACAGCGCATGCTTACCGCGATAAGATTGAAAGGGACATCTCACTGCCATATCATCTCTCAGCAAGAGGCGTGGATGAAAAAGATATGCTTACAATAATTTCCGGCAATAGCAGGGCTATGGATATTGGGCAGGTTCACACTAAAACAGGCTTGCCTGATGCAGAAGGGTGCAGGGGAATAGGAGACTATCTTTTTGTTACAGGTCGGACTCAAGAAATTAAAGAAGAAATTTATAAGATAATCACAGGAGCCTCACAATGAAGCGAAAAATCACACGTAACCGCCACCAGTACAAGGTTTCAATCCCGATTGAATTAATCAGGAGCCTTGGCTGGAATGAAAGCACTGAAATCCATTTCCACGAGGTTAACACAAAGTCAGGGAAGGGAGTTGTTTTGCTGAAGGATAAAATTGAGGTGCGGATATGAGAGTTGTAATCGCCGATGCCAGCCTTGTAATACCCTACGAGCATGAAAGAACAACAAAGGGGCTTATGCGCAAGGCAAAGAAAGAAAGCCGGATGAACAGGCCGCTTGAGGAGCTGCTCTATCTTGGAAATCATTTTATGGAGCACATGAATGTTTATGCAGGCCCAGCAGAATTCCCTGACTATGTGCCTCCTATACCCGTAATAGAGGCACCTGCGGAATTAAGGCAATACGGCAGGTTTATTGTTTACAACGGGCACCACAGGCTTGCTGCTGCAAAAAAAGCAGATTTGGCAATTCCGCTTATCCTGATAGAAACAGGAAGAGATTTAAGTTATATGCCCGGAACAATAGAGGTACTGCCGGATTTATTAACAGCTATTATGGGTGACAGTATTGCAAAAGCACAGGAAGTGCTCTGCGGCATGAGGGAAATAAACATAAGCCTTGGCAGGATAAAGGAGGTTAGGATATGACGCTTGAAGAAGAGCAGAGAAAGCTTCAGCTAAGGAAAAACCCAAAGGGAAAAGGCAGGCTGGATGTGACAGACAGGGGCAGGGGGCTTTTTGAGTATTCAAAGATTTTTGGAAACAATCCGAAAGGCAATATAACCAATATGGAAGGGCTTATTATGGATTATGTTCAGAGACAGAGGCATGCTGTCTGGGTTGACCTGGGATGCGGGCACGGAATTGGATTAAGGGAAGGAAAGAAATACTTGGAAGAAAAAGGGATTGGCAGGCGCCTGAGAACATATGGATATGACGCCCTGCCGAATGACACAAGCACTATAGGGGAAACAACACCGGATGTCCTTGAGCTTCTAGCAGAAAAATATGCGCCTGTCCTTATACAAGGCAATATGGAAACTGCTGTATTTAAGGAAAAGCCAGACATTGTAACATGTGTTTTCGCGCTTCTCTGGACAAAGAATCCGCTGAGGGTATTCTCTAATGCTGCAACGCAGGCAAATATTGGCGCTGTGCTGTGCTTTAACGGAATGCAGTTTATGCATCTGCCGGAGAATAATGTTTTCAGCATGATAAGGAAAACAGGCTCGCTTCCAGGATTTGAAATAATCACTTATACAGGCAGTAAGCTTGTTGCAAGAAAAACACAAGAGCTGGATGACTTTGCATATGGGTTCAGGCTTGTTTCCACTTGCAAAGACTGGCCGTACCTTGCGCGCTATGAAAGGAGGCGAGCATGAGCAAAAAAAATCTTCTTGTAAAAAATAACAAGCTTGCGCTGTGGATTGATGAAATAAGCAATTCTCCTATGAGGCTTGACACTGCGCTTGAAGAAGTAAGGCAGTCCGGGTTTGAGGCAAGGAACCGCATTTTGAAAGCGCTTTCAGCGCCGCAGAATCTTGCAATGGTTGATGAAGTCATTGGCTCGCTTTCGTCACAGCTTGAAGATTGTACAGGCGGCAGAAACAGAAGAAGGTGCCTTGATTACTGGCTGCTCAGGATGTCAGGCAGGGTTGATGATTTGCTTGGCTGTAAAACAATGCTGCCAAAGATAGCATATGCCGATTCAAAAGCAGAAGGGATTTATGAGCAGTTCAAAGGCAGTATAATAATAGCAAAACGCAATGAGACAGCAGCGCTGCCGTTTCTTGTTGCGCATGAATACAGCCACCATGTTGAGTATTGCACAAAAGAACCGCTTAAATGGCTCTATAACAGGCCCCTTGCAGAAGGATGTGGAAACGGCTGCGCAGCAATAACTGCATTGGATGAAGGAACTGAAAATGCAGATAGAGCAGCCTGTGCGTATGTGTACAGCTCGCTGATAGAGGCAACAGGCAATTACATAGCGCTGCGTGAAACAGGAATCAGGCAGGGAAATGAAGGGCAGCGGCTTGCTGACACAGCTGTAGGCACAACTGCTTTTCTTCTCGCTGAAAAAATGCATGGAAGAGGCGTATACAGAGAAATCATAATGTCGAACAAGCCTGAAAAAGTATTGCTTAAAATGCTTGAACGAAAACACAGAAAAGCCTGATTTCCAGCCGCCTTTTTATCCTTGTTTGCTTTTCTTTTACTCTATACTCGTAATTCTACAAAACATTTATAAAGAGAGAGTAGATAACAGCCTTTAGAGGCAATATATATATAGGGGGCAAAAAATGAAAATAAAACTCGCATTAACCATGGTTTTAGCGCTTTTGCTGCTTTCAGTATGCGCAGCAGCAGCAGACATAGGCATAACAGGCATTTCAACTGCGTCAGGCAACCCTGGCGACACAGTAAGCCTTAATATTACTGTTTCCAATGGCGGCAACACAAACATAAGTTCAGTAACATTAACAAGCACTGCATTAACATACAACGGCAATTCAATCACAGCCCCTTCATTAGAGCCGATAGTAAACCTTAATGCAGGCTCAACAGCAATTAAAACATTTTCAGTAACGCTTCCAAGCCTTGCTGCAGGAACATACACAGGCACAATAACCGCAGGAAACGGAAACCAAACAGACACAGAATCCTACAGCGTTACAATCAATGCAAAAACAGACTTCTCAATAACTCAATCCAAGGTAAGCATAAAAGCCCAGGCAGATGACCTTGAATCAGCTGTCTTTACAATAAGAAACACAGGCAGTACAACTCTGACATCATTTGCATTGAGCTACACAGGAACATTCACAGATGATGACCTGGACGGCATTATATTTGACTTCTCATCATTAGCAAGCCTTGCGCCAGGGCAGTCAGCTGATATCACAGTCACAGCAGACATTGAAAGGCATGTTGACCTGGACACT
This sequence comes from Nanobdellota archaeon, assembly GCA_018830945.1. Lineage (GTDB taxonomy): Archaea > Nanobdellota > Nanobdellia > SCGC-AAA011-G17 > GW2011-AR17 > UBA9640. The sequence goes on along the minus strand of JAHJRD010000089.1, from coordinate 25,256 downwards.
TATGAAGGCACAATCCATGTTCTTGCAAACGGCATTGAAAGGACAGTTCCTCTTGAGGTTGAGGTCCAGCCTGAAATATGCAGCGATGGAAGAGCCGGATACTTAAGGATAAGCATTGAAAAGCCAGACAATGGCGACAGCTTCACTCCTGGCGAAGACATGGAAATCAAGGTTAATGTTGACAATGATTACAACAGGAAGCTGAATGTTGCTGTTGAAGCCATATTATATAATCTTGACGAGAACAAGGACATTGCATCTGCAGTGTCTGACTCTGAATACATTGATGACGGAGACTCTGAAACACTTGAATTGACATTAAGAGTGCCTTCAAAAGACATTGATGAGGATGATGAGTTTTACCTGTTTGTCAAGGCATACAAGGTTGGAGACGAGGATGAGCACTGCGATTATGAGAGGATTGAGGTTGAGCTTGAGAGGGATGATGAGAGCGTTGTAATAAGCGAATTAAAAGTAAGCAATGCAAACCCCACCTGCACAGACACAGTCACAGCAACCGTAGAGGTTGAGAACACAGGGCTTGAGGACCAGGAGAATGTTTATATCAGGCTGCAGGCAAAGGCATTCGGGCTTGACATTGAATCAGATGACTTTGATATAAATGCATATGATGAAAACGGCAACAAGCATACTAAAACGTTCGTGTTTTCCATAGGAAATGTTGAGGAAATCAGCGAGAAGCTTACTGCGACAGTATACTATGGGAACAGCGATTCTGATTCAAAAGAAATACTTTTGACAGCAGGCAAGTGCGATGCAGAGGCAAAAAAGCTGATGAGCGAGGCAAAGCTTATGCTTTCAATTGAAGAAGAGAACATGGTGCTTCCTCCTGGCAAGAAAAAGTTTGTATTGGCTTTAATTATTGAAAACAAGGGAGGCAAGCCAGCTGCGTTTACTGTTGACGTAACAGAGGCCACAGGCTGGTCAACAGTAACAGCAACAGAAGCGCCTTCATCACTCGGCGCAGGCGAGCAGTACCATGCCTACATTTACATGCAGCTAAAGGACAATGTTGCAGAAGGAGTGCACAATTTCAGGGTTAACTTAAGGGATGAAAAAGGGCTTATCTTCTCACAAATGGCAAGCGTTGACGTGCAGCTGCCTGAAGAGGGAGCGCCTGCTTCAGAAGACACAGTTGTTGATACAGGAAGCCTGACAAAATGGCTGTTTGCAGACAAGCAGAGGATGTTTTGGATTGCCGGTGATTTGGTATTGGTAATCCTTGCAATGTTTTTCCTCAAGCTGCTGCTGAGAAGATAGTTTTTTATTTAATTAGGAAAAGAAGGGATGGCATTGGAAGAACAAAAAAACTATGGATTTATCGCAGGAGTGAGAGCAGAGGAGATTTATAGGTATCTTTCTGAAAGGGATAACCGTGCCTCTTTAGAAGCAATATTAAAAACAGACACAGAAGCAAGGGGAAAGCTTCCTTTTTGGGGCAATGCCGGAACAAAGGTAAAGAAAGCAGGCGTGGAAGAAATATTAAAAGAAGCAAAGCAAAGTGTTGACAGTTTCTTTTCACTGGATGCCGGCAAATATAATCCGTCGCTATACGCAAAAAGCTTCCTGTTTGGGTACCACCAGATGGTTCTGGCAACCGGGTTTCTGGCTGGCATAGGGGCAATGCATTCTTACCCGCCCAATATACCATTTTTACAAAACATGCCGCCCTTCGTTACAGCCTTGGGGCAGGTGACACTTCTTGCCGGAATAGTCTGGCTTGGCATAAGCACAAGCAAGGCATTGTTCGGCAGTTCGCTTTATGCTTATGGCGAATATAATCATGAACGAAATACGATTATAGGACTGCGCTCAAGGCGCAACCTCTTCAAGCATATGCTTTTGCGGGAATATACAAGAGCTGCAAGCGTTGAAAGGATAAGAAGGGAGCCTATGGCTTATTTGCCTTTTGAGAATGGGTTTGCAGAAAGCGTTGCAGGAAGATTAATGTTAAGGGAAGACGAAGGCGAGCATGCAATTGCGCTGAATAAAGCAAGAAAACAATTGAAAAAAGGCATTGAATGCCTGAAGATACACAGGACAGAATTTGCTCAAATAGCGCAAAAGCTTGATAAGGAAAAAATGCCGAAAGACTATAAAAAATGCCTTATGGGAATGGGCTACTGCCTTTTCCGCCTTGCAGAGGAAAGGCACGGCGAAGATATTTATAGGGAAGTGTATAATGGCAATACAAGAATTCTTTTTGACTGATTACTCTATCACATGCCTTGTCAGCGGAGAATAGCTGCAGCCGTTGCAATACTTTTCCATGTATCCTATTGCCGAGTATTCGCTGTCAGGCATCTCTTTCATTAAATCAACAAAAGCTCTCACGTTATCCTGATGCTCATACACAGCATAAGCAAGAGGGAACAGCCTTGTGTAAGGCAGGCGGTCTGACAATGCAGCCGGATTTGTAATGCTTGGCCAGGTTTTTTTCACCCTCTCAAAAAGCTCATCTGTTAATCGCTGCCTTTCTTCATCAGCATGCCCTCCAGTTAATATTGCCTCATAGTCATTATATGCGTCTACCACAAACAGTGAAAAGCGCTTATAATCCTCAAGCGCCTTTACAGCACTCCTGTAAATTTCAGTATCTTCACCAATATATTGGCTCACAATCTCAACAGCGCCGGCATGGCTTACAAGATTTGCAGTGGATTCTTCAACATCAGGCTTCGGATACTTATGCCAGTTTTTCCTTACATTGGAATGAAAGTCCTCTTCCAGTACAACAGCAATGATTGCCTCAGTGGCTCTTTGCATAAGCTCAGGAGTAAGATAACATCCTAAACCAAAGTTAGATGTTGCGCGCCTGTATACATCGTAACCTTGCGCCCTGTAATAAGCTTCCTCATCAAGCAAATCATCCACAGTTGAATTCAGCCTTGTTGCGACTGTCAATGGCTCCCTATATTCCCTGTCAGTGGCAATGCCCACAACAACAGCATCAAGCGCAGTATCGTTTTCTGGAACAATGGAGAGAAGGTAAACAGTTGTCGGCTCCATTCCAGGCCTGTTGCTCCTGTACTCAAGGTAGTTGAGGGTTTCTTCAAGCCCAAGAACCTCTTTCTCATATTGCTTGATTTTTCCTATTAATGTAAAAGTATTAAGAAGCTGCTGGTTCACATCATCCTTGCATGCATGAAATGTGCTGCCGTAAAATGTAAATGTCTGTGTTTCTTCACAGCCCATATTTGATGAAGGCTGGCTGTTGAAAGGATTTTCCGCTGCCAGTTGCACAATACTTGCCACTGGCTCGCTGGCAGGAGATTCTGTTGTACTGCTTGGCAAGGGTTCTTTACAAAAAGATATTTGTGGAGTATTGTTGTCAGCTGCAACCATTGGATTCATAGAAAACGCCGCTGCAATTGCTGCTGCCGCGTATTTAAGCCTCATTTTTACTCATAACTCTGATATTCTTTTTCCTTTTATACTTTATGTTTTTAATGAAGCAAATAGTATGATGAATCAAAACATTTATATATGACAATATCTTACTTCTGTTCTTATGAAAGAGAGAGTTACATTAACAATTGAGTCAAATATTCTTAAGCAGATTGACAAAAGAATAAACGGCTCTACAATAAAGAACAGAAGCCATGCTGTTGAGCTCATCCTGCGCGAATCAATCGGCGCAAACACCTTAAGAAAAGGGCTGATACTTGCAGGCGGCAAAGGAACAAGGCTTAAGCCGATTACTGATGAAATTCCAAAGCCATTACTGCCTGTGCATGGAAAGCCAATACTTCAGTATGGGATAGAGCTTTTCAAGAAGTTTGGCATTAATGAAATTATACTCTCAATCGGATACAAAGGCAGCCAAATCAAGGAATATTTTGGGAATGGGGAAAGGTTCGGAGTTACAATACATTATATTGAGGAAACAGAGCCGTTAGGCACTGCAGGGCCATTGAACCTTGCAAGAAAATACCTTACAGAGCCGTTTGTGATGTGCAATGCAGATGAGCTGAAAGACATTGATTTGACTGACATGTACATTTTTCACAAGAATAACCATGCGCTGGCAACAATCGCACTGACAACAGTCCCAGACCCTTCAAATTATGGCGTTGCGCGCATGCAGGGGCAGAAAATTGTTGAGTTCATTGAAAAACCGCCTGCGCCCCCGTCTAATTTAATCAATGCAGGGCTTTATATTTTAGAGCCTGATGTCTTAAAGTATGTGCCAAAGAAAGGTTTTGCAATGGTTGAAAAGGATGTTTTTCCAAAGATAGCTGCTGAAGGCAAATTATACGGCTATAACTTTGCAGGCCAGTGGATGGATACCGGAACTTTGGACAGGTATGACAGGGCGATTAAAGAGTGGAAAGGATTTTCCAAGTAAAAAGCCGAGCTTCGCTGCACTTCTTGCAATATCCTGTTTCAAAACAAAAAAAGCACATTCTTCAAGCGCTCCTTCTCTGCCTATTTCTTCAAACTTCTCCTGTGCCTTCTGTGCATGAAGAGCGCAGCGCCCATTGCAAGCCCGAACAATATGCCCAAAACAAGCAATGCAGGCTTTATGTAGAAAGGCTCTATCTTCACTTCAGGCTCTTCAATAACAGCCATTCCAGACACTTCAGGCGCTTCCTCTTTGGGCTCTTCCTTCTTCTTCTCAGGAACTATCTTCTTCTCTTTAACAGATATTGCAAACACTGAAAATCCGCCAACAGAAGCAGAATAATAATGCAGGTTATCCTTTGACATTAAGTAAGAAGTAGGCATTTCAACCCATTCCCCTTCATTAAAGCGCAAAAGAACAACATTATCTTTCAATATGCCATTCTCCAAAAGCCATTCCCTTGCAGCTGTAAACACAATCTCTGAACTGACAATGTCTTTTGCATCTATCCCTGTTGATATGTCAAGATACCTGTATACAGGCTTTTCTGGACTTTTAACAGAAGAAGGCTGCTCTTTCAATGCAGTTACCTGCACCCTTGCCTGCGCTATTTCAGCTGCAACATCTATCCTGATAGAGCTGACAGGGATTTCAGAATTGGAAATGGATACTTTTGCAGGATTTGAAGGAGAAATGCGGCTTAAAACAATGCTTGCAGTGTTTGCGGCTGCTGATATGCTTCCGCCGCCTCCGCCGCCCCCTCCGCCTCCTGAAGAGGTTGTTGTGGAACAAGCGCCGCAGTCAGCTGAGCATGAAGAGCATGTATCGCTGCCGTCGCATACTCCGTTGCCGCAGCAGTTATTTGAAGTGAATGTTCCTGTTGTGGTATTTGCTATTCCTTGTGAATTGTTTGCATATATCTTGTAGGTTACAGTCCCGCACTGCGAAACAACCCATGAATAGCTGAAATTAGTTAATGTATTGTTAGGCATTGTAATGTTAGTGCCGTTATGGCCAAAATAAACATTCAAAGGCTGCCACTTATCGTAGATGTATGCAGTGATTGTCTGGTTGCTTCCTAATGCTAATGTTGAAGATGCCAAATACACTGACTTTATCCTTGTGCCGTTGCTTGTGTCATTTGCATAAAAGCTTCCTGCTGTTGAATTCATGTTTCCTGCTGCGTCAAAAGCATATATTGTGAAATTCAAGGTTCCGTTCTGCTCATGCGTATAAGAATGGCTGAAATTTGAGGTTGAATTAAGCATTGTATAATTAGCGCCTGAATATGAGATATTGCCTGAAGTCAAGTGCGCATCAGTGAGGTTTATGCTGATGCTCTGCTCATCCCCTAATTCAATCACAGCAGGATAGCTTAGGTTTGTGAATTGGGGCATGGCTGTGTCAATTGCTAAAGAATAGTTTGCAGATGCAAAGTCACACCTTTCATCATTGCAGGCATAGCAGTTCCATTCAAAGCTGCCGTCAGGAATGTTGATTTGCCATGCAGAGCTGTTGTCTGTTCCGCTTATGTTTGAAGTTGAGTTCAAAAGCCATGTGCCATTGAAATTTCCGTAAAGGGATATATTTGTAAGGGAATTTACATTTGCGACAGAGCAGTTAAAGATTTGAGACTGGTTGTTTGAATTCAGGGAGTTTGAGGGGCTGTTCAAAGACACAGGCAGCGCAAGGCTGATTGTCAGGTTCACTTTCGCTGAATCATTTCTTTTGTAATCAGTTGTATATATAACAAAAAAAGCAAAAGTATCATGTGCATCACCTGTTACATTCACCTGCCATGTAGTGCTGCACGTTTCACCTTGTACAATATGTGAGAGACAAGAAGCATTATGCGGATTGGGGGTTAAGGAATAAAACGGCTTTGCCCCCACAGTTGTGGGTATTATTCCCTTTCCGTCTATTGAAGCCAGGGCATCTATCCTCGGGAAAGACAAATTGCTCGAAGAGTCAAAAACCATCTTTCCGTTTGCTGTTATTGCATGCTTTAATTGTTCAGCTGTTAAGTTTCTTGAGAATTTTAATTTTGCATACTGCTTTAACAATAAAGCTAAAGCCGCAGCGTGAGGTGTGGACATGGAGGTTCCTGACATGGATACATGAGTGCCATCATAATCTGTTGCAGTTATTGAAACCCCTGGCGCCAATAGATCCAATATTCTTGCCCTATTATATGTAATAATATCAAAACCATTTACAGCGCCTACAGAAGTTGCGTTTTCAATGCAAGCGGGCGTTGATATTTTATCTGAATAGCCTATATTTCCAGAAGCCACAAAAACAGGAATGCCCGCCAATATTGCTGTATCTATAGGAACTCTCAGCGCATCGTTCGGGCAATAATAAGAATAATTAGAACGTCCCCCTAGAGACATTGAAATTGAAGTGATGTTTAACCTGACAGCATTTGCAATGCACCAATCGATGCCAGCATCTATATCAGAAGTATATCCTGACCCCGTATTGTCTAACGCCTTAATCGCAACAATTTTTGCATTGGGCGCAACTCCTTGATAACCAACACTTTGTGAAGCTGCAATTCCTGCAACATGGGTGCCATGCCCTTGACTTCCTAAATAATTATGGTCATCATAAGGATTTGAATTTTCTGTTGCACCTTGATTCAAAGAAGTATACCCGCCGATCACCTTAGGGCACCATCCATCATTAATATTATCTGAAGTTTTTACGCAGCTCCCAAAATCAGCATGCGAATAATTAATGCCTGTGTCTATAATACAGATTGTTTCATCAGCACCGGTAATATTAACGCCATCAACCTGCATTGCCCAAGCATCGTCCGCATTTATCTGCAGCATATTAGGCTGTTCAGCCATTATGTGTACTTCCCTGTCATAATAAATCGCCTCAACATCCGGATTATTCTCAAGCTCAGCCAAAGCTTCTTTAGTAACTTTCCCGGAAAAGCCGTTAAATGTAACATATTCATGCTTCTTCTCAAAACCCTTGTTTAATAATTCACCAAAAGCAGAATAGCTTAAAGCCGCCTTTTTTCCTTTCGCTTTAACATCTTTCTGCTTCATAATAACAATAACGCTAACCTTTTCCTGCTCTTCAAGCATTGAATAAACTTCGGTTTCTGCTTTTCCAGGCTTTTGGATTTTTGGCTTTATTTTTTGCGCCCTTTCATTAAGGGAAGGAATAACAGCAAATGGCTCAGGATCTAAAGTTGCTGTAACATTATAGCAGTCAGCAGACAAACACTGCACTGATGTTGTAAATTCAAACACCTTGTTTTTTGTGACATTTGCATTTGCCGTATGGCTTACAAGAGAAGGAATCATCCTGCCTTGCTCAAGAACGCTTACTTCATAAGTGCCGGTCTGGGAACTATTATAGTCGCTTATATTAAAATAATAAGTGCCGTCTGCAGTTGCATCAAGAACTATCCTTGAATTTTGCTGGTACCCATCTTCTATATCATCATTTGAATCCAGCCTCGTAGTGCCGTCTGTGCTGTAAAGGGTAATTTGCGTATCGACTGCACCTTGCCTGTATGTTTCAATCACATACTGGACTCCTGCAACAGCTGAGAAATTTACATAATCTACATCCCCTGAAACATCAAAGGTATGTGTTTGCCTGCTGCCGTTTGTCACTATTGTAGTTGCATTGCCCCATACATTATCCGGCTCGTATGCATCTTCAACTGCAAACATCAGCGGCAGAAACAAGGCTATCAAAACAACCCCAAAAACCCAAAAAAGCCGCCTCTTCATCCATGATAAAAGAGCATATACTCTTTAAATAAATTGCCTTAAGGCAGGAAATGGCAGCCGCCTTTCTTTTCCAAGCCAATACTGCCTGAAAATTTCAGCAAACTATATAAAGTCCCATAACATTACCTTCTGTATGAGGTGCAAATCCCTGCTTGCATTGATTCCTGCAGCCATAATAAGCGCAGCAGATACAAATGCCGAGGCTGTCACGCTTCCAACATTGACCTGCGAGGATGTATTTACAATAAGCGCGCATGGAACTGATTTCTACGCCTGCCATGAAGATGTTTTCCCAAGCCCCGCAGATTCCTATCATACAAGAAGATTCTATGAAACAATAGACCTTATCAGCCGGGTTAAGCTTTACGGCCGGAAGGAACTTGGTTTCCAGGAGACAGCCAACTACAGGGAATATAGGCCAGGCGCTGCTGATGAGCTTGCTGAAAACGATTCTGTCTCTTACATGCTGTATATCATCCCAAAATTCCAAATAACCATTGAACCAGAAAGGTCCAGATATATTGCCTTGCCAATAGAATACAGGAATGATGTAACAGAAACAACAATTCTTTATTCGCGCAGGGACAATTTTGAGGATGAAGAAGCATATTACAGGGCAGAGGGATTTGATGTTTTCAGAAGGGTTGTTGTTAATTTCAGCTCAACTTCAAGCAGCCGCCCGGGCTGCAGCATTACTGACGAGTTTATGAAAGACCCTATTGCAAGGCAGATAATGACCCCTATACACGAGGACTGGCACTTTAACAGGATGCAAGTTTGGGGGCATATCTATATCCCAAGAATTGAGGAGTCCCTGGCTTCCCTTGTTGGGTTTGCAGGCACTGTTGATTTTTCAGAAATAGAATTCGGGACTAATTCAAAGCCTTATGAACAAACAGTTGAGGTTCTTAACAAGTGGAAATGGAGAGCAGACTTCACAGTAGGATACTATGAAGAGCTGTCAGCATTATATGCAATGGATATTCCTGAAGAAGAGATGGAAGAAAGAAAGCGCGAGTTTATGATAAGGGCAACCAGGGAATGGAACGCAATGGCTGATGCAGACAGAAAGATTAAGTCCATAAGCAATGCCACGCTCATGAGGGATTTGCCCTACACATGGTTTTTTGAGCGCGCGTACAGTGTTTATGAAGCGCACCCTGACATGAGGGAGCTTGTAAGAATTTTAAAAGACACCCCTGACGATGAAGAACAGGCAATAGAATATCTTGAAAGGTTCAGCACGCCAAATGAAGAGCGGCAACAACCCCTTCCTTAAGCATTGAATTGAATGTGTTAACAGCATCTTTTGTCTTCTGCGCAATAAGCTTTATTCCATGCCTGTTACAGATAAATTCAACAGAAGAGTCAAGCTTCATGCATCCTTCATAGCCTGTACCAATAATAAGAATTTTAGGCTTCTCTTTTAAAGCGTTTTTCAAGTCATTTGCATTTAACAAATGCCCCTCTTCGCGCTCCCAGTTTGTAATAACCTTGTTTAAAGCCAGTATAACATCATGGTGATAGCTTTTGCCGTCAATTACAATTTCCCCAAATTTATAGCTTTCAATCATATTACAAATAGAAGAAAAATAAGCTTATATGCGTTTCTATGCCCACAGCCGCAAGCTGCCCTCTACAAGCCATCGGCTAATTGCTGCCTTTTCCACTCATGCCAATTGTCTATTTCAGTTTCAAAAGCAAACACTTTACCCAAATCCGTAATTATCTCCTGCTTTCCGTCATCAGCCTGCTGCCTTTGCGATGCAGTCATCATGCCCCTGCCGTATTCTCCCTGGAAAGGAAGATAAACAGAGTCGACTGTTTTATTGCAGGCATCATCAGTAAGCACAACCTCCATTCCCTCATCTTCATTCATGTAATAAGCTTTTTCCTGAATGCATTCAAAGCCGCCAGGAGCTTCACGCCTTTCCCATTTCCTGTGGAAGATTTCAACATCATTTTCAAGAGTATAAACAGAAAGCCTGAGCACTGTCTCACTGCGCTCAACAAGCGTGTATGTCTGCGATGCTCCTGACTCCTCAACAAGCACAGGCCCATTTACAGGAGCCAGCTGCATGTAAGGCTGCTTAACGCATCCTGCAAGTGCCAATAAAGGCAGTGCGCATAATATTTTTCTCATCATTGGTGGAAGGCATTAAAAGTATATAACATTAACGCTATGACTTCTCCTTGTACCTTCCCCTCTCTTCAACCTTCTTCATCCGCTTTTCAACTGCATTAAAATCCTTAATTTCTTCCTTATACCCGTTCATTACAGCAGAAAAACACTCCTCAAACTGCTTATGATGCTTGCTGGCCAAAGCCTGCTTTAATAGATGCAAGTCAACAGCCTTGTCTTCAACCTTTGAAGAAACAAATCCCAAACCAAAGTCAATGAAATATATTTTCTCACGAACAATCATGTTTGAGGTTGTCAAATCTCCGTGAATCACGTCAATATTATGCAGCTTTGCAACCTTTCTGCCAACTCTTTTAAAAATATCCCCTCTTTCCTCTTTTGTCATTGACTCAACCATATCCCGCAGCTTCTTGCCTTCAATAAACTCCATCTCAATAACCATTGCCTTGTCGCAGCTGCTATGCACTTTAGGGACAGGTATTATCTTTCCAGCTTTCTCCATTAATCTTGCTTCAAAGCGCGTTGTCTTCTTTCTTCTTGCAGAATCAATATCCTCATGCCTGTACATCTTCTTAATTCTCTCCTTGACAATCCTGTCTCCGTCAAGCCAGATTATGGCTTCTGCTCCTTGCGCTATTTTTGTTTTCATTTTAGGTTTTTTTCATATTCCGCTATTTTCCCGGATACTATCTCGGGAGAGCCTATCAATCTGTTTAAGTCAAAGAGCTTCATTATAAACAGCCTCATAATACATTATGTGGTTTGTTAAAGGATAACCTGTATTTAAAGCTGATTGTATAACATAATCCTCTTTCAGCCTTAATTCCCTTGCAAAATTTGAATAAGTTATCTGCACCGGGCTTATCTTTATCGCTGTTTGCGCCTCTGCCTGCTTCTCGGCTTCCTCGGTTTTAATCCGCCTGTTAACAACTAAAAGCAGGTCAATATCCGAGTCCCTTGTATATATGCCTTTAGCAGTAGAGCCGAAAAGCAAAACAAATACAGGCTGTTCGGGAAGCGCATTGAGAAAATATCTGATTGCATTCCGCCTTATGCTCGGAAGCTTGCTCAGCCTCTCCACATCAAGCACCGAAAGCAAAACAAACACATTATCGCCCTTTATCAAGGAATATTTCTTTAGATTGCCGTCTTTCTCAGACGAGAGTATGCCTCCTTTTTCCATCTTCTCCAGAAACCTTGAGGCGCTATTTTCGTTAAGCCCCGCCTTTCTTGCAATGTCCCTAAGGTGTAGCCTTGCATTTCTTTGATTGTAGAAAAGCCGCAGTATCTTCCAAATGCCTGATTTTAGTATTGTTTCCATTTTTTAAACAATTGTTTAAATTATTTAAACATTTATATACTTTGTGGTTGGGCATCCCGGGATTCTATTGCTTATTAGGAAAAATTCCTTCGCCATCACAGAAACCTTAAAATACATTGTCCTGCTCTATATAATCATGAAAACAACAGTTGCAGTTATCCTTTCCTTGCTTCTTATCTCTTCAGGCGCATTCATATACTATAATGACATTTCCATGGATGATTTTACTGGAAAAGCAATATCCTTTTCAAGATTAAGCTCTATCATCAGCAGGATAAGGCATCCAACAGCCAGCATTCCTCCTCCCAATCCTGCAGATACAACTTATCCAATACATCTTTCGCTCACAGACGCGAGAAACCCCGCATTCTCAGGCGTGGACATGAGCAAGTACCAGAGATTTCAGGAAGAAAACCCGAAAGTGTTCGGGCAGATGATATGGGCAAATGCAAGGAATTCAACAGGAAAAAGCATAATATATTCAAATCCCAATATGGAGAGACTGGCATATTACATTGCATTGCTTGAAGCAGGACAGCCCTTCCCATACACAGCGCCGCCGGCGGGATTCAACAGGAGGCTGGGCGGAGAAGACAAGAAACTATTCACAGAAGAAGAAGCGCTTAACATGTGGCTCCCAAAGATTGCAGTATCTCTTTATGTGGAAGTAAATAAGATTGTGCCTTGGAGCATAAAATCTTACAGTGAGAATGAGCTTGCGATATTGTTTGACGGAAGAAGGTTCCTCACATATAATTATGCAGGAATAGAAGGCTACACAACAAACCTGCATTATCTTAACCCAAACGGGCAGGACGGAATAACAGACTGGAACCCGTTCTATACCCTTGAATTCCTAAAATCAAATAAAATTCTTGAAACTTCAAAATCGCTTTCCACTGCATCTTCAAAGCCAGCTATACGCAGTTCAGGCACGGCTCTTCTTCCTTCAACAGACCCGAAAAAAGAAGCGCAGAAAAAGGCAATATACGCATTAACCCAGTGGATGCGCACAAACCTTATTCATGAAAGCTCTACAAGCGGGCCTGAGCACATGGCGCTTTACGGCTATGATGGTCCTTTTCCGCTTGACAAGGTTCTTAACCCGCCAGAAGGAGCAGAAAGCCTTACGCAAGGCTGCACAGGCACATCCTCCATGTATGGCGCAATGCTCAGCTTAATCAACATACCTGCCCAAAAAAGCAGGTCAATGGACAGGCACATTGCGCCGTTGTTCCCCACTGTGGGGCTTGCATTAATCCATGGCGATGACCCTTACATGCTGTATTACAGGCGGGGGCTAAGGGAAGTGCCGACAAAGGACCTTTTTGTTACAACAGAAGAGTTTAACGCAATGAACAGCGCGCCTTTCGAGGAATATGGAGGGCACACGCCGGACAGAAGGGAGCAGACAGAATATCTTGAGAACATAAGGGCCGCAAGGCTTGCATACACAAACAAGGCATACGTTCTTTTAAGGGAGAGGGCTGCTGACGTGCTGTTGAGAATACCAAGAGGGCTTACTGAAAAGACTCTTGAAACAAAGTGGACAACAAGCTTCTGGAAGCCGATGTTCAATGAAACTGAAATGAATGCAATGTTCTCTGCAATGGATGCTGAAATTCTCAGGATTGGAGAGGGCAATTACACAGAAGGATACATGAGAATCTGCAGGGGAATAATCAACGTGGGGTATGACTGCAATATTCTTCCAAGGTGATAACTGCTGAAAAGGCTTAAATACAGAAAAGCCCTATAAAATCCTGAGATGGTTTATTTGAAATACATTGTCTTTGGATTAATTGCCATGCTTCTCTTGTCAGGCTGCTCGCAGAAAGAGGCATCACTGCCTTCTGTGGTTGCAGAAGCTCCAGCAGAGTCTCCGCCAGTAAGCGCAGGAGAAACGCCTGAAGCGCCAGTTATAGAAGAGCAGCCAAACGAACCAAAGGAAGAATTGCCAATACAAGAGCCTGTAAAAGAAGCCCCAAAGCCTGTTTCAATCCCGTCTTCAATAGAATCCAACTGCATCGGCTTTCTCACGGGAGATGCATTTGAGGCTGAGACAGTGAAGCTAGCAGGCGGAAGCATGACAAGGCCTCACCCGGGGCCTTTTGTATGGGATTTCATTGAGACTGAAAAAAACAGGTTTGATTTCAGTGAAACAGACAGGTGGGTTAAAGAGGCGCAAAAGAACAATATTGCAATACTCGCTACTGTCTTTCCATTTGCAGAATGGGACCAAGGCAAGTGCCATGCAGCAGAATGCGAGGTTGCTGAAATAGACACATTCTATCCACGCCAAAAAGAAGGGCACACAGAAGGATTGCCAAAGTCAAGGTGCAAGCCGTGCAGCATGGATGATTACACAGCATTCCTTGCAAAGCTTGTTGAAAGGTATGACGGGGACGGAAAAGACGACATGGAAGGCCTGGAAATCCCAATCAGATACTGGGAAATAAGCAATGAGCCTGAAATGAAGGAAGCCCAGCTTACATTTTTCAAAGGCAGCGCAGAAGAGTATGCAGAAATACTAAAGCAGAGTTATGCAAAGATAAAGGAAGTTTGCCCTGGCTGCAGGGTATTGCATGCCGGCTCTGCAGGAAACAGCGAAAGCACGCTTTCATTCTGGGGAAAAGTTTTTGATATAACAAAAGACTTCGACATTGCAAACACGCATTTCGTAAAGTTTGGGGACAAGGCAACGCTTAATGTGAAGGCATTCAGGCAGCTTCTTGAGTCAAAAGGCATTTCAAAGCCAATATGGGCGACAGAGGCAGAATATAAGAATTCCGCTGATGTTGCCTCGTCATTTGAAGGCGCATTAAAAGCAGGCGCTTCAAGGGTGTTCTTCACGAGGCTTGAGATTGGAAAGCAGGGTCCTCCAGCGCACGGCGTGTTTGACAAGGCGTATGAAGGTTTAGCGGAAAAATGCCCATAAAATGCCCTTATTTGGCGTATAAGCAGTGGTTCTAAGGGTTTTAGTGCCTTCCCGGGAATACCCTAAGCTTATTATATACCGGGAATCCCGGTAAAAGAGAAAGAACCCCTATTCCCGGTTTAATATAGGACCTTTGAAGTGTTGTTTTATACATTTTTAGTATAAACTAAGCATTTAACTGTCTTTTTTAGACTATTTATGTATAAAAAACTCATCCTTTATCATAATCATACCCTTTAAGCATTAAATATTCTCTGACATGCTTCTCCTGCAAGTCATAAACCCCTGTAAAAAGATATTCTTCTTCCCACTCGGCAAAGCCTGCTATCTTGCCTTGTATTCCGTCAATAATTGCCTGCGGAGCCATAGAGGGCTTAAACATAAAAAAGAAGAAAAATATATTATCGTATATTTTTATTGTTACGTCAAACATCCCTACTTCTTCAGAAACAGCAGTAAGCGCGCTGCGCAGCCCTTCCTTGTCTGAAATAGCCGCACTTGAAGCCTTATGTGCATATAGCCAGCCGCCTTGGGCAACAGAATGGCTGAATTTATAAATTCTCCTACCGCTTTTATCTGTTTCAATCTTCATTTCAGCCTTTTAAGCCTCCTGTTTACCGCCTCAATATCAAACGTTTCAGCGTCAAAGTCTTCCCCAAGCCATTCTTCTATATATTCTTTATAATCGGGGTGCTTCTTGTTTTTCTTTATTTTCAGCAAGTCTTCATATCCCCAAACGCCGCCGGAATCTTCCCCTTCATCTTCTTCATCATCTTGCCGATGTCCTGCTCGCTTTCCATGCCCTTCATTCCCTTAATCATCTTCCTGCTCATCTTGTACTGCTTTAGCAATTCTTCCGCTACTGGCTCTTTTCCCGCTTTAATAGTTCTGGCGGCACTTCAAGCTGCTTGTTTGAAAAAACAATCTCTTCGCACTGGGAGATGGCTTTCTTGCAGACGCCCATCATCTTCTCATAATTTTGCGCCACTTCCTTAATTTCAACCAAAGGGCTATACCTTGATTTTTCCCTCTCATCAACATCTGATTTTTCTTCTTTTTCCTTATACACAGTTATTCTCCGGATAAACTCATCATCATATTCAATAACGCCCTTGTCTTTTACATATTTAAGAAACAGGGCAGTGCATCTTTGGCTTCTGCTTTCCACCCCAAATTTGGATAAAATAGCCAAAGCGCAATAATAAAGGGTATAAAACCATTCTTCGGGAAGCTTATAATCAAACCCTTTTTCCCTGTAGAATTTGCACAGCTCCAGATTCTTTTTTGCTTTGATAATATATCCTTCCGCTTCCTTTATGTCCGGCTTGGCTTTCAAAAGCCCCTTATGCTTTCTGCCCTTGCTTTCATCTTTTAAGGCGCCGGCAAAACATTCTTTCACGCTGTCTATTGCCATTTTTGCAGCCCCCTTATGAATTTTATAAAGCTTTCCTGCCCGAATAAAATAACTCCCTTCTTTATTGCTTCTGCATACGCCTTATTCGGCCTTTTTAATTCCTGCTTAAATTCTTTTTGGGTTAGATTGATGGAATGGATTTTCTTATCCTGTGTTTCCTGCACTTTTAATATCTTATCAGAAATCTCAGCCAGCTTTTTTTCTTTGGAAACCACCCCTATAATGTCAATGTCTTCGGCTTCTTTCGGGGAATGCAATATACTTCCATACAATATTAAAAAATCAACTTCCTGCTTGAGTTCTGCAAAATTAAACCTCCATCTTTGATGCTGCAATGCCTCCTGAACCAAAGAAAGAGCAAGGGTTTTCTCCACTGCCTCATTATCCCAATTTAATCCTATCCTCTGCGCGCTGGTTTTCCCTTTTCCAATTTGCTCAAGCAGAATGAGCCTGTCTTTTTCAAGTTTCCTGAGAATCTTCCATGTTCCCTGCCTGCTCATTTTCAGTTCTTTTGATAAAGAAGTGGCTGTATGGATGCTGAAATCCTTTAATAAAGCAGTTAGGATTGCCTTGGCGGTTTTGTTTATTGTCTCCATTTGGTTGATAGTTGTCAACAAACAGTTGATACTTATAAAGCTTTCGTATAGAAATTAAGCCTTTTCATGCCCTTCTTCTCACATCCCAAACCCTTTCGGCATCTTCCCCTTCATCTTCTTCATCATCTTGCCGATGTCCTGCTCGCTTTCCATGCCTTTCATGCCCTTAATCATCTTCCTGCTCATCTTGTACTGCTTCAGCAATTCACGCACAGCGCCTGTAGAAACACCAGCACCTTTTGCAATCCTTTCAACACGAGCGCCATCAATAATCTCAGGCTCCTCAAGCTCCTCTTTTGTCATGCTCTTCATTATATTCTTCCATATCTCCAGCTTCCCTTCCTGCCCCTCAAGCATCTCTTTAGGGATTTTCAAGTTTCCAAAGCCCGGAATCATGTCAACCAATTTAGACAAAGAGCCCATCTTTTTCAAAGCAGACATCTGCTCATATAAATCTAAAAAATTAAACTCTCCCTTAAGCAGCTTCCTGCCCATGTCCTCTGCCTCTTCAGCAGACATTGCCTCAGACGCTTTCTCAAGCAAAGCCTCAATATCACCCATTCCAAGCAATCTTCCAACAAACCCAGGGGGATTAAACTGCTCCAAGTCATCAACCTTCTCCCCAACCCCTATAAACTTCACAGGCGCGCCTGTAACAGCGCATGCAGTAAGAGCCCCGCCTCCTTTTGCAGTTCCGTCCATTTTGGTAATCACAACGCCTGTGATATGGCAGGAGTCATGGAACTGCTGCGCCTGTTTCTGCGCACTTTGACCGATATCAGCTGAAATCACAAGTAAATTCTCATTAGGCTTAATATAAGAATTCAAATCCTCAATCTCCTTAATCAGGTCAGCGCTAAGAGCATCACGTCCTGCAGTATCTATAATTACAAGATCATACTTTGAAAGCTCTTTCTCAAAAGACTTGTAAATCTTCAAAGGGTCCTTTTCTTTTTTGTCTATAAAGCATTTTAGCTCTATCCTTTTGCATAATTGCTCTACCTGCTCCTGAGCAGCCGGCCTGTGCACGTCAAGGCCTAAAGCTGCTACTTTGTATCCCCGCTTTTGATAGAATTTTGCAATCTTTGAAAGGCTCGTACTCTTGCCCGATCCAAACAATCCAACCATCATTATCTTGAACGGCTTTTTAGACTTGTCAACCTCAATGCCGGTCTTCTCTCCTCCAAGGAACTTCACCAGCTCATCATAAACAACCTTTACAATATACTCCCTTTGTGAAACCCCTGCAGGCGGCTTGTCTTCCAAAGTCCTTCTTTTTATCTCTTTAGTCAGATTAAACACAAGCTGAACATTAACATCAGCCTGAAGAAGAGCTCTCTGTATATCACGAACCAATTCATCTATCAGCTTCTCATCAACAGTCAAGGACCTTGCTATCTTTGCCAGTGTCCCTTTCAGTGATTCTCCAAGCTTTTCTAATACCATATGCTATAATTGCAGAAAACAAGTATTTAAAAGGTTTGCCTAGAACACTTAAGAGCTTTGCCCCTTTGCGGAATGTCTCGCAGCTTCCTCTGCCCAATACTTGTGAATCTTGCGCATAATAGCCTCTGCCTTTTGCCTGAATTCAGTGTTCCAGAACACAAGCGCAGTCTCAAAGAACCCCCCCTCCATTTTCTTATCATTGGAAACATCCAGCAGCGTATGCATTCTTGAAACAGCCATCAGCCTGCTTATGAGGTATGAAATCTCCTCTTTCTCTTTTGCATCAAACAGCTTGCTTTCAGACATTACAATAAGGGACTGTGGGTTTGGCATTATAAGCCCGTGCAGATACCCGCTCCAGGACATGTAAAGGTCAGCTATCCTGCTGCGCAACATCCTTGAAAGCCCGATACCGACAAAATCCTCTTTCAGTATTATGTCAGTAAAGAAAAACACCTTGTCATAATCATAAAGCGTATGCTTCAGCTTCAGCTCTTTCCGCAGCTTCTCAAATGCGGCTTCAAATTCCTTCAAAAGCTCTTCTTTTGCCATAGCATATGGGTAATATCACCCTGTTTTTAAGGTTTGCTAAGAATGAAAAAAAGAAATAAAAAAAGAGTGCCTCAGCACTCGTTATACACCATAAACGTGTTCACGCCGCACTTGTTTGTCTCAGTGCTGCACTTGCCTTCACAGGCCTGCTTTGCATAGCTGGACCATGTCTCAGACGGCTTGCAGGAAGTGTCCCCTCCTTCAACTGATTCAGTGCCGTCATGGCATATCCATTTTGCATTCCTGTACTGCGCAGTCCTGAACACATTAGCTACTTTCTGGACAAATGTTTCCTGCTTGCCATACTGGGAATTGCAGCTTGCTGAGCACTGTTTTAGGATAGGCATGCACTGCTGCTCAACACAGCTGTCATACTTTGGCGCATCCACGCCTGAACTTGCATGGCAGCTGTTCTTGCAGTCAGAGTACTTTAGTTCGCATGATGCAGAGCACTGCCCTAACGCATCAGGCGCTTCTGTTGTAACAGCCGGCTGCACTCCGCATTGCTTCTGGCAATTTTCCATGTAATTTCCGCAGTCATATTTCCTGCATCCTTCATTGTAGTCTGAATTAGGGTTTGTGCAGCCTGCATCTATGCACAGCTTTTTGGTTGTCTGATAGCAGTTGTCAAGGCATCCTGGCTGCTCCGCCGGCTTTTGCTCGCCTACATTGCATGAATTCTCGCACTTTACCTTTAACGGCGCATAGCATGCGTCAAAGCATACGTTATCCAAAACTCCATTCTTTATGCAGCTTTCTTTGCAATAAGCAACTGCATTCTGGTCTGTCAAGCACTTCTCAACGCAGTTACCCGAAGAAAATGTAGGTTGTGAAGGCGGAGTCCTTCCCGGATTCTCAATAATCATGCAGCTCTGCTCAAGCTCAGAAAGCAGCTTTTTTATCTGCTCTATCTTAGCCAAAGTGTCTGCAGAGCACATGCACTGGCTTTTGTCTGCTTTCACGCCAAAAGCATTTGCCTGCACTGCAGGAGCTACGTTTTTGGCAATATTCAAGTCTGATGCTTTCGCCTGCATCGTCGGCAAAGCAGCCTGCGCAGCTGCTATTGAAGCAAGCAAAAGAAATGCGCACAAAACAGCTATTAATATTTTTCTCATGTTTATTCCTCCTTATATGAATAATGTTGCTATAAATATAGTAAGAATGACTTTTTATAGTTTCCGCCTTTTTTACTCGTAACGCAGAGCATTCTCACTGGCGTTCGAGGCTCCACGCTACTATTCGTAGCGCAGGGCATCTATCGGCTTCATCTTCGCAGCCTGCATTGAAGGCAATACACCAGATACAATACCCAAGATAGTTGAAAAAGACAATGCTCCAACAATCAGCCAAAGAGGAAATGACACATTAAAGAACGTAAGATTGGCAGAATGCGCAGCAAACTCTATCAGCTTTCCAATGCCCATTCCAATCAAGACACCAACAATGCCTCCTGCCAAGCCAAGCAATCCAGACTCAATCTGAAAGATTAAAGCAATATGCCAGTTAGTCGCGCCAATCGCCTTCATCACGCCAATCTGCCTTGTTCTTTCAATAATTGCAGTGTACATTGTGTTCATTATGCCAATCCCCCCAACAATCAAAGAAATCGCAGCCAAACCTAATAAAACAGCCTGCACAATTGCCAGTATGTCAGCAAATGTTTCCATTAAGTCATCTGTTGTCTGTATGCTGAAATTCTCATCGCCTTCATCCAGGTTTCTTATTGAGCGCAGCTTTTTCTCAGCACTTTCTGCAATAGCTTTAGGCAAGGCCCCTTCCTGCGCCTGCAGTAAAATATAGCCATAGCTGTCCTCCTGGTTAAACAATTCTCTTGCAGTGCCAAGAGGGATCAGCAGCATGCTGTCATCGTCAGGGTTTCCTATTCTGGCAAGAGCCCCTGCAACATCAAAATCCTGCCCTTCAACAATAACCTTGTCTCCTGGCCGCAGGCCTTTTGAAAATACAATATCCTTAAGAGTAAGATCAATGCCGGCAAGCGCCTTGTATTTATCGCCATTCTTCAAGTCCCTTCCCTGCTCAACCTTCATGTTATGCACGCTTTTGAAAACTTCTCTTTTCTCATCAAGAGGGATGCCTACAATACTTACGTATTTTACTTCATCATTATATTCAATTCTTCCAATTCTAAACACCATGCCTGCCGCAAGCTTTACGCCTTTTATTTTTTCAAGCGCATTAAACTCTGATTCAGAAAATGTCTGGTCTGAGATTGCCGCTGAAAACATATTTGTGCCTGGAAAGACATATATCTTGTCAGTGCCAAGGCTTTCAAACTGCTGCGTTATAGAATCTTCCAATCCCCTTCCAAGTGAAACAAGCGTAACAAGCAATGCAACCCCTATGAAAATTCCCATCATTGTAAGCAAAGACCTCATTTTCCTTGCCTTGAATGTTGAAATGCTGAGCATTGCAAAATCTTTTATCATCGCCTCAACGCCTCCACTGGCTGTAATTTTGATGCTTTTCTCGCAGGAAAAACCCCTGAAAGCGCTCCCAGCACAAAAGAGAATGCTAAGGCGCCAATAACCATTGCAGGCGTAACAGCCACAATCACTTCAATGCCTGCAGCATCCATTGCAATCTTTCCAGCAGCCATGCTTATGCCATATCCAGCCGCAAGCCCGAACACTCCGCCAATAAGCCCAAGCATGCCTGATTCCACAAGAAACAGCATCATGATTGAGGAGTTTCTCGCGCCTGTTGCCTTCATTATTCCAATCTCTTTTGTTCTTTCAGCAACAGAAGTGTACATTGTGTTCATTATCCCTATGCCACCAACCAAAATAGAAACAGCGGCAATTCCAATTAAAACAGCTTTCACAACATCAGTTATCATTGTGACAGACTCAAGAAGCATCTGCGGGGAATTAACAGTAAAATCTTCCTCGCCTTCTTCAACATTTCTGTGCTTTCTTAATGCTTTTTTAATGTCTTCTGCAACAGCGCCGGTATCATATCCTGGCTTGATTATCGCAAAGATAGACGATACTTCTTCTTTTTCATCAAATATCTCCCTCCCCACATCAAGAGGTATGCCCATTGCAATGTCCTGGAACGAGCCGGATTTTCCCCTTATTCCGATTACCTTAAACTCATAATCCTCAATTTTAATAGTATTCCCTTCCTTGACTTCCTTGTCAAAATCATCGTATGCATTTGTATAGCCAAGAATTGCAACATATCTGTCAGAAGGCCGGAACATTCTTCCATCCTCAATATCAATAACCCCATTTCTTTCCAGAATCCTTATGGCATTGGAGCTTGTTGGATAGGCAAAGGTCATTATGGCCTTTGTTTCCCCCCTGAATTCAACGCTTGCTGTCCGTATCAACGGCCCAAGAGCATCATCCACCCCTTTTACACGCCGAACAGTATCCGCGTCATCGTCATCAAACTTGGCTGTCATGACAGCGCCTGCAGTAGGCCCAAAGCTTTTTCCTCCAGGAGTAATCATCACCCTGTTTGAGCCTAATTTAGAAAACTGCTCTGTAATCGCATCCTGCATGCCCTGGCTTAATGTAATAAGGGATACAACTGCTGTAATCCCTATAAAAATTCCAATAAGGGTAAGCCAGCTTCTCACTCTTCGCCTGGCAATACCCTTAAAGGCAAGCCTGAAATAATCAGCTATCATTTCTGCTTCTTGCTTTTATATTTCCTGTAGCCAAAGTATGCGCCGCCAATGACAATCAGCACCACAATGTAAAGCCATGCCTTGCTCTGCTTTAGCCCTAAGTCAGCAGGGCTGTAAAGCATTATCTCAACATTGCGGCTTTCAGAGTACTGCGCATTATTGGCATCCATGTATTCAAGGTGCACAGGAATTGTTAGGCTGTCTGCGTTTGCATTAAGCCTGAATTCAACTGTTTCATAGTCGTCAGAGTCAATATTGCCTATATAATGCTCATCAGTTGAAAGCAGCCCATAATTCTCTCCAGGCATTACAGTAAGCATTGCAAACTTTACATCAGTTGTGCCGTAATTAATTATCTTCAGCACCACATTACCGTTCTTTGTAGTTTTTGTAAGCTCAGTGCTGTCAAGCACAACCTTAAGCTTTGGCTCTGCCCCAACCATTATGCCGACAAGATCTTCTGTTTCATGAAGTGTTCCAACTGCATCATAATAGCTTATTGTGATTGGAACTTTGTATACGCCTGCGGCTGCGTCAGGCAGCGCAACAAGCTTATATGCTACACTTGCAGATGCTCCGGGGTTTATTTGCTTCAGCTTTTGCTCTGCAGTCATTCCGACAGTTGCAAATGGCATTGTAGTTGAAGACAAGTCCAATGTTACCCTTACATCCTTCATGACAGAATCCTCTGAATTTTGTATTGAAACTTCAACATTAGCCACTGCGCCTGGAGCAATCATTGCAGCATTATTTTCTGCCTGGCTTATTCCCACAGATGTTGAAACAATAGAGCCAAGCCTTTTTACTGATACCACAAATGGCTCGCTTGTTGTAATGCCTGCCTGCCTTGAATAATACTGAATAAACACATTATTATTGCTTTCAAGCGCATTCTTGTTTACCTCAACAGTAAACTTAAACTGGATTTTCTCACCAGTGTCAAGCCTATTGAAATGCACTGATTTGTCAGACACCAGCTTAAAAGGATATTCCTCAACAAATGTAACGTCAAAATCATTTATGGCAGTATCCTTCAAATTTATTATCTCAAACCAGATGTCTGTTGTATCCCCTGGCTGCACAGGAGCCGGATCATACCTTAAAAGATCTATCTTCATCTCGCTTGCTTTTGTCACCACTGTCTGCCTTGCAGCTGCCATTGTCGACAGCAGCAAAAGCGCTATTATACCCATTAAAACTATTTTTTTCATTTTTTACCTCCTTTAGGGTTTCCCTTCTTATCTTCATGGTTTGATTTCCATAAAATTTTCTTCAGGTATTCATGGTCATGCCCAACCTTGCCGTCCACAATCACAACCTTCTTTTTTGCAAAACTCGCAATGTAAGGGTCATGTGTGACCATGATTATTGTTTTCTTGTGCTCTTTGGAAAGATGCCTTATCAAGTCCATGATATGCTTGCCTGTTGTTGAGTCAAGGTTGCCTGTCGGCTCGTCCGCCAGAATCACTTCAGGATCATTGGCAAGCGCCCTTGCAATTGCAACTCTTTGCTGTTCCCCCCCGGACAATTGGTTTGGCTTATGATTCATTCTTTCCTTAAGCCCCATCTCCATAAGCAATTCAGTCGCGGTTTTCTCTCTTTTCCACCTTGAAACATTATTAAATATCATCGGCAGCATGACATTCTCCATTGCAGTGAGCGTTGGAATCAGGTTAAATGCCTGAAACACAAACCCTATTCTTTTGCCCCTGATGGTTGCAAGCTGGCTCTCAGTCAGCTTTGATATGTCATGCCCGTCAAGAAAAACATGCCCTTTTGTAGGAAGGTCAAGGCAGCCAACAAGATGCATGAGAGTGCTTTTTCCTGAGCCAGAAGGCCCCTGAATGCTCGCAAACTCATCCTCATTTATGCTAATGCTTATGCCTTTCAGCGCTTCTACATCTGTCTCGCCCATTCTGTATATTTTCCATACATCCTTAAGTTCAATGATTGGTTTCTTCATAATAACCCCTTTTAATAGAATATTTAAGGACAAAGAGGGATATAAATGTTGTGATTGGTATTTAGAGTTTAATTCGGCACCCACCGAACAAATCCAAAATACTTAAAAACAACCTCGCACTATTAACCTGTATGGAAATCAAAGGATTTTTAGCAGGAATAATAATTATAGGACTCGTGGCAGCTGTTATTGTGATGGCTGCTGTAAAACCGGAAAACAGCTTCAGCCTTGAGCCTGCAAGGGATGTGCTCACTGTCAGCGGAGAATCAACAATAACAACATCCCCTGACAAGGCAGAGGTTTTTGTTAATATAGAAACAAAGGCAGAAACAGCTGGTGAGACAAAAGCAGAAAATGCAAGAATCTCAAATGCAGTGACAACTGCGCTAAGAGATGCAGGGCTTAACACTGATGAGATGCAGACAGCATCATATAATATCTATCCTGAGCAGAGATATGACAGGGACACAGAAGAATATGCCATAACAGGATATGTTGCAAGAAACACAATCAAGATAAGCACAAAAAAGCTCGACAACCTGGGAGCTTACATAGACACTGCTGTCAGCGCAGGAGCAAACAGGGTTGACAACATCAATTTCGTGCTTTCTGCAGAGAAAAAGCAGGAAGTGGATAAGGAAGCCCTGGCAAAAGCAGCAGAAGTCGCAAAAGCAAGGGCAGAGGCAATGGCTGAAGCAGCTGGTGTTGAGCTTGAAAGGCTTGTTTCTGTTGAAGGAGGAAGCAGCTATTCGCCATACATCTATAGGGATGCAGTAATGTCAATGGAAGCAGCAGCGCCTGCAGTTGATACTAACATAATGCCGCAGGACCTTGATGTAAGAGCCACTGCAACGCTTGTATATGCGATAAAGGGATAAGGGCCTTTTTTTCTTTTTTATTATTTTTCTGGGTTCCTTTCAGCGCAGAAAGCTTGTTCACTGGCGTTCTCAGCTTCCTTTCAGCCAGTATCTCCGAGAGACGTTAGTCACTGATGGATAACAATACAAAAATTTCATTTCTATAGAATTTGATGGAAGGCATTTAAACCGAAACCTTTATATATTTAAGATATATAATATATATCTTATGAAAAAGGTTGAAATG
>JAHJRD010000088.1 GCA_018830945.1 Nanobdellota archaeon | reverse complement strand
TGTTCTGGTCCTCCCTTGAAAAAAAGCTGTGTTTTTTCATGGCGTCTCCTTGAGCTTTGCTAAAACCGCATCTATTTTAGCTATAGTGGCATGCAAAAAAGAGGTTATGTCTCCTTTCGTTTCCGCATCTATAAGCTCTTTTATTGCCTCTTCGCATTCAGGAACAAACTTTATATCAACACCGATTATGCCTGTCCCTATCCCTGAAACCATCTCCTTATTGATATTTTCCGGGAATTCCAAAGCAAGCAGGAGGATTTTTTTAATTTCCTTTAAGAATGCAATTGACTGCCCCTTATCCAGCTTTGTGCCGGATTCAGCAATAATATGCCTGCAGGAGAGTCCTATCTCGTCAACTTGCCTTTTCAAAAAATCAGGAAGGCGATTGTATTCCTCCCCCACAAAAAAGCTGTATGGTTTCATTTTTATTCTCCTCTGAAGATATCAGACAGTTTCCCATAGCCTTTGAGGCTCAGCTCGCACCTTCCATACCCGCCATCATGGTATGAATAGCCTAGTCTAAATCCCTCGCTCAGATCCTGTACCAAGAAAAGGGTGTTTCTGGTGCTTCTGTCGCTGATTCTCATGCCTCCGTCGAGTTCTCTGCCTGCGCTTCCTAAAGAAGAGCCGCCCGCGCTCCCATAGCTGCTCGAATAAAGCCTTGAATAGCTGTAAGACTCAAGATTGAATCCCTGGCTCTCTTCCTGCACGAGTTCTGTTAATGACATCTTTACCTCCTCAGCAGGCTGAAGTCAGAAGCCATTGTTAATGGGTTCACATAGCCGCTTGAATACCCGCTTGACAGCCTTGCGCAAAGCCTGTCCATCACAGACTCCATGCACGCAGGCGCATAAGGCCTGTAAAAGCCTCTTCCTGCAGAGCCGTAGCTTGACTCTTTTTTTTCTTCAAGCCCATATGCCCTGTAATTAAAGTCAAGCCCTGCAAAGAGCTTTGCCTTGGACTCTTTCTTTAGGTCCAGCTTCTTTTCCGCGTCATCTGCCATCTTTTCCACCAGGGTTTTTTCGTTCTGCCATTTGTTTTTCATTTGTGTCTCCTGCTTTTGCGCGCTTTATTGCGCTTTTTTCAAAAGCTGAAGCTGCTGAACAGGGGTGTTTAATAAGGCTTTCTGCGAAAAAACGTGTTATTTTTCAGTGAATCCGGAAATTCTAATGTTTATTCCGGAAGATTTTCAGAAAAAGCGTTTAAATCCGGAAGATTTCCGGAAGCTGTGAATGGCTGAAATTTTGACGAGGGGAGTTCTGGGTTGGCTTGTTTTAGAGTTAGAAAAAGCAGATAAAAAGGCCGGCCTCCGGCATTAAAAAACAAGAAATTGTTCGGGCATTGATAAAAACATGCCACCGAAAAGCTTATATATTTCCATTAATTTGGAATGATTATACCATAAAAGTGGAAAGAACATGGGCAAGGAACACACAATACTGGAGCCTTTTACAAGGAATCCGTGGGAAAAGCTGGTATTTAAACAGGTTATGGATATGTCAGGCAATAAGTCTTACAACTATGTGCATAGCAGGCTGAAGAAATTCGTAAAAAAAGGCATTCTCTTGGAAGAGAAAGCAGGAAATGTAATCTTGTACAGCATCAGCCGCAGCGTGGTTGCCCTAAACACCCTTGGCCAGGTTGCAGAGCATAAGGCAAACACTGCAAAGCACTTGCCTCACAGAAATATTCAGAAAATAATTGACAAGCTCAAGACAGCTTATTATACATTTCTCATCACAGGAAGCTATTCAAAAGACAAGCAAACTCCAAAATCAGACGTGGACATCATAATCATCTGCGATGACAACCAAAAGCCGATGTCTGTTATGGCTGAAATAAAGATGGAATGCGAGCTTTCCATGCCCAGGTTCCACCCGTATGTGTTCAGGGAAAGCGAGTTTTTCAAAATGCTTATAAACAAGGAAGAAAACTATGGGAAAGAGGCTGCAAGGCATAATCT
Source organism: Nanobdellota archaeon (assembly GCA_018830945.1). Taxonomy (GTDB): domain Archaea; phylum Nanobdellota; class Nanobdellia; order SCGC-AAA011-G17; family GW2011-AR17; genus UBA9640. The sequence continues at coordinate 119 of JAHJRD010000088.1, read as the reverse complement.
TATAATAACAGGCGCAAAGCAATATTATGACTTGCTGTTGAAGGCAGTAAACAATGGATTCAGAGGTTAAGATATATATTAACAGGGCATTGAATGAGCTAAGCCTGGCTGAGGTTGCA
>JAHJRD010000087.1 GCA_018830945.1 Nanobdellota archaeon | reverse complement strand
AAGAGGCTGCAAGGCATAATCTTATAATAACAGGCGCAAAGCAATATTATGACTTGCTGTTGAAGGCAGTAAACAATGGATTCAGAGGTTAAGATATATATTAACAGGGCATTGAATGAGCTAAGCCTGGCTGAGGTTGCAAATATATTGGACGTATGAAAAGCCGGCCTCCGGCATGAAGAATTGCTATTTATTATCTTTACATTAAGAAAAAGATAGATTGTATAGTATATATATCTTTATAAGTCGAAATGAATATATATGTAACAGATAGATATATAAAGGAGGTGTTCTTAATGGGCAAGATGGTTAATTATGATGTAGACCCCGAGTATAAAATATTAGTTGAACTAGCGGCAGAGAAAGAATTAAATACAGACATACCTAATTCTTCAAAAAACCACGCTTTATATATTATTAAAAGGATTATCGAGAAAACCGAAAAGAGACTCATAATTTATCTTACCGGTAACCCAAATGAACCCTTTTTTGACGATTCCATAAAGAAAGCTATAGAGTGTCGGAAAGAAGACATCAAAGACCTAAAAGTAAGATTAATTAATAAAAATCGAACTAGTGAATTTTTTGATAGTATTGAAATAAAACCAGTCTATGGTGCAATTCCAATTGGATTTCAGTTTATAGTTAGTGATGGTAAAAGGATAAGGATTAGTTCAGAGAGAGATTGTGAACAAGGGATAGTTAACTTTAATAATCCTGAAATCGCAAGTATATTAGAGAATAGATTTAATTCTAAATAGGAGAAAATAGAATAATGACAACAGAGTATACAGGCTATTTTTTAGCTGTATTACTGGCGTCGTATTTTATATTTTCATTAAGGATTAAAAAAGAGTTAAGAGCAACAAAAGAAAATCTCAAATCTGAAATTGAAAACTATAAGAGAGGGTTAACAAAGAAACTTAAAGAGGATAAATTTAAGCAGGCTAAGGATACATTAGATACCCATAGAGTTATATTTGAAAATAGTACTAAAAAAATGGAGAGATATATTAACCATACCTTCTACTTCCTTTTTTCTATAACTGCATTCGGTTTGGTTGGGGGATTTATAAACGGATTTAAAGAATTGACATTGCCAGATTACACCCCCCTAATTCTAGCCATAATTGTCCTATATCTTGTGCTTAGAAGTATTTTTAGTCTAATTTGTTATAATAAGATTGATGACGATAGATTCTTTGAGAATCTACGAGCCAAGATGGAAGGTAGAGTCAAACTCAAAATGTTATACCAAGATATATACCCCAAAGATAAAAATGAATATAAAATAAAGAGAATGTTTTTTTGGCTATTATTTAATTGTTTTTTGATGTTTAATAAAAATTTTCGGACATATTTTTATAAATTATACCAATAAAATAAGTCTTAGTCCTTCAATCTTCTCATATCCTCTAAAAACTTTTGAAAAGCAGGATTATCTTCTGAGCGCAATTCATCTGAAGAAGGCTGTATAATCAACGAGCCTGGATTCTGCTGGATTGCAGCGTAAGCTGTTGTAGTGCCTTTTATGTCAATCCTATCTATAAGCGTGCCGCGCCTTACGTAAAGCGAATTAGGCGTTATGCCTCCGCCTTTTAGTATTTCATAGAACTTTGCTGAAACAAACTCTTTTGTACTGTCATCTATCTCAACCTCTGCAAAATACCCGCCAGGCACAAACTCTGTATCTCCTAAAGCGCCTGGGTTGATTGCAACAACAAACTCATTGTCATTCCTGGGTATTTTTTCAACGCCCTGGCAGTCATGCACATGGCCAAAGAGAAACACTTTTGTTTTTCCTGTTTCTGCATATTGCCTTAATGGAATGCTGCCTATATGCTTTGCTTCTTCAGGAATATCCTCTTCAAGCAATCTGCCCGGCAAGTCCATCAAGCCATATAAGGGGGTATGCAGCAGGGCAATGTCAGGCTGCGCCTGTTCAAGGAAATCCCTCGGCTCTGAGACAAGCTTTGCCTCAAGATGCCCTATGTCATCACTGCCTTCCCTAACCCATTGCCTTGTAGGGTATTCATTGAAAGGCGTTGTCAGTTCAGGCGGAATTCCCTTGAATCTCGGCACGCCGTCGCGCCCTGCCGCACCACCGTAGCCACTAAGCTTTAAGCCGTGGATTCGTCTTGTTTTCTTGTGCAGGTTTATTCCTTTTAGTCCTGCTTTATCTAAATAATAATCATGATCCCCAGGGATGGCTATTGTCTTATCCCTTTGGGTTTTAATAACTCTTTTAATTGGAGTGTATGAGCGCTTTAGTCTTGTTGTAATATGTTTGATAAATTCCATGTAAACCTCTGAGATTTCTCTCCAATGAACATGGTCATCATAGGGGCTATATGTAGCAATGTAACCAGCTATATCGCTCATTTCTTCTCTAATTTCAGCTGGAGAAAGATCAGAAAATTCAATTGCATATTTTAGGCATATACTTTTCTCAACAATAGGATCTATACGGTCAGCTAACTCTTGATATTTTGTCGCATATCTCACACTCTCAAATCCTGCCGCGGATATATCTCCAAGAAGAATAATTAGATCGGGTTTCTTCTCCTCTGCAAAGCTGTAGAACTCCTTTAATGGGCTTAAATTTGTTTCAAAGTCCACATGCGGGTCCGCAGCTATCAGGAGCTTCATTTTTACCTCAAAGCCTCAATTAAAAAAAGAAAAAAAGAAGAAGGTTTTATGCCTTCTCACCGTATTTTGGCAGGTATTCTGCGCCATACTTGTTTATAGCATTCTTTAAAGCCTGATGGTATGCGCTTGCCCTCTGCTGAGGTGTCAGCATATCCTTTGGCTTTAATTTCATGCCTAAGATATCAGCGAGTTTCTTTATTGTTGCATTGCCTTCATCAGTTCCTGCAACAGGCATTACTTTGTCTACACTTTCATCGACAAGGAATTTCCCTACATTTTCTACGACAGGCTCCATAATTGTCTGCATAAGAGCACCATACTCAATCTGCTCTGTCCCTTGAAGTCCCTCTTTCAGGCCCTCAAGGTTAAGCCCTGTCATTGACTTGAACAAAAGCCTGTAAGCACGTGTTGGAGTTGTGTTAGATTTACCAAATTTTGCAGTTTTAGTAAGAGCTTCTACATCAGCAGCAGATACGCTCATTGCATCTCCGAATGATTTATATAGAGCTGCTGAAAGCCCATCTGCAAATTCAGCACTTGGCTGCTTTACAATACCATACTTATCTGTATTTGCATTAAGATAAGTTGACAGCCCTTTCTGAAATGCAGTTGTAATCATAGCACGCTGCTCAACTACATCCTGGATTTCTGCATCCATCTCAGGAGAAACATGTCCTTTTAGTTTTGTTTCAAGGTCTTCTGCCTTGTCAAAATTCTTTACTGCTTCTGAAGCCTTTGTTAAAAGATCTTTCTTGTCTTTTACCTTAGGCACTTTTGGTTTAGCTACCTTAGGTGCTTCCGGCTTATCGCCTTTCTTTTTGTTGTCTGCCATTTTGTGTTTACCCCCTTCTAGTTTTTTGCAGGTCCAGAATAACCTGTTATTTAAATATTTGTTACTATTTAGTGATACTAACTAGTATATAAAGCTTTTGGTTTTGAAACCCTATAAACAAGCTTTATACGGCTTATAAATGACTATATATAAGTTTATAACGCTTACGGAAGAGAATTATAAGCCAAATAGAAAGCAATTAGTATCCTGATAGGGTGTTACTAATAAATAGTAATGTTTATATATAAGAGTATATTACAAAATAAAAGGCAAAATGAGTCTGGATGATTTATTTGGAAAAGGGAAAAAACAGGGGCTTCTGTGGGGCTCACCTAAACCAGTTTTAGGAAGGCAATTAAAGATGATAGGAAGTATCACAGAACCAGAATCACCTCGCAGAATAGAACTAGGAATAAAGACACACCCATTAATCAGAACAAGCCAAGATTACCTTAAAGAAGCAATAGATATTGGTAAACAGCGGCGTAAAGAGATTACAGAAAAATATGAACATAACGAAAGAATCAAACAATTCAATTTGGAACAATATCTTAGAGAGTCTGATTTTGGCCCTGCAGACTGTAATGAGAATATTAAAGCACGAATCAAGGGGTTATTGGGGAAATTCAGAAAAGCTACCAAGGATAAAACATTAGCACAATTCGTTAGGTTTAATACAGGCAATAATGAAAAGATAGAAGGAACATGTATTGCAGCCATTAAACAATATTTTGAGATTGCGGCATTATGTTTAGAATATAAAGAGAAAGATAGAGATAATGAAAGGTTGAGACGTATTTTACTAATGGATGCATATGAAAGTATCGGTGACGTATTGATGCTACCTTGGCATTTAAATCAAGCGCAGTATCAAAATGCAATATCCATTTACACTGAATTAAAGAAAGAAGTTAGGGGGTTCTTAGATTGGGCTAATAAGGATGATACAGACAAAGAAGATAAAGACGAAGCAAAAAGGTTATTATTTAATACAAATTTGAGCCTTGCATCTTTACACCTATTGAATCAAGATTTGAAGAATAGTTGTAATGAAACTATTGCTGCTTTAAGACTAATGAAGAGCCTTAAGAACTTAGGAGGTATAGATTATTCAGAATTTATCCCTTTTGAATTCAGAGCACCAAGTTATGCTACAAAAAGATTTTCAAAAAGTAAAAGAGACAATCATGAAACACCTTATTTGCCCATTGTTGGTGAAATGCCATTGCCCAGGCATAGCTTAATACCTAAAACTCGAAAAAGGTTCTTAGAATCTATTATGAGAAGAAGATTAGAATCTGATACCGCAATAATTTCTGGATTTTCATTCAATGAGTCTGTTAAAGATGTATCTTCATCCAGTAAAATACATTTTGAGGATTCATATAAGCTTAGGCACATATTTAGATACATCTCCCTTGACCCAACTAATACCGATGCATATGTGTCATTATTCTTTTTGGAAAAGAACCCAAACCCAAGATTACAAGAACTATTTAGAATAGCAAAAAAAGTGTATGATAAGATTCTTCTTGAAAAAGCAGAAACTGGAAATTTCGACATGGTGCCGGTACATCCCAACTATCTTTCTGTTTTAACAGACGGCGAGGTAGTATTTAAAGAAGAAGTGAGCACAGAAGAAGCAAAAAGGCATACAAACTTGATTAAATTCTTAAGAAATAAATGTAGTCTTAAGTTTGCTACTTGCGAGATATATACTACAGACAGTGGCAAACGTTATGTCAAAATGCAATTAGTAAGAAATAGAAGGAATGGGAAACCAGAACAGGAATTTAGGGCAGGTTCATTAGAAGATATGGTCTATCTTTACCAAATTGAATTAGGAGAAATAAACGAACCAACACCAAAAGAACTAACCCAATTCCGCCAAAAAAAGCTCATGCAGGCAATAGATGCAATGCTCGAATTCAGTTCAGCAGGAAGAGATAGGACTGCATTTGAGAAATATGGCTTAGACATTCCAGATTTAGACTATGTAGCAACATTAACTGAAAAAGTACTTCCGAGAATCAAGCTGGATACAGATTTAAAACAAAAAGCAACAAGAGTTGCCTCTGAATTAAACAAGGCAAAAAGAGCTTTCTGCCATGGAGACCCGCATACAGGCAATATTTTGGATATAGGAGAAGACGGATTAGTAATAATTGACCCTGTATCTGCATGTTATGCCAGCCGCTTTTTTGATTTAGCATATCTGCTTGAGCAAGCTGAGCTTGATTTAAGCCATGAAGATAAAGAAGAACTCATAGATTATTTCATGATGCAATCAAAAGGGAATCGAAGGCAAACTAACAGCGAACCAGAAAAGCGATATCTTATGGAAGCCGCCTATGTTAATTTGCTATTTGCCAAAAAATGCAACAATTCCAGCCGCAATTATTATAACCCTGAAAAGAGAAACAACCACATTAAGAGAGCAAAAGAAATTTTAGATGTCCTTGATATTGGCTAATTGCGCCCCAAGAATGCTAATCGTCTCGTAGCGCAGTTCCCTTAAACATAATAAGATTCTCATTTCTTCAACTGATTTTGTCTTTAACGAGTCATTAATCTTTTTCTTAATAGTTTCATGCAAAAGTGAAGCATCTACGACATTTGTTTTAGTCAGTTCAAATGTGGCAGAATGACATTTTTGGAAGAGGGCAACAATTTTTTCTAATAAATCAACTATTTCTTTTTTCAGTTTCATATCTGTTTTTAAGAGCAGACCGATTAATTCTACATATACATCCCCAATTCTCTCCAGCTGCTCAACTATATAAGAAAAGACAGACGGCTTATATCCCTTATAGCCATACTTGTTCAAAAGCCTTAATGCATAATAAGAAAATTTGTTAATATTATGCTCCTTGCTAAGTAATTGCTGCAACGCAGCTTTATCATGGCTTTTGATTGCATCAATAGTTTCTTTGCCCAGAGCCTCAATAAGGTAAAACAACCTCCGGAATACGCCTTCAAAATCATCTTTAGAGGTTTCTGAAATAATTTTCAATATGCAAGAATTTTTATCTTGTTTTACTATTTCCAGCCCAATAAGGGCTTCAGAAACAGATTCAAGTTTGCTTATTAAAGCAGGACTATCTAATCTTATCTCTATTTCATCATAACCTTCCTCATATACTCTAATTAATGTTCTAAATACAAGAGGGGATAAATTAGAAGCATCGATTTTCTTTCTAATCAATTTGGTGCCTTTCCCACAGCTCACCACAACCTTCTCCCCTTCCTCAATAACCTCAACCTCATCCCCTTTCTTTACCCCATACTTCTTAATCCAGGGAGCAGGCAAAGAAACAACGTATGTCTTGCCGCCCATCTCAATAATGCTGCGCTTCATGCTGTATTTATCTATATTCCGTCTCTTATATAGTTTTCTTAGGAATTATATAAATTATATAATTTATATGGATTAGCCTTATATATGCCCGGGGGAGAGAATACAATATTCCGGAAAACATGGAAAATTTACGGAAAAACCAAAAGGATTTCGGAAGGAGGCAGAAAATGAATACAATGGCAGAAACAATAAGAGACGCGCTGAAGAAAGCAAAAGAAAGCAAACCTTCAGTACAAAACACTAAAATCTGGGACTATGAGCCCACAAACAGGGAATGTGCCGCGATCCCCTGCGCATATCTCGGCGTAAGCAGCGACTTAGAAACACAGATTTACTGCAAGCCAAAGAAAAACGCATGTGCAGCCTTGCCCAACCAATACGACCCCCACTTTTAAAAGAGGTTAAAATGGCCATAGACACTTTGTATTGGGAAATAACAGGGGCTTGCAACCAGTCCTGCAAGCACTGCCACTTAGAGGGCCCTTCAGAATACAGCCGAATTAGCAAAGAAGAAGCTTTAAGCAGGATAGATAAATTTCATGAAAAGGGCGTTGAAACCCTGCTGCTGACAGGCGGAGAGCCCTTGCTTAACCCAAATGTCTATGATATGATAAAGCAAGCAAGGCATTATGGAATTGATGTTGCGCTGTTGACAAATGGCACATTGATTGATGAGAGGCGCGCAGAGCGTTTGGCAGATGCAGACCCCTCAACAGTGCAGATAAGCATCGACGGAATGAAAGATTACCATGAAAGCATAAGAGGACAAGGCGCTTTTGGCAAGCTGGAATGCGCTGTAAGGAATTTGGACACAGTAAGCATACGCCCTTTGATGAAGATGACAATAAATAAGTATAACCTTGATAATGTTATGGGTGTAATTGATTATTGCTCAGGTAGGGGATTAAAGGTAAATTTCAGCCTTGCACAGGAATTAGGAAATGCCGAGGGAAACAGCATAATGCCAACTCCTGAAGAGTATTTCAGGCTTTTTCTGAAAATGTATGCGAAGAAGAATGCTGAAAATCTTGGCATAACGCTGCCTGATTTTTCCATTGAGGAATATATTGAAACAGGCGTGCCAAAATCAGGATGCAGTGCAGGCCTGCGGATGGCAGCTATAACCAAAGATGATTATATTCTGCCATGCGTGTTTATGAGCGGGCTTGGGTTAAATGATAGCGATGGCGCCCTGCGTTATAACGCAACAAGCCTTAATACTCCGGGCAGCTTGTTTGACTTGTTCGCAGGCAGCAACTCTTCTGAATTTGGCTGCCCCTTAAGGAAATGGCAATACGGCACTGACCTATATTCAGTTTATGAATTCGCGAGGTATATGAAAAAATGAAGCTCTACACAACCAAGGCAAAGCTCTATGACAAGATGATACAGGCAGCGGGCAAGAATTACAAAGGGGAGTCTGCATTAATAGCAGGCATATTGCATAAATCCCTGAAAGAAAAAAATCCGCTTATTCTTGATTTGGGCTGTGGCACAGGAACGCACGCTGCTGAATTGGTAAAGCAGGGTTTCAATGTTATTTGCGGCGATTTAAACAAGGGAATGCTTGCGATTGCAAGGAAGAAAATAAAAACAGAATGCCTAAGAATTGATATGAAACAATTTTCATTAAAGCAGAAAGTAAAAGCAATAATCTGCCTTTATAATACCATAATGTATAACCAAAATACAAAAGAATTATTGTCAACATTCAGCTCCTGCTACAATAATATGGAACAAGGCGGAATCCTTATCCTGCAGCTCACAAACCCTGCACTCTTTAAAAAATCTAAAGACGCTTCATTTTCGTGGAGGGTTGGCAGTAATGAGGTTATAGTGCATAGCACATTCACAAGGCCATCAAAGATAATGCACCATTTCTCCTTTATAGATTTAGAGAAGAAAAAGGAAGAAAGCGACTGGCACGAGATGAGAATCTTTTCAACAGCTGAGCTTAAAGGTGCCCTTAAGAAATGCGGCTTTAAGAGTATTAAGCTGATGAAGGAAAAAGCAACGCTCTACATAACCTGCAGGAAGAGAATAAGATGCTCTTAACCTTAATAAAAGCAATAGGAAGCCCCGCTGCCTTTCTCTATGCCCTTATTTACGCTTACAGCAAGACACCAGTAGTGCTTTTTGTCATTGCAAGCGTCGTTATAATCGCAGCTTTTGCGAACTCCATCTCTATAAAAAGGATCTAACTCTACGGCTCCCAAACCTCTCCTTTATACAAATGTTTTACTCCGCCAATCTTTCCGTCATACATGCACACCCTTACGCCTGCATCCTTCAAGGTATCAAATGCCCTCTCCATCTTGTATTCAGGCGCTGTCCATGTCTTATCGCTGGTCATCAATAGAAGCTGCTTGTGCATCACAAGCATTGTTATTCCTGAATCAGCTATGACTTTAGAGCATGGATAGCATGGCGCCCATGGCATATACATTGTTGCGTTGTTAGTTCCGCCGCTGTGCCTTGCAGCATCATGTACTGCAGAAGGCTCTGCATGGATTATAGCTTCAAGCCTTGCCTTCCTTGCAGTTTCACTTTCCAGCCCTTCAGGAATATCAAAACCAGGGGGAAAATGATTTGCCGCTTTCCCTACAACATTCATGAAGTCCTGCGCAACAATAATCGCGCCGGTATGAGTAACAGGGTCTTGGCTGTTATCTTCTCCAATCTGGTAAGCCATCCTCAAAAAATCCCTGTGCAGCTCCCCTTCTATAGTCTCAATCCGAAATGCCCAGTTCATTATATCACCCTCCGAAAGCAGGAATGTATTGTTTATTTAAAAGCCTTTCTTTCATTCGGCACTGTCTGATTATTAAGTGATTTTCGGTATATTTCAGCGGCAAAGTCTGCTGAAAGAGCGATAAAAGCCAAACGTTAAAGAGTAACTTGGATATTTTAGGCTATATTTTGGTTTTGTTTAAGCTGCGATGAATATTT
>JAHJRD010000086.1 GCA_018830945.1 Nanobdellota archaeon | reverse complement strand
ATCCTCACATGGGGCTTAATGGGAAAACTCCGGCAGAGGAAGCTGGAGTAAAATACATTCTCGGAAGAAATAAATTGATGGGTCTCATCGAACTTGCCGCTAACTTTAAGAAAACAGATGACGTCAACTAAACAATGTCTGAAGGTGAAAAGGCTGGCCTATGGCATGAATTCTTGCTTTTCTCTGCCTGAAATCGAAATCTTTATATATTCCTTGTTATATCCTTTGATATAACATGAAGGTAGTGCAAATACAGGTTTTAAGGTATCCCAGATTAGATACTGTGCTGATGGTTGAGAATTTCATTAAAAAGAATGACGGGCATTACAAGAAAAGAAAGCTCTGGGAGTCCCTGCCAAAGAAAATGATGTACCAGACTTTCTGTGTTGTAATTGATTATCTTTTGCATTCAGGCAAGATTTCAATCGATGCTGAAGGCAAGATTGGGTGGATATTTTATCCTGAAGATGCAAGATATTATTATTCAAGAAAAGACCTGGGGCGCTGTTAATAATGGAATCTTCTTGCATATGATTTATGGTCAAACCATTCAAGAATAAGGCTTATGACTATAATCTCCTCTCTTCTTATTGAGTAAATCAGGCGCCATCCTTCAGGCAGATTATATTTTCTGAGGTTTTTTATGCCATATTTCCTTATGTATTCTTTTGGTATTTGCCTTTTAGGGATTTGTATGCCGCAAAAAGCGTCATCCTGTATCATGTCAAATGCGTGATTAATGCTTTGGAATAATTTCTGTTCTGCATCATCCCCATTTGCTAATTCCTTGAATGCTTGCTTTAATCTTAGGTCTGCGAATCTTATTGTTGACGGAAGTTTCATGCCGGAATCTTCAGGAAATCTGTGTTTATAACGTTTGCTTTTAAAAAACGCGTATTTTTTCACAAAAGTTGGAAAGGTTTCGGAAATACTGGAAACCATGCGGAAGATGCGGAAAATTGATATATTGGGCGGAAAAAAGGCCGGCCTCCGGCTTAATTCTTGCTTATTAATTAAAACGCCGAGGGTGATGTCCTCATTTGCATTCGGGACCACCCTCTGGCTCCGCTACGCCGAGGGTGGGATTTGAACCCACAAATCCGTGAGGAAACTGGATTAGCAATCCAGCGCAGTACCAGGTTGTGCCACCTCGGCATATTGGCTAAATATACTCATTACCCTTTATTTATTAAGCTTTTCCTTCCCACTCTTTGAAGAACCTATCAAGATATTCTTCCATGAACTTATGCCTTTCTTCAGCAATCTGCTTTCCTGCTTCAGTGTTCATCAAATCCTTGAGTAAAAGCAGCTTTTCATAGAAATGGTTAACAGTTGTTCCAACATGGTTTTTGTACTGCTCAAAGCTCTCGTGCATTACTGGCTTTATATCTGGATTGTATATCTCCCTTCCCTTGTGCCCTCCATAGGCAAAAGCTCTTGCAATGCCTATTGCGCCCATTGCGTCTAATCTGTCAGCGTCCTGCACAACCATTCCTTCTTTTGTTTTTATGCCTGACTTGACGCCGGCTCCCTTGAATGACAGCTCTTTGATAATATCGCAAACATGGGAAATAACAGCTTCTTCAACACCAAGCTTTTCAAGCCATTTTTTGGCTTTTGTAGGGCCTACAGAATCATCTCCATTGTGAAACTTCCAGTCAGCAATGTCATGCAGCAATGCAGCCAGTTCAACAATGAATAAATCAGCATTTTCCTTTTCAGCTATATGCACTGCATTCTTCCAAACCCTGTAAACATGCCACCAGTCATGGCCAGAGCCTTCTCCCTCTAATGTCTTTCTTGCGTACTCGGCAGTCTGCTTGATAACCTCTTCTTTTTCCATCGGCATTTAAGGAAGAAAAGGCGTTTATATGCTTTTTCCTTATTAATCCAAAACCTATATAAACCCTCATTATCCATTCTAACCCTATGGCTTTATACATAATAGGATTGGGCTTAGGCTCTGAAAAGGACATAACAGAGAAAGGGTTAGAGGCTGTAAGGAACTGCAATTTCATCTATATAGACACATACACATCAATACTGCCGGCTGATATCAAGAAATTAGAGGACTTTTACGGCAAGAAAATAATCCCTGCGACAAGGGAATTGGTTGAGAAGCAGGCAGAGGAAGAGATTTTAAAGAAAGCTGTTGAGAATGATGTTGCTTTTCTGGTTGTAGGAGACGTGTTTTCAGCAACAACGCATGTTGATTTGGCTTTAAGGGCAAGAAAGGCAGGAATAAAGCTGCACTTAATACATAATGCTTCTATCTTGACAGCAATAGGCGATACTGGCTTGTCATTATATAAGTTCGGCAAGACAACTTCAATACCTTTTGAAAACAAGGATGTTGAGGCGCCTTATGATGTTTTGAAAGAGAATGCAGGAATGCACACTTTATTTTTATTGGACTTGAGGCCTGATGAGGGCAATTTCATGTCTGCAAAGGACGCTGTTGAGTATTTATTAAATGTTGAGGCAAAAAGAAAGGAGAAAGTGTTTATGGAAGACACAATGTGCCTGGCTTGTGTCAGATTGGGATTTGATGATGGGGAAATAGTGTATGCAAGCGCAAAGCAGTTGTTAAAGCAGAAGCTTTCCAAGTATCCCCAGTGCTTAATTGTTCCCGGCAAATTGCATTTCATGGAAGAGGAATACTTAAAGGGGTTTGAGGTTAAATAGAACGTAGCTTGTGGCAAGTAGGTAGTAGCTGGTGGCTTGTGGCAAAGAAGGCGGGCCTCTGTCGCTATCGCTCCGAGCCTCCCTTCGCTGCGCTCGGAAGACTCCGGCGTGAAGTTGGTGTTTGATAGCAATGAGCATTGTTTAAGACTGAGAATTAGAAACTTGCCGTTTTCCAAAGATATTTAAAATAATTCCTGTAAGAATCATAAACTGCTCTATGCTCTACCAATATGCCCATTGGATTTTCTACCCACATAATTAATGCCACTTTTCCATCAAAGATATAGGTTGAAACCGAAGAATTGAATTCTGACGGGACATATTTAATTGTTGTTAAAGGGATAGTCGTTGGCTTTATTTTTATATTTGCCACAATCCGCATTTTAATCTTTTTCAGCACCCTTTCTTTATCCCATTTTGGATAATCATACGGCAGGAATTCTTTAATTTTATATTCTGCACCAAAATCAAGAATCTCTGTTTTTGAGTTTAGCATTTCTTTTAGTATGGTTTTTACTCCTGCAATCCCTTTAAAGCTATGTATTTCTTGTTTTTGTTTAGCCGTCTTAAAATCAAGTAGAAGCTCAGGCACTATCTTTTTGGCTTCGTTAAGCTGCTCTTCTTTTGCTTTTATTATGTCTATTATCTTTTCTGGATTTCCCGCTTCAAATAAAAGTTTATTGGCTTTGGTAATCTGGCTGACCAACCCTTTCTCTGCAAGCCCCCTTAACGCATCATATACCGAAACCCTATGGACTCCTGATTTTCTTGATACCTCATTAGCCGAAGCCGAGCCTATCTTCAAGAGTGCCAAATAGCATTTTGCTTCGTTTGGGCTTAATCCTGCTTTTTCTAATCGCTCTTGCTTCATTGATTGGTAGATTAATTGCTTTCTTTATAAAACTTCCTAAATGTTGTAACCCCCCTTACTACACTCTCTTTTATACCCCATAAGTTACAACTGCTCTATGATAAACAGAGAAAATTTAATGAAGACAGAAACACTGGAAGAAGCAATTAGCCTATTATTTAACAGAATCTCCACTGGCAGGGCGTGTATTTTTACACAGGAAGCAATGACCGGCTGTGTTGCCATTGAATACGACTCTTTAGGAAAAAGCGGGAGGGAAGAAACCTATAAGAGAATAGCAGAAGACTTCAAAAGAAGGACTGGATGCTATGGGAAAAACCACCTTTCGTTTAATGTCGGCTCAATTTTGGAAATAGGCTGCGGCTCGGGGTTATTGACTACTGAGCTTGCACAGCAAACAAACAGCGATAAGATAATTGGCTTGGATATATCAGGGTATATGATTAATTTAGCGCAATCTAACCTATCAAGAAAATCAAAAGAAGAAATAGAGAAAATTAAAGAATTCTGGGAAAGGCTGCCTGAATATTGCAAACCAAGCCAGGGGGATTATGAAAAGTTAGAACGAAATCCTCCTATTTTCAATAGAATCAGGTTTGTGATGGGAAGCGTTTATAGCCTGCAAGATGCAGGTTTCCAAAACATAAATTATATTGTTTGCAGGAATGCTTTGCACAGATTCCAATATCCTGAAAGGGCATTAAAACAAATGCACCAAGCGCTTTCCCCAACTGGAAAAATTTATATCAGAGATTTACGCAGAAATGCAAATTGGAAAACAGTAATGGAAAGAATAGGAGAAAAGCGCTGGCAAACTCAAACTTTGGTCGAAGATTATATTGGTGCAATGGCGTCTATGCTTACAACAGATGAATTAGAAAAGGCATTGCATTCTTTAGGTATAACTTCTTTTGAGATAAGCGATGGCAGATATATCAGTGACGGAATTAAAAGCCCCGATAATATAAAAGAATACGAACAAGATACTGAATATGTCTGCATAATCCAAAAATAGGGAAGTGCCAGCATGGGGGTGTTAGGGGCGCTCCCCTTACCGCCTTCCAAACCTTTATTAACCACCCTCCTATCTCTCCACATATGGAACTAAAACAGCTATTAGACTTCATCGCTTTGGAAGACGACAGATTAAAACTCCAGTACGGCCATCCTGATGAGACAAAACGAATTCTTGCAAGGACTGTAAAGATAACAGAAGAGCTTGGCGAGCTTTCAAATGAGGTTCTTGCATTCCATTCAATGCAGAGAAAAGAAAAGATGGATAATCATACAAAGGAAACACTGCATGAGGAAGTTGCAGACGTCTTGATAACAACACTTTTGTTGGCAAAAACATTGAACATGGACATAGAGAAAGTATTAGAAGCAAAGATTGAGAAGATTAACAAAAGGCATGAAACAGCTACCCCTTCAAATACCATTTAAGGATATATTCAACAAACGGCTTTTCATCTTTCTCAACCTGGTACCTGTCAAGCACACCATAATAACTCTCCAAATCCTCGACAGGGATGTCAACAGGCGGATAATCCTTCTTCCATAATACCCAGTTCATCAAAAGCCTTGACAGCCTGCTGTTTCCGTCTGCAAACGGCTGAATTGAAACCAGCTTTAAATGTATAAGTGCAGCCAATTCAATGGGATGAAGCTTTTTGTGCTCTGGCTTATACCATTTAAAGAAAATATTCATTTCTTTTTGGATTTCCCGCCATTTTGGCGGCACATAGGATGTTCCTGCAATCTTTACGTTTCTCTTTAATTCGCTTCTTAATTTCCCTGCAATCACTTC
Organism: Nanobdellota archaeon; assembly: GCA_018830945.1. GTDB lineage: Archaea > Nanobdellota > Nanobdellia > SCGC-AAA011-G17 > GW2011-AR17 > UBA9640. The sequence continues at coordinate 31,268 of JAHJRD010000086.1, read as the reverse complement.
ATCAACCCCTGAAAACAGTATCCTATGGAGCCTTTTAATGAAATTAATGTTTAGGTTGCCCTTATATTTGGTTATTGCTATTATTCCCTTCTCGTGGTTTTCCAGCTCTTTTGCAGTCCTTAAGTTATGGATATCCTTGGGCATGATTCCTTCTTTTAATATAAGATAAGTCTGCCTTAATGTGACATCCACGCCTGACAGCTTGCTGCTGTCGTAAGTGAACCTGATAATAAACTCTTTCAGCTTTTTTTCCTTTTCCAGCGGGCTCAGGCTTTTTTCTTCTTTCCTGTAGCTTGCTCTTCTGTTTTCCGCTGCTTCTGCTTCTTTTGGGCTGAGATACTTATACTTCCCTCCCTCCAGCTCCTTTAAGAACTCTTTTTTCATCTGCTCAAGCCTTGCTTTCGGCGGCAGGGCCCTGCCTATCTGCCTCTTTTCGTGGGCTATCTTGCCATTCTTCCGTATGCTGTGGCTGAGCCTGTAATATGCGTGGTCCTTTGACCTGTACTTCTCAACAAATACCATATCTTCTGGTTGGGACTACAAATATTTAAAGCTTTTGGTTGGGACTACAACGGCTGAAATAGCTAACCTTTATATACCTCTGTAAAGCGCCTTCTACGCATGGCAAAATCAATATTATTGAACGGAGCCTCAAGCTCCGGCAAGACTTCAATAGCAAGAGAGCTGGAGAAGCTGCTGCCTTCATATATTTATCTCTCTGTGGACGATTTCGGGGAAAATTGGGCAGAACAGAATCCTGATAGGGTTAATGGCCTGGTTGCATTGATCGATAAACTCGGAAAAGACAATGAGGAAGTTAGAAAGCAGTCAAAAGAACTGTCAACAGAAGTTATTTCTGCTTATCATTCTGAGATTGCCGAAAATCTTGAAAAAGGCCGGACTTATATCTTGGACCATGTTCTTTGGTGGCAGTCAATTATAGATGATTGTGTTGTAAAGTTATCTCCTTATAATATTGCTCTTGTCGGGGTGCTTTGCCCGCTTGAAAAACTCAAACAGCGGGAAAGAGCAAGGGGAGACAGGACAGAGGGAATCGCGGAGATGCAGTTCCCGCATGTCCATAAGGGCAAGAGATATGATCTGGAAATCGATACTGGTGAAATGAGCTCTTATGAGTGCGCATCTGTTATTGTGGGTTTCATGAAAGCAAGAGATTCTGCAGTTTATGTGCCTTTTGCTGAGAAGTTCTATGCTGTGAAGTAAAAATTATTTGTAAAGTTCATTTTTCCGGTCAAAGTTTCAAATTTCCGAAACTTTTATTAAAATTACAAAGCTTATATTTGGCAAACACTTTTAAACATAAAATCCCGCTATTCTTGCATGAAGCGCTACAAAAAGAAAAACGGAAGAGTATACCCTTCTTTCAAAGGCAGGGTAAAAGACATGATGCGCGAAGTGCCTGAAGCGTTCTTATATTTCTATGACTCATGGGAGACCTGGCATGATGGCTTAAGATTTAACAAAGACAAATCAATGATAAGGCATATTAACAAGAGCGGCTGGAAAGCGGAAGAAATACAAAGAATGAATAAAAAGCTAAAATTGCTTTCACAGAGAAGGAAATTAAGGCATCATCTGCTTGGATTTTAATCTTTTCTTATTATTACTTATAAAAGTAACGATAGTTATTTAAATAAGTAACATTACATAAATTATATGATTTCAAATGAAAAGCTGAACCTGCTAAATGCGTGGAAAAGCAGCCCCTTTCAAGGGTTGAGCATATCTGAGATAATGCAAATTGCAAAGAAGAATACAAAGCCATGGGTGTTTAACGCGCTTAAGGAGCTTGTTAAAAATGGGCTTTTGGCTTCAGAAAGAAAAGGCAATCTTGATATTTACAGCTTAAACTGGGGCAATCCATTGCTGTTTCATATGCTGCAATACCTTGAAGCGCAGGAAAATCTTGGTTTTCCATGCACAAATGTCATTTCAGAAGCAATAAAGGCAATTCCGGAGAAAAATTACTGCCTGCTCGTATTCGGAAGCTATGCAGAAGGCAAGCAGAAAAAAGATTCCGATATGGACATATGCTTCCTTGTGGAAAATGCAATACAAGAGAAGAAGATTAAGCCTTATTTTAATGAAATTAAGCTAAATTATCCTGTGCATATAGATGAGCACTACATAACATTTGAAGATTTTGTAAAGATGCTGTTAAGGCCTGAAGAAAACCTTGCAAAGCAAATCTTAATAAGGCATAAGCTGTTTCTTAACGCAGATATTTATTACCAGCTTGTAAAGGAGGCGCATGAGCATGGATTCAAAGGCGAGATTATATCTGGAGCGGGCAAAAAATGAGCTTGATCTGGCAAGGGCGATTTTCAAGATTTCCATAACTCCGGAAATCAAGCTTTTACTTGAATTAAAGGAAGATGTAACTTTTTTCAGCGATGCAATAAGCAATGCCTATTACTGTATATTCTACTCTGCGAAAGCATTCTTATCTTCAAAAGAGATTGTCACAGAGCCGCCGGAAGAGCACCAAAAAACATATGTGGAATTTGAAAAGCTTACATTGTCAGGTGAGATTGATGTTAAGCTGCTGAACATTTACAAGTCGCTTGTTGTGAAAGCAGATGAATTGCTCGGCATCTTTAAATGGGAAAAATCAAAGCGGGGGAAATTTACATACAGGAAGCTGCCGCAGGCAAACATGGAGCCTGCAAGCGAGAGCATAGCAAATGCAGAGAAGTTCCTTAAGAACATTAATTTGATGCTGAGGAAGTAGAAAGCCGCTTATCAAGTTCCCATGCAAGGCATGGGAACACAAGCAAAGCCATGGCTTTGCCATCATACCATGGCTGCATTGCAGCCATCCTCCTTTAATTTTTCTAATCCGAAACCTTTATAATCTCTCCATACACGTTCTAAACTGCGGTGGATATGCCGGGGTGTTGGTTCTACCCTATAACCTCAAACGAACCTACGGAGGGGCTATCGCCTGGAAGCGGGTCATGCTTTGGCATTGGTCCCTTGTGTACCGTTGACACCTTGTCCTGCAGGGTCGTTGCTTTTGGGAATCAGGTCAGGCCAGGAATGGAGCAGCCTTAACCAACTGCAATAACGCTTGCAGGGTCGCAGGGCCGAGGAAAGCAGGGGATTCACCAGTGTTAAGGTATGGGACAATTCCAGGCTTCTGCCGCATTTTATATTTCTATAATTTCCTCTTCTACATAAAACCACCAAAAACCTTATATATTACATGCGTAATACAATATAATACATGGTTTCGAAATAGAATATTTCGGAACCTTAAAAATTCAGGAGGAATTTTTAATGAATACAATCTCATTCAAGCTGCAGGAAGACATTGTAAAGACAATGGACAAGCTAATCAAGCCATTGCATTTCAATAACAGGACAGAGTTCATAAGGGAGGCAATAAGGGAAATGATATGGAAAGTAGAAGCGGAAATCACAATAAAAAAGCTGGAAAAGTTCAAGGGCGCTGCGAAAGTGCATGTAACTGATGCACAGCTTGAAAAGACAAAAGAAAAGGTTGGCAATCAGCTGATGAAAGAGTGGGGATTAAAGTAGCTCTTCAGGCTTTTTGGATTCAGTTATATCTGCAAGCAATTCAAAATGATGATCCCTTGCAACCATTATAGCTGAATTGTCTCTTGCTAATACTGCATGCAGGCAGTCATTAAATGGTATATTCCTTATATTGCATAAGTTGCCTGCCCCTCTTTTCTGCTCCTGACTTATTTCTACTTTTTCCAAAAGCCCCTTGCCAGCTACGATACTGAATATCCTTTTGATTTCATCAATGCTGAAATAGTCTCTTAATTCTTTGAATGTAGCTTCTGAATACAATACGGCGCTCTTCTCGCGTATTATTTTCTTGAATAATTCAAAAGCCCACTCTCCCAACGGCCGGAACCTGTCTTTACGATTTTCATAGAAGTCTCTCCAAATGGAAGTGTCTAAATAATACCTCTTTTGCATTGCACTGCTTGTTTTGTATAGCTTATATAAAAACTTACGTCCGGAAAAATGTTAATTTTTCCGATAATGAAATTAATTTTCCATTTTATAAAATCTATAAAATCAATTGAATTCCAGCCGCCTTTTCTTTCTCAGCTCCAACAAAACCTTAATAAGCAATAATTCTCATTATAACAGCTATGAAACCATGGCTTCACAAGATAGAATCCTTTGTAGACAGAGCCATACCATACGCATTAATCGTGCTTGCATTTATCATAATAACAGAGCTTTTCTTCAAGGAATTCGCAGAGAAATATCATATTTGGCTTTTAATCCTTGATTATATTGTAATTGGCCTTTTTATAATAGATTTAGGCTTTAAATACAACAGGATTAGGAACTTCAAGAATTTCTTCAAAGAGTGCTGGCTTGACATAATAGCTGTCTTCCCTTTCGTGCTTGTGTTCAGGATTTTTGAGACATTTACAATATTTGCAAGGCTCCCTGCGGAAATTAAGGAAGGGCAGTCAATACTCCATACAATAGTTGAAGGGAGAAAGGAGATTTCAGAGTTCTTCGGCAGGGGCGGAAAGCTGATAGAAGAAGCAAAGCTTGCCGGCGAGATAAGCAGGACAGAAAAGATATTAAAAGTAATGAGGCCGCTTGCAAGAAGCCCAAGGCTGGTGAAGGCAATCCCATTCTATGAAAAGCCGATAGGCAAGCACCATTTGCATGAAATGGAGGAATTAAAGGAAGCAGAGCAGGAAATAGAGAAGGCCGGGAGAAAAGCAGGGAAAGGGCTAATGAGGGCAGAGAGATTTGCCGAGGGAAAAGCAAAATCAGTTTCAAGGAAGTTAAAAAAAAACTTAAAAGAATGCTAAAATTGCATTAAATTTTCAGAACTTCTGTTATTATTTCCGATTTCTTTGGAAAAAAACACGTTTTTTTTCAGCAAGCTTTATTAAGGGGTGATTTGTTGTTTCCGCAGGCTTTAAGAGAAAGCCAAAAGGAGGATAAAAATGGGTGAAACAAAGCTTGTCGGAGTCCTGAACACAGAAGTGAACAGGAGAAAATCAATAGACGCAAAAGGCGATGAAAAGGCAATGTATGAGTCAAGGGCTGTGTATGCAGAGCTTGATGCTAATTTGAGAAAGGTGACATTCAGGGAAGTGCTTGAGGCAATGGTGAAAAACTCAACAGAGCCTGTTGCATTGGAAGCAAGGGACTATCTGCAGCAGCACAACGGCGTGAACACAACCTGCGAGGTAAGAGCATACAATGCTGACAGCACAAGGAAAAGAAAAGACAATACAGAGATACTTGGGCTTGATGAAAAGGTTGCTGCTTACATTGACAGAAGAAAGACGCCTGAAGGCACTGACTATGACTGCCTTGACATGACTGTAAAGCTGTATGATGATGTGGGAATATGCATCTGAGCAGTGAAGTTTTTAGCAGGATGTGCCTGGCTGCAAGGGAAATATCAGGTATTGTTGGCAGGGATGTTGAATGCATGGGATATCTGCTTGCTGAGAAAGGCAGCAGTGCAGTAACTGACTTTTATTTTCCTGAACAGCACGGCGATGACGCTGAAAGCGGGACAGGGGATTTTCTTTACAGGCAGCTCTATGAGCAGGGAATGAACATAACAGGCATGTGGCACAGCCACGGCTATTTCCCTGTCTTTCATTCGCCAACAGACCACACTCATGTGAAAAACAGGCTGAAAGCAATGCAAAGGGAGAATGATTTGCTTGACGCATGGGATGCTTATTCTAATCCGGGAAGCATAAAGTTGTTTAACAAAGAAACAATGCAGGGAATGAAAATCAAATTAAGCATTAACTATAAGCCGGAAATAAAAAATGTGCATGAACAGCTTCCTGAAACATTCCAAAGCATTGTCATAAACCGTGACACTTACAATGGAAGCAATAAAGCATATGATGCAATGCACTTTTCGCTTGAAAACAATGAACTTAAACAGGAAAAAGCAAAAATAGATATCCATCCTATAATGGCAACTTCTGTTCTTGAAAACATGGCAAATAATTACACAATAAGTGGCCTTTTGCTTAAGGACATGCCTGCTTACAGAAAAAAAGCATCCCCAAAAACCCGGATTAAAAATAATGCAGTTGAAATCACAAGCAGATATGGCTGTTTTTCAATTAAATGTGATAACCCTCAAGAGCTTGCAGAATCAATCGAAGACGTAATCGCGCTTTCAGATGAAGAGTTAGATAAATACAAGGAAAAGCTGCCTAAAAAGCCAAATGCAAAAGACTCAATAGAAAACATTGTAAATGAAAAGCAGTTATTCTCTTTCAGGCAATATGATTCAGAAGATCCATGCATTGAAGCAACGGAGATGCATGCATTTTATGTTGGATTATTCCTTTCTGCAATAGATTTTTACCAGCGCTCTGAGTCATGCAAAAGATACATGCACGCTGACAAGGCAGTGATTGACTTATTTGCAGCGCTTTCAGGCGCAGTTGAATCAAGCCCTAAAACCATTTTTCAGCTTTTCTCAAGCATTGAAGAATCAGGCGTTCCGTTAGATGTCTATATCAATCCCTTAAATGAGGCAAAAGCAATCATTGAAAAGATGCCTGGAAAAAAACCCTTGCTGAAAAAGGTAGAGTCAATGCTGAAAAAGGCAAAAGGAGTGAAAGATGCCTGAAAGCTTTTTCAGCACTTATCTTGCAAAAACCTGCGCGGCAATCTCATATCCTGAAATGTACAGGAAAGACGAGGATGGAAAAGACGGGTTTGTGCAGTTTTACGGCCATGAGATAAGGCTTGCCAGGGCAGGCACAGTCGCGCAGCTTGAGCATGCCTTTATAGAGCAAAAGCTAAGGAATACTTCAATAATTGACTGCATAAGAAAATCCAGCATTGAATCTGCTGTGAAAAAGCTTGAAGCGCAGACATCGCATTTTCATTCAAGCTTTCAGGTGCTTGCTGATTTCATTGTCAACAGCCGCCTTCCTGAAACACAGCCTGAAATTGCAGAAAAAGTATTGCCTATGCATGACTTGTTTATACTTAACGGCAATGTATACCCCCTTTTTGAGCCAGGAGCAAATGCGAAAATTGGAAACAAGCGCTACAATCTTGGATTAACGCCTATTGCAACAATACCAGAGCTTGAAAAATCATACCAGGATGCATTAAAAAAGAATAATGCTGGCAAGCCCTGCCTTTATGCAAGGAAAATAACGCTTGAGGCGCTTGCTGCAGGAGAATATTATGATGCAGAAAGAAAAATTGGATTTAGGATAATTAATAATGAATTTTATGCAATAACAAAGGTTGCGCCATATATCCTTTATGAAAAAAGAAATGGCTCTTATTATGCATTTCCAGAAGCTGTTGCCGGCTCAAGGATTTTCTTCAACAAAAACAGGATTGATTTTGGAAAATTGCATGTGCTTAATGCGTATACGCATCCCTCCCTCTCCTCTGCCAACAAAGCCATGCAGGCAATCTGCACAGGCAATTATGATTATGATGCAATAAGGAGAAGGCACCCTGGCAATTATGTTGCGCAAATTGCTGAGCTGATGGAAAAGGCAAGAACAGTGTTTACAGAGGAATACAGGAGCAGGGGAAAGCCCTATGCGTACCTTAGTGACAAAAGGTTTGACGCACAGAAAATAACAGGCAGGGTTGATATGCAGTTGCTGACAAACAGGAATTAAAATGGACTATTCAAAACAAACAGCGGTATTTGACCAAGCAGTGCTTCGAAACAGCTCAATTGCAGTAATCGGAAATTCAAATATTGCATCCTTTTTCCTGCTTTATGCAGCAGGTCTTGGTATTGGAAGCATTACATTGTTTACCGGCAGGGAAAAAGGGTTTTTGGATCCAATGCTTGCGTCAATGATTAATACTGATCTTGAGATTGCAGAAATAAACACGGAATTTGAGCCGGATTTTATCGGAAAAGCAGATATCATAGCTGATTTTACAAACAGCATTGAATCAAAACAAAAAACAAGGGAATATGCATTAAGGCATTCAATCACATACATGAGCGCTTCGTCTGCTGCAGCAAAGGCAGGGATTGCTGTTGAATATCCAAGAAGCAGGCTTGAGTCAATGCTTAATTCTTTGCCTCCAATCACTGGATATGAAGAATTACAAGGCTCTTTCACATCTGGATTAATAGCTGCAATTGCCATGGACGAGGCAAGAAAATCATTGCTTAATCTTCCTGGCGATGAAAGGGTTTCAGGCGCTTTAAGCATTAATGCAAAAACAATCATTGCAAAACATAAGCCTGCGCTGGTTATCGGAGCAGGAGGCATAGGCACTTATCTTGCATTAAACCTTGCATTGCTCGGCATCCCTATTGAGATATATGACGGAGACAATATTGAGGAAACAAACCTTAACAGGCAGGTGCTTTATTACGATGCTGTTGGCAAAAACAAGGCGCTTGCGCTGAAACAGAAGCTTGAATCACTTATTGATGCAAGAATACAGGCAAATGGCTGCTTTTTTGAGGAAAAGCATGCAGCAAACAAGGATTACAGCGCAATTTTTTCCTGTGTTGACAGCTGGCATGCAAGAAAGCTCATAAGCAGGTATGCGCTTGAAAGCAATATTCCTCTTGTTGATGCAGGCGTTGGCGCTTTCACAGCAAGGCTTGATGTTGCAAGCAATAATACATGCCTTGAATGCAGGCGCGGAAAAATCAAATTGCAACAAAAAAAGCCTGAAAGCTGCGCTTCTGTGGCTGAATCAAACATTGTAATGTGCAATGCATTGATAGGAGCAGTGGCTGCTGGCTTTTATTCAAAGGAATTCCTAAACCCTGAAAAGCAATTGCTTTATTTCTCTAAAAAGCCAATACACGAAAAAATATCTTATTTGCCTGTTGAGGCGCAGTGTTCGTGCAAGAAGGGAGAAGGTTGTGCTTGTCATAATCAGGAGGCGCAATGAAAGAAAAAGAGATTATAAAACTTTTAAGGAAAGATGCAAGGCAGAGCCTGGCAGCAATTGCGCGCAAGGCAGGCATGCCAAGGCATTGCGCAGCCAGGGCATTAAGAAAGTGCAATAAATATATAAAAAAATATACAATCATTCCTGATTTCCGCGCAATGGGTTTTGAAGTGCATGCAATGTTTTTTCTTGCGCCGAAAAGCAGGAAGCTGATGCAGTATCTTGATTCAAGCTATAATGTAAATGCGCTTTTTACAGCAGCAGGCCCTTATCCGGTTATTGTTTTTGCAATTTTCCGGGAAATGCACGGCTTTTACATGTTTGACAAGGAGCTTGGAAAGCTTTGCAATGCAAAAAGAGTGAATTTTATTGTTGATGAGGTAAAGCAGGAAAATGCCTGATGAAAGAAGGATTGAGTCTCTGTTGTCAGGCTCTGCAAGGCAGGATAAGAGGGGGCTGTTTCGCGGAATAAAATATATCGCGCTTGGCATTGCCGCCACAGCCGCTTTGGGGTTTGCGGCAACAAAATGCATGGATTCTTGTAATAGCGGGGAGGTTAATGCGCCTGGCTTTGAAAAGCTTGCAGTGTGCGAGCAATACCTGCTTGCCAGGGATTATGAAGATACTGATAAATGCGCAGAAGAGCTGAAAGCTTTTACAGGGATGGATAATTTTTACAAATCCCTTGAGCAAAGGCTGCAGCAGACAATGGAAGCTGATTATTCGCTGCAGTTAAGGCAGGCTGAAGCTGAAATAAAGCTTGGCAATTACAGCGCTGCTGAATCAATCTGCCATAATCTTGAGTCTTCAATCAGAAATGCGGATTATTTTGAAAAGCGCGATGAATTCATGTCAAAAGCAGGAGAACTTGAAGAAACAGCAAAAGAGGGCGATAATGGCTATTCGCAGGATGAGAGCGGCTTTTATGACAAAATTATAACTTTTTACATGCTGATAGGGCTTAATGAAACATGGGCGAACATTGCAGCAATGCTTACTTTTGTGTTTCCTGTTATGGGGATTGCAAGAAGAGTTATGAGGAGATTCTAGCTTCTTTTTTTGCAGCAGTACCTGCCTGTTCCGCAGGCTGAATCATACGCATGGATTGATATATACTCAGCAGCCAAAGAAGGATGCTCGCAGCTTAATGCCTTGCACTCATTGCCGTTGCTTTCGCATTCATTTTGCTCTTGCCCGACAAAGCAAAACTCATTAGGCCTTTCACAGGTTGCGCCTGTATAAAGAGTTTCGCCAGCAGCCGGGCCTATCCTGCATATCCCTTCCATATCAGTGCATGAAGGCAATAAAGGCACTGTTTCCTCTTTTGGCTTGCAGCAGTGCTTGCCTGTTCCGCAGTTAATATCCAAAGGCTCTTCATCATATTCACATCCTGCCTGGCAGCTGCCTCCTGTTCCAACGCATTCTGCAGATGTTTCAGCCGGAATTTTGCAGCAGTACTGCGCAAGGCCTTCACTGGATTTTGGGCAGACAGCGCCTGCGATTGCACTTTCACCGCTATTTGTATCACACTCAAGCCTGCATGCTCCGTTAGCTGCGCTGCATGTTTCCTCAATCTCAGCAGGCGGCACAAACTCTTCAACATCTGCTTCAAAAATTATCCTGAAATTTGGCTTGAATAAATATGTATAATCATCAGAGGAAATGACAAGTGTATTTTCAGTAATGCCTTTTATGCTGCTTTCATCAGCTGAAATCTCAAAGTCAGCAGCAGATATAAGCTTCGCGCCTTCTCCGTATATTCTATTAAATGACTCAAGGCGCTTTTCAAAATCTTCAGTAAATGCAGCCATAAACTTATCCTCATCTTCCTTTATTTGGTTCTTGCCTCCTGCCTTGTCATATGCATATTTTGCAGCCATGTCAATGTAAAGGCGCTGCTCCTCCCCTGAAACATACGCATTGAACATCTTAATCTCAGTCTGCCCAAGATAATCTGCTTTTGGGCCAGGGGCAAGCCTTATCACATCATGGGAAAGCATGATAACTGCGATGAAAAATGCAATTGCAGACAGGCTTAATACGACAACTGCCTTCTTCCTTATGGGCATATTGCCACCTCCAGCCTTGCGTTTCCTTCATCTTTTAATGGAAGCCATATGCTTTTTTGCCTGCAAAACACTGCCTTATGCGATATTGGTTCGCGCCCATTTGGTGCGCAGCGGAACAATTCTCCTCCATCCTCATTATAAAGCTGGATATCCCAGCCAAACCTGAAATTATCAGACATCATCATCTCAAATTTTTCAGTGCATTCTTCATCATCAACAAAAGCAGCCTCTCCAAAAATCCAGGGGTATTTTTCTTTTTCATCTTCTGCAATTACTGCAAAAAGCTCTGCAAATGCCATCTCCCTGTAGCCATAGCTGCTTAAATCTGATTTAAGCATCATTAGAATGTCAGTGCTGTAAAGTTCTGCTGTTTCCTGTATGACCTTGTATGGAAGCTTTGCCTCTTCACCTGATTCTGTGCATGAGATGAGGATTATTGTTGTTATTATGAAGATTAAGGCAATTACAAAGTCTGCAAATATGTCTTCTGCCTGCGCTTTTTTCTTCATCATTTTAGTATGTTATTGGGATATCTCCATAACCTTCAACTGAAACCGTCGTAGCTGCCTTGGGTTCAACTGGTTTATAGAGGTTAGTCGGTTCTGACTGTTGGCGTTTTTCATCCAATCCTTTTATGTCAACATAATAATCATTCACTTCAATCTCCATCTTGCCTGGAAAAAATCTTGCTTCTCCGCTGCTTCTTTCCGCTATAAGGATATTTCTTGTTGCTTTCTCTGTTTTGGGATTTAATCCGCCCCTGGCAACGCTTGCATGAAGCTCCGGTGTTTCCCTGAAAATTGAAGGCGCATCATATATGCTTATCTTGAAAGGGTTTTGCGCATACTGCAAACACCCTAATTTTAGCCCTGCTTTTATTTTGTCAAAATCAATAACACCTGGATAAGCCCTGTCAAGCTCTTCATCATAATAAGCAAAGCATCTTGAAGATGTAAGGGCTTCTGCTGCAATAAGCTGCCCTGATACAGATCCCCTGTGCGTAATCCCCTTTGTTCCCTGCTTGATAATAGCAGCATGCATATACAAAAATATGAATGTAACCACAAAAAGCACAAGTATGAAATAAAGCGCTTTCCTGCTTAGGTCAAAGCTGGCTTTCCGATTCATGCTGCCTCCCTGCGCGGTTTTTTAACCTCTGTCGGGCTCGCCTCAAATATAAGCAGCTCTTTTCTTATGCTGCCGAGCGCAGTGGACTCATGGTGCACTATAATCTGCCTGCATTCTTTTATTTCCTGGTCACACATCTCTATCTTATAATCAGGGCTGATAGGATATCTTATTATAATATTGCCTGGCGCTGAAAGCACAGCGCCTGTCAGTAAAGATATGTCAGATTCAAGATATACCTTGCCGTAGCTTGAAAGCCCGCTGAAAGAAACAGTTGCGAGTATAAGAAAGGCTGCAACCATAATGCCCAGTATAATATCAAAAAGAGTGATTGTCTCAAGATCTTCAGCTTCCCCTCTTTTGTCCAGCCATTTCATACTTATTATTGATGGGAAAGGGAATTTATATAGCTAACCCTTAATATTCCTCGCACTTCACCTGGTAAAAGCTTCTTGCGTGGTCGCATGAAGGGCACTTAACAGGCGGCTCTTTTCCAAAGTGCACATACCCGCATTCCCTGCACATCCACTGCACTTCTTTTTCTTTTTTGAAAACAGTTCCTGCCTCGACCTCTTTTAATAATTTTTTATATCTTTCCTCATGGTGCTCTTCTGCCTTTGCAATTGCCCTTATCCTTGCTGCTATTGCCTTAAACCCTTCTTTCTCAGCAGTGTCTGCAAATTCAGGATAAAGCTTTGTATGCTCCATGTTTTCTCCTTGTATTGCTTCCTTAAGATTATCTGCTGTTGTTTTCAAAGCAGTGTTCACAGCAGCTTCAACTTTAATCTCTTCCAGTTTTGCATCTCCTTTCTTTAATTCATTCGCCATCCTGAAGAACCAGCTTGCGTGCTCTTTCTCATTGTCAGCAGTTAATGTGAAGATTTCAGCTATCTGCTCATACCCTTCTTTTTTAGCAATCCCTGCAAAAAACGTGTAGCGGTTTCTTGCCATTGACTCGCCTGCAAAGGCTTTTGATAAGTTTTCCATTGTCACTGGCGTTCCAGGCTTCCCTTCGCTGCGCTCGTGAAGCATTGTTTTCATTGTATTACCTCTTGTGCTTTCTCTCTGTTTTTGTCGTCTGCTTTGGCTCTCCGCCCCTTGTGCAGAAATATACATGCGAAAACTCTTTCCTGTAAAATACAGGACACCCGCGGCAGATACATCCTTTCTCAACCTTTATTGCCCTGCTCCTGCTTTTTGTAGAAAAGCAGAATGCAAGCTCCCCTTTGTCAACATAAGAAGGGCATTCAATGCACATGCATTCCTTTGCTGCTTCCTTTTTGTCGATTTTTTTCATGTTTTTACCCCTTTTACAAATACTTAGAAACTCTTATCCATTATAAATCTTATCATATATGCCGCCTGTCCAGCTCATTATGCACAAGTATTATGCAGTGCGCTGCAAACAACATCTCAGGCCCTAATGAAGCCCTTTCAGCGCCTAATCTATCTAACAAGCTTTCAGTTGCTCTTGGCATTCCAATGTAATCCCCAAAAACAACAACAATGTCCTTTTTTAATTCAGCCTCGCGAATGTCTTTTCCTTTCTGATGCAGATAAACAACCTGCTTTCCTTGTTTTAATCTTTCCTTAACCAAAGCCTCAAAGCTTTTCTTCTCAACAAAAAGGCCGTCTGAAACTTTTATCTTTTCCTTGCCTTTTGATTTCAAAAGAGCGTTTCTTATAACAGATGCAATGCTTTTCTCATCCCAGAGCATTCCTGTGATTGAATCGCCATGAAAGCTAACAATCTTCGGAGGCTCAGGGCTTCCTTCAAGAACAATGTGCATCACAGTGTCTTTTCTTAATTTATTTGAAATGTTCAATGCATTTGAAATAGAATTGCATACAATATCCATCCTGCCTGCTCCTGGCAAGTCATTAATATCAAAATCACCTGTTTTTGCTGTCCTTGCGCGAAGAATGAATTCCCTCATTTTATCCTTCAATCAGCGGCTCTATGTCGCTTTTGCAGCATACCTGCCCATTGCTGCAGCCTGCATCAAATTCAGGCAGCTTGTTTGCATCCAGGCACAGGTATGTGCACATTCCGTTTGCCTTGCATATGTTTTCCTTGCAGCATTTGCCTGTTTCGCATGAGCCCTGAATGCTTAAGTCATCTTCAGTGTCAGAGCATGTATCTTTGCAGGTTCCATCGATATCAACGCACTTTGAAACTTTGCAGCATATAGTGCCCGGCTCTTTGCATTCAGAGTTGAATTCCGGAAGCTTTTTGTCTTCTGTGCATAGAAACATGCACTTTCCTTCGCTTCCGCACTTTGATGAAACACAGCACGACTCGTCTTCATTTTCGCATTTTGCAGTTATTGGATTCTCTCTATCAAAGTCACAGCTTTCCATGCATTCCCCTTCTACATCTGCGCAGCTCTTTTCAGCTGCTTCCATTGCATCGCATCGCTCTTTTCCTGTTATCTGCGGAGGCGTAAAAGCCATTCCATTAAATGTGCCTTTGGCAAATGCCACAAAACCGCCTTTTGACTTTAATAATGTATATGATTCAAAGCATCCAAAATCAAAGCTTTCGCAGGATACTGGCACTTCTCGCTGGACATCAAACTTTGCCTGCTCCACTGCCTCATCCCTCCCTGCAGAATATGTGCCAAAATAGTCATCAGGGATAACTCTCAGTGCTCTTGCCGGTCCGTCAATGTCCTGCAGGGTTATTGTGGTTTTTGTGCCGTCTGTTTTAAACCGGATGAAATGATCAAAGGGCATTGATGATATTTCAACGCTGCCGCATATGCAGTCATCCTTTTCATATGCCTTGCATTCAAGGTATTTTTCATATACTTTGTCAAATACTTCCCTTGCCCTGTTAATATCCTCGGAAATGCAGTCTTTATCAGTGCATATTCCAATTGTATCTCCATTCTTAGCATAATATATTTCAAGAACAGGATTGTCTGTCTTGATAAAAGGCCCGTATTCGCATTCCGAGCCGCCGTAAAACCTCGGGTCCATGCCTTCATCATAAACTTTGCAGGTTGCGCTTTCGCACGCACCTGGCCTTAGAATCAAATCAGTGTCAATAAGCGGCGCTTCAGTAATCGGGCAGGCGCACAGGCACGCTTTATTCCCGCATTTGGAAGGCTTTTTAATGTTCCACGGGAATACCCAGCCGCCGCATGACCACACGCCGCTGCCGCCGAAATCACTGTTGTCTTTCTCAAAGCCGACAAGCACATATCCTTCTTCCATGTATCCGACAATGCTCCCTTCCCCTTCATCTCCAAGCGCGATTGTCCTCTCAATAAGCAAATCAAGAGTCTGTTCCATCTTGCTGCTGGCATACAAATAGTGATAGAATGCAATGCCTATAGGTATGATTATCAGTAAGAATATAATTATTCCAATCAAAAAGCTTAATGTGGTTGTATCCCCTCTTTTGCCAATCAATGCCATTCTGCTCCTATACGCCTTTGCCTGCCAGGTCAGGCTTTGCCGTCCATATTTGCGCAGTTATCTCCTTCAACTTTTCAACAAATTGTTGCGCGCCTCCTGAGAAGATGATGATAGCAACAATAAGAACAACAAGCACAATGGCTATTATTACAACCATATTCAGGGAAAGCTCAATCCCTCTTTTATTCAGTTTCATAAGCATAATAATATCCGGTTATGTTAATAAGGGTTTCGGAGCAGCAGCGACGAGACCCTGAGAACGCAGTGAACATGGGTTTCGAAAAGAGAAAAATATAAAAAAAAGAAAGCGCTTTTATTCCCAGTCGCATTGGGTATCATGAGCTTTGCAATCGTCCCTTGACATGCCGCTGCAGCCAATATCCTTGTTCTCTTCAGTTGGGGTAAAGCTTTCATCCTTTACGCAGTCTTTCATGCATAGCTCATCAAAACCGTCACGTAGTTCGTCAAAGTCCTGGCACCTTGTATTTCCTGCATCTATTACTGCTTGAGAAAAGCTTGGGCTCTCAAACTTAATCCTGTCCTGGTTCAGGCACGCAAACTTGCAAACATTTAATGCAAGAGTATATTCCTGCGTGCTGAGCTTTGTGACTTCAGCCTTTTCTTTCAGCAGCTTGCTGCTTGCGCCTGTAAAGAATAATATAGCAACAATCAATACAACAAGCACAATTGCAGCTATTATTATAAAGTTAAGCGAAAGTTCCGCGCCTTTTTTATACATCATATTACCACCTCTTAAGTTTGTAATTATTAACCTAAATGAGGCAAAGTATGTATATAAAACTTTCTGAAATGTTAGGCGCTTAAAAAGAGAGCTTTTCACCCATCTTAAGCCATAATTTGCCTGCAGGAGCCTCAAATATGTATTTTGCCGGCTTTCCCGGCTGTGCAAAAGAATACTGCCTTACATGTTTTTTTATTCCGATTATCTGTTTCTTAGAGTCAAGCCAATAGACATCTATCGGAAACCGCATGAAGAACGTGTGTATCGCAGCCATTGCCAGGCTTTCAGCAGGCAGCTCAATCAATGCCATCTGCCTTTTCCTGAACATTAAGCCAAATCCTCTTGAGAATATATTATCACAGCAGATGGCCTTTCCTATTGTTTTCCCTTTATGCTTTATAGTGACTTTTTCCATTGTCTTGTAAGCGGCTTTCCAGGGATATAAGCCTTTTGCTGATAAACTTTAAAAACCATCATGCCTTTTATAAAATCATGAAAAAGAGGGGAAATAAGCATGCAAGCCATATTGGATTGCTGAAAGCGCCGCATAATAAGCAGCATATAATAATGGATGACTTAAGGCAGCTTTTCACTGATATTAAGAAAAGCATTGCTCATGCATTAAAGCATACTTTCAATAAATACATAAAAAAACTGTTTCTATTTGCGATTGAATCAGCAAAAAAATACATAAACCTGCTTGCAATGTGGGCAAAACTGAAAAACATTGACGAGATTTCTAAAAAGCATTTTGAGATAGGGCGTTCAAGGCTTGAAACAGCAAGAAAAGAGGCTGAAAAAAGATTAGGGAAAAAGATTGTAAGGGAATTTGACACAATCGCAGAGGAAAAAGCTGAAAAATTCCAGGCAAGGCCGAAAGAATCATTCAAGGCAAGGGTGTTTGTCATGCAGAGAATAAAGGAAAACGTGCTTGAGCTTCTTCATCCGTTAAAGCTGATAAAACAAGCTAAGAAAACAAAAGAAATGGCTTATACAAACGGCTGGGCAGAGAAAAATAGTAAAAGAAAAGTCAGGAAATAACTTCCAGCTTTCCAAACCTTCCTGCAGTCAATTGCATCTCTCCCTGAAACTCATTGACAAAGCCGTTTGTTATTTTCACTTTACAGCCTTTCTTGACAAGGTCAATCTCGTCATTCCACAAAGACAGCTTTATCTCGCCTGTCTCGTCCTTTGCAGTGGCTGTTGAAACTCTTCCTGCGTTGCCCATTTTCTGGAATTCCCTTGTTTCCCCAACATCAACAACCTCGAGCTCAATGTCCACTTTCCCCATTCTTGGCTTTAAATCACTTACTTTCATTTTCCAACCTCCTTATGATTGAATATAATCCGCCTCATCATCAGCAAGAGAAAGCTCTTTTGCAATCCCTTCAGCATTGTTCCCAAACTGCACCTTGAAGTATGGCATAAGGTATTTAAAAGCTTTCCTTTTTGATGTGTGGCATCTTGCAGCAAGCTTTTCAGCAATTGCTTTTTTCTTTTTATTCTTGTTGTTCATAATCCAGTACTTCAATGGCCGCGAATTGCGCACATACCTTACACTGCCGGATTTTGCATGATTGTCTTCCTTTGAAAGCGCAACCCCTGCTGTAAGCATTGCATTTACATATACAAGGAACCTCCAGTGCTGCCATCTCCGTATCCTGCCGTAAAACACATCTGCTTTTGACAATGCATCATACCCATTGTTTAGCTCCAAGCCGGAATATTCCTTAGCCATGTTCTCCTCAATCCACATTAAGCAGTCCTTAAGGTCCATGTCAGTGTTGTCAAACGCATTAAGCGCAACATCAGGCTTTATTGTATTAAATATAATCCTTAATGATTCATCAATGTCCCGGTTGCGAAGCCTTGATGCAAGCATTGAAGCATCCTTTACATCGCCTAAAGAAGATGCCACAAACAAGTCAATCATTGAAGCCCTTACATCACCGTCGCACTGCCTTGCAATGTTCCTTAATACAGAATCATCATAACAGATATTGTTCTTGCAGCATGCATCCTGCAGTATTGAGCACATCTCATTGTGTGTTGGCGCAGGAAGCTCAATAAACCTGCATTTTTTCTTCAAGTCATGCACCTTGTCATTCATCTCGTCATTTGCAGTGAGAATGATGGGCCATTTGGAATCCTTGATAATCTCAATGATAGCTGAAACAGCCCCTCTGTCTTTTGATGAAAGCGCGTCCACCTCATCAATAAGTATTATCTTGCTGGTTGCAAAAAGGCTCATCTGCATTGCCGCGCTTTTCACAATCTTCAATAACGCATCCTTGTTCCTGATGTCAGAGGCATTCACTTCAAGTATTTCATGCCCTAGCTCTTTTGCAAGCGCATGCGCAAAGCTTGTCTTGCCGCAGCCAGTCTGCCCATACACAAGCATGGCCCCTTTTTTATAGTTCTCAACAAACTCCTTAATCTGCCCGAACTCATCTTCCCTGCCTGAAAACTCCTTTGGTTTGCAGGGCTCGCATTTATTCATAAGGTGCATTTTATCCCCTTATATCCTGTTTACCATATTTCTCTTTTCCTACCGCCCGCTTTGCTCTTGGCTTCTTGCTGTCTACAAAAAAGCTTACAGCAGACGAATTAGTTGCACCATATGTGTCGTTTGCATATATTATTAAGGTTACATCACCTTGCGGGGACCTAAATGTAGTGTTCCCTGTGAGATAACCTCGAAATCCTCCTTTAACAGTAAACCATATTTTATCAAGAGTTTTATCATTTGCGTAATACTCCAATGCTAAATTATTTGTTATATAGGAAATGTTTTCCGGGTTATATAATCTTAGTTTCGGTGGGAAACTGGTTAAAGTTGTTAAGCTATAATCAGAGTACCAGGGGTCATATTCAGTGCCATAAATCCCTATTGGCGGAGAGGAGCCCCACCAGTTTGGTATTGTATATATAGGCTGTGGTTGCATATTGTTAAAATTTAATGTGCTGTTATAAATCCTCGAGTTTGTTATATTCACATCATAAAGGCTTGTTGCGTTCTCGCCAAAGTTTACCACTTTTATATTTGCCTGCGGATTGCCTGTTATTGTTTCATTATTTATTGCCAAATGGAGTTCGCCGTCCCCATATGTAAATATAAAATATCCGTATCTGGAATTATCATTTAAAATATTATTTGCAAAAGTGACATTAACCGAAGAGCCAACACTTTTTCCATCATCAACTGCAAAGATGCCTGCAACAACATCTTCATTATCGCAGTTTTGGCATATATTGTCATGTATCCAATTGTCTTCAATAACTCCAATAATAGTTACATTACCTACAAGTGTGGACCAGTCGCTTCCTATCCAAATCCCTGCTTGATTTTCATAAAGATTATTGCCTTTTATTGTAATATCCTTTACCAATTCAGAAGTGATACCCTGTGAAAACAGGCTATGCACATAAATTGCCGTGCTTGTGGAACTATCTGACGCTGCTTTTGTATCATATCCCCATATAGTATTGTTTATTACCGTCCCAGTTGCAAGGCTTCCTAATTCAATTCCATAGCCAAAATCATCAATTGTCTTGTAAATAAGGTTATTTATGAAAGTGCAGTTTTGGTAATCATTACATACAAAGCTTCTGCCGGGATTCTTAAATTCATTTCCGCTTATAAGGACATTCTTAACTGTATTTGGGCTTCTCAAATAGCCTATTATTTCTGTATAATAGCCAGAATCGTCAGAAAGGCTAATGTTATACGCATAGTTATCTTTAATTATCCCGTCGCTGTCCCAGAAAAAAAACATTGTTCCCCAGTTGCCGGTTATTTCGCCGCCTTCAAATGTCATGTTATTAAGTGTGATATTTGAGCTTGAAACCACTCTTACGCCTGCCTTTCTTGTGCAGCCGTAGCTTGCCGTGTTCCAGCAATACGTATTGTTAAAGTCATTGATAACGCTGTTCTTATCAGTTCCTACAATTGCAAGGTTTGCCCTTGATGTTATGTTAATCGGGTCCCTGTAAATGCCTGGATTGACGTGGATTGTGGTGCCATTCTGCACTGAATCCACCGCTAATTGGATGGTATTGAATGCATAATACCCCCATTCTTTCTCGTCATTGTTGCACGAAGGGCAGTAATCATCATCAACCCATGCCTCAGGCAGAATATCGCTTACATTAACATCATCAAGGCTACAGCTTCCTTGCGCAGTTGTGTAGCACTTAAATCTTAATGTTATATCTGTTGAAACAGGGCGTCTCTTATGCACTTTCCCTGCATAACCATAAACTCCCATTTCAAGATTATGCCATGTTCCATCAAACCATGAAACATCAAGCTTATTTTGTGGGCTGTTAAACATATTGCTTCTTTTATATTCAATTCTTATATCTTTGTTGAGTTCATGCGATGTAAGATTGACTTCAAGAAAAGATTCAGAAGCGCCATTTGTATAAGCATAAGCACCATATAATCCGTTTATTGCAAATGGCTGGAATACATGCCAGTTCTTTTGCATATTTCCCCCAACAGTCCAGTTTTCTGACAGAATACCCGTTTCAAAATCTTCAAAGAATGGTATTGGCGGAAACATTTTTTGCAATATAAAACTAACATTATTGCTATTTACATTTCCAACAGTGTCTACACAGTTAACATCAATCCGATTACTGCCATTTATGCCCATCACAATCATGGTGAAGCTTGTTCCGAAACCCAATGAAATATTATTCGCTCCATTCAAAGAATAGTTACAGGTTGCTTCTTCATCTGTTGTAAAATTTAATAATGCTTTAAAGGAAGTGGAGTAATTATAAGTTGTATTCTGAGGAGAAATAATCGTGATTATCGGCGGCGCATTATCTGGCGGGATATCGCGTACATTAACATCGTCTATAGTGCATCTTCCTTGCCCTGCCGTATAGCACTTAAATCTTAATGATATATCCGTTAAAGTTGGTCGCCTCCTGTGCGTTTTCTCTGCATATCCATATACTCCTGCTTCAAGGGTATGCCAAGACCCATCAAACCACAATACATCAAGCTTATTTTGTGGGGAATTATACATAGTATTCCTCTTATAGTCTATTTGAATGTCTTTGTCTATATCGTGCTGGGTAAGATTAATTTCAAGATAAGATGTTGCAGCACCAGGTCCGCCTGTATAAGCAGTAACGCTATATGCTCCGTTTATCTTGTACATCTCACCACGAACATGCCAGTTTTCTGGCATGTCTCCCCATACCGTCCAATTCTCTGTTAGGACCCCTGTTTCAAAATCCTCAAAAAAGGGTAATTGCTGGGGGTTGGCTAAACCATATACAGTTAAGATTAATATTATTATTATAGATAAAGAGACATAACCTCCAATAGTAACTATTCTTATCTTACCTTGATTATCCATTCTTCATCACCCCCCTTATTTTTAGGAATAATTTAGGTAGCCCTTTGCAACAAAGGAACTACTCTTGCCTTCTAAGGAAACAGGTAAACTTCCAAACCATATAAACTTTGCGGTTTTCGGCCTTGCCAAAAGCTAGCTAAAACTATTTAAAACATAATTACAGTTTAAAGCAGATGGATTATAAAGAATTTACTGGAAAATTCCTTCCTTTAATTATATTATTTACTTCTTTTTCTACTTACCTTCTTACAATGGCACCTTCAATTTATTGGGGCGATAGCCCTGAACTTGTTTCAGCTGCATATACTATGGGGATTGCACATCCAAGCGGCTACCCCTTATATGTCTTGTTTGGTAAGTTATTTACGGTTATTCCAATAGGCACAATCGCATACAGGCTGAACATCATGTCTGCGTTCTTTGCATCATTTGCTGTTATGCTACTTTATTTTGTTGCACTTAAAATAACAAAAAGCAGATTGGCTGCTTTATTTTCTTCCCTAACACTTGGCTTTTCATATACTCTCTGGACGCAGGCGACAATAGCGGAAGTTTACACGCTGAATGCTTTTTTTCTTGTAGCATTGATTCTAATTCTTCTGAAGTGGGCAGAAACAATGAAACAAAGGTATCTTTATGCATTTAGCTTTGTTTTTGGTCTTGGTCTTACAAATCACCTTACTCTGATATTAGCTTTACCTGCGTTTGCATTCTTTATTATTGGGCATATTAGAAAATTACAGGTACAAAAAGTAATACAACTGCGGAGCATATTAATTATGCTAATCTTTTTTGTAATTGGAATCTCGCTTTATATCTATCTCCCATTAAGGGCCGCACAAAACCCTTTTATCAATTGGGGTAATCCTATTAGTCTTAAATTCTTCATTAATCACGTTTTGGGAACAGGTTATGGGCATTATTTTGTACCTCAATATGCACTTTTGAACTTTGCAAAGGCATTTGTATATTTACTAATGCAATTCCCGTTAACTTTGCCATTTGCATTTATAGGAATAAAAGCATTAGCGGTACGCCACAAAACGATTCTGGCATTAGTTTCATTGATTACACTCTTTAATATAACATATAATATTATCTACAATATACAGGATATAATAGTTTATTATATCCCTACATATATTATCTTTTCGCTTTTTATTGGCGTAGGGCTCTGGCATTCCCTCCTCCTTATTAATGCAAAATTTTATGCAATTAGAAAGTATATATATTATGCTCTTGTTACAGCGACCTTATTACTCGTAGTGTCTAATGCCTTTTTGCTCTTCTTTATATTCAAAGGAGAACAAGGGGACATCGATAGAAGTGAATCCCGTGCAGCAGACAATTATGCAAAGTTTATGCTTGCCTATGCTAAACCTAATTCTATTATTACAGGAGATTCAGATAATTCTGTTTTTCCTTTAATTTACTATCAAGCTGTTGAAGGCAAACGAAAGGATTTGATTGTTCTGTATAAAGGGATTTTAACTGAATCAGCCTGGTATGCTGACCAGCTTAAGCAAAGGTATCCTGAAAGAAATTTAATAATTGAAGGAAGCAAAGAGAACATTAGTGTAGTATTTAATGTCCCTTCTATTTTGTATGATGTCTTAATTGACCCTTCCCTTGTAGAAACTTTTAATGCAACACTTGTAAATGAATATCAGGCTTCAAAAATTACTGCAACACCTGCCTGAAAACTCCTTTGGTTTGCAGGGCTCGCATTTATTCATAAGGTGCATTTTTTACCTCGATGTCAAATCCTGCTTTTTTCAGGTCCTGCCCAATTGCTTCAATGTCCTGCCTTACGCTTCTTTCTTTTCCTGCATCAAGCCTTGCCTGTGTTTCCCCAAGCTTTGTTTCAACAGAATTAAGCTCTTCTATTAATTTGTCTCTCTGCTCTTCAAGCTTATTGTCAGAAATCTTCTTTGCTAATTCTTCCTTGTTTTCCACAACAAAAATCATGTTATCTTTCATTTCCATTAATTTGGATGAAAGCTCTTCCAGCTTTTTTGTTTCTTTTTCAGAATTCTTTGAATCTATTTCATGCTTTTTTACTGCCTCTGCTGCTGAATGCAATATCTTTTGCATCTCGCCTGTTTCTTTTTCCAAAGCGCTGCAGGGCTCTTCAAGATATGCTTTCAACAGCTTGCTTGGGTTGAGCTTTTCATATTTCCTTAATGCCCTTGCAACCTCTGAGAAATCTGATTTTACGCTGTTCCTTACTGTTTCTGCCTCGCTTACTTTTGCCTCAAACTCTGACTTAAGCCTTGCAAGCTCTGTAAACTCATTGCTTGTTTTCAAAGCATTAATTCTTTCAGTAACCTGCTGCTCCCAGCTCATGAGCTCCTTTGCCTGTTTCTCAAGCTCTTTTAATTCTTCTGTTCTTTTTCCTTTTTCATCAAGATACCTGTATACATCCCTCAGCTTTTGCTGTATGTCTTCAACAATCTCAAGCTGCTTTGCTGTTTTCTGCATTGCCTGCAGCACATTGTCTGCCTTTTTCAGGTTGTTTCTTGTTTCTTCAAGCTCTTCTCCTATGAGGCTTTTCATGATAAAATAGTTTCTAGCTGTCTTCTTGTTGAAATCATCCATGCTTTCCTTGAGCGTATTGCAGAACTCTATGATTTTTTTACTGCTTGGCTCAGAAGGCAGCTCAATTTCCCTTACAAGTTTCCTCAATGTTATCACAAAAGCATTCCTGTTGCCTTTTATCACATCCTTTGCCCTTTCCTCAACCTTTGCGGCATCAATGTCCTTTGCCTCAAGCTTTTCAGCGTTCCTTAAAAATTCTGACTTGATTTTTTCCAGCTCTGCAATCTCCTGCTTCAGCCCTTTCCATGCCTTTTCAGCAAGATATGCTTCTAATGCAAAGAAATCAACTTCTTCTTTTTCCTGTTCTTTCTGCAATAATCTTCTTATAAAATCAAACATCTCAATCACCTTATTTGTTTATGAATGATGCAACCAGCGCTTCAAGCTGGACAAACTCGTCAGCCCCTTCAACCATTCTGAACTCAATCTCGCCGCACCTTTCAATCATCCTTAGCTTTTCCTTGTCAGGAATGCTTAATTTCCACACTTCTTTTTGTATCTGCTTGATTATGTCTATTCCTGATAAGCCGTATTTCAGCTGCACATCAAGCAGCTTGTTTCTCGCGTTTGTGAAATCGCCTTTCACAGCAAGGTTAAGCATGTCAACAATCTCCTTTGGCTCTGCAATTGATGCGATGTTATAAACAGATGTCCCTGTAAACTGGCTGTTCAGGGCTGCGCAGCTTTGCATTACGTTTACCAGCTTCCTTACATCGCCTTCGCAGATTTCAGCAAGGGCTTTCTTAGCGCCTTCGTCAAGCTTAATCCCCTCTTTTTCAGCAATGCTTTCCGCAACGATTGTTATGTCCTTTGTTTCCAATGGCTTAAACCTGAAAACAGCGCACCTGCTTTGTATTGCATCAATTATTTTGCTTGAATAGTTGCAGGAAAGTATGAATCTCGTGCCTGAGACAAAGTTTTCCATTGTCCTTCTTAATGCCTGCTGCGCCTCTTTTGTTAATGAATCACATTCGTCCAAATATATAATTTTAAAAGGATAATCGCCAATTGCTCTTGTCCTTGCAAAGTCTTTTATTGTATTCCTTACAACGTCAATGCCTCTTTCATCCGACGCGTTTAATTCTAAAAAGTTGTTTTTCCACGCGTCTCCAAACAGCTTTTTTGCAACAACCAAAGCTAATGTTGTTTTTCCAACACCTGCTGGGCCTGAAAGCAGCAAATGAGGTATGTTTTGTTTCTCAACAAGAGCTTGTATTGTCTTTATTATCTCCTGCTGCCCTCTTATGTCAGAAAACTCCCTTGGCCTGTATTTTTCTGTCCAGATTAGTGTTTCCATTTTGCCTCTTCCTCAAACCGCGCGAGCTTAGCGAAGTGCGGTTAGGAACGTAGTTCCTCAAAAGCCCTAAACCCGTCATTGTTTAAAAGCGTTTCTATGGTGGAGTTGGCAAGTGGCAAATGGGTTGATAATTAGCCCTTTTTCACGACCTTTACATTAGAGCTCAGCTCATAAGCCATTACAGCTTCCTGATTGTAATGCTCCAGAGTGAGCTTTATTATCTTTCCAATCTCTTTTTCAGTGCAAAACACCCTTACAGGAATCATTTTTTCTGCAAAAAGCTTTCCTTTGGTGTTTACCCACTGCCCTTTTGCTGATTTCAGGATTGTTACGCCGCCTGCAATTTTCCTTACGCTTTCATCCCATGCATGATGGTGCTTAAGCGCAAATTCCTTTCCTTCATTTGAATATTTTGGGACAAGAATCTCCCAGATGGCCTTTTTTGTCATAAAGAACATATGCGGTTTGTGCTTAAAAAGGCTTTTGGGCAAGCAAAAGCACCGCAAGCCTTATATAGTATTAATTACTCTCTAAAGGTAACAACTAAGGGTTAAAAATGAGAAAGAGAATATTTTTGTTAGGGGTGATGTTCTTAATAGGAATAATAGCTATTCAGAATATATCTGCTGAGGAATATAATGATATTGAAACGAATACCTCCTATATAGACCCTATTGATGAAACAGGCGCAAGTGAAACATTGGGTGACAGCTGGATAACAACTATAACTATTGATTCTGGCACAAATTTTGATATTTATGCATGGTGGAAGCAAGATATTACAGGCGTATATAACTGGAACCCGGAACATAAGCCTGTTTCAGAGATTAAATCCGTAACAGTAAAGGTTAGGGCTTGGGATGTTGACAATACTAATGGAATACCGCCGCCAACATCGTATGAAACTGATCTTGTGTACCTTAATAACCAGTATTTGGGGGTTCTTAAAGGCAGTAGCAATGGGTGGTCAACAAGTGTCTTTTCGCTTACAAAAGCGCAGATTGATGCTATTTTTGGCTCCTTACCATATCCCCTTGCTTTGACTGCTTTTATCAATGTTGACTCGCAGCACAGTTATAATTATTGGGCTGTTACAGTGGATAAAGTAATTATAACAATTGAGTATGAAAGCGAAGCTGTTAAGCCAGATTTGACTATTTCTGAGATTAAACCTGTGCAGGTTGTCTATCATCCTGACATCAACGGCAATGGCATTGATGATATGGTGCAAGGCAAGCAGATGGCTGTGCTCGTGGATGTTGGTATTGAGAATCCGGAGGCGATTGCTGACAGCACTGTTGTTACATTGAAGTTGAGTTACGAAGGTATGGACTATTTTGAAACGCTTGCCGCAGGAGAGCTAAAAGCAGGCGGGACTGTAAACTTTTACCTAACGCCGAATCTTGAAGGCACGAGGGGCGTTACAGTAGCTGCTGATCCTTATAATGTAATAGAAGAGGAAAATGAAAGCAATAATAATGGAGATTACTGGATTGAGGTGAAGGATACAAAGCCGCTGAATATAGCTTACATACCTATAACTTATCTTGGTCCGTTAAGCCGCTATCAGGAAACTGTGGAGAAGAGCGGCGAGTTCATTAAGGCGACATATCCTGTGGCGGACGGGGAGTTTGAGAATCAGAAGCTGGATGATGAATATCAGGGTTGTTCTTTGAGCACACAACCAATCCTTGGTGCAGTTGTAGATTCAGCTAGATTATTTACACAAGGAAAAGTTTTACTCCCCTTTGCCGATCAAGTAATTGGAGTTGCCCCTTCTGAATATTTTGACTTTCAATTTGGAGAACCTTCAGCAGGTGGAGTTTCATACGCTAAGCTTGGTTGGTTAGATTGGTTCGTAAATATTAAAGGTGTATTCATTCAAGACGGATATTGGACTGCTGCGGCTCATGAGATTGGACACATGTACGGATTGCCTATAGATACTGGTTGGTGTTTTTCTTGGGAATCTGGTCCACATAAATGTGAAGAATATGAAATATACGGGCAGGGTGGTAGAAGCGCTAATGGCTTTTGGGTTGAAAAGAGATTACCTCTAAAGGAACAGGTGTGCTTTATGGGTACACAAACAGAAAAGAACAGTTGGTTTGATCAGAATAACAAACAAAGATGGGTGGGCATTCAGGATTATGAGCATCTATTTAAAAAATTAAAAACGTTCCCTGCTGATCCTCAACTCCTAATTGTAAATGGAGTCATATATAAAAACGGTACTGTTCAAACTATGGAATGGTATAAACTGCATAACGGAACAATTAGCGATATTATCTCAGGCAATTACTCAATAAAAGTTTTAAATGATAAGGGCGGATTACTTGCTCAGACATTCTTTGATGCTAAATTTCCTATAGTTAATGGTATAGAAATGGACTTTACGGGATTTGCTTTTGCAATACCTTATCCGGAGAATACGTTTACTATCCAAATTACACAGGAAGGGGTAGTTTTAAAAGAAATCATACCAACAACCAAACTACTTTACGATGCAATAGAGAGTATACCAGACTATGGCTTTATAAATAATCCTGAACAAAGAAGGAATGCATTACATAATAAAATAAATGCTGTAGAAAAAATGTTAGAACAAAAGAATAAAATTGGAGCAAAAAATAAATTGGAGAAGGACATAAAGGACAAAATAGAAAAGTGGTTAATAGAATATGAAAAGGAAAATCCGTTCCAGTTCTCAAAAGATGAATTAATAGCACTTATTAACGATTTAATAGCGGGAGTTTAAGACTTTAGGGAAGTTAAATAAGATGGGTGTAACACAAAAAATAAGTATTTGGGTATTTTTTCCTTTTGCAATTCCAATAGTTCTAATCGGTTGTATTATAATAGGTTGGCCTCGCATTTTAATTAGAGCTATCGGAGTTATAGAGCTAATATTGTTATTCGCTAGTATTTTAGGTGTTATCGCTCTAATTAAAATAATAAAAAATCCTTTACTAAGAGGGGCGGGGATAGCTATAACTGGAATTATTTTAAACCTGCTACTCATATTATTAATTTATTTTATCACACCCACCTTTTAATGCAGTGGAGGAAATGCTAAATGTTTGAAATAATAGGGATGTAACAAAAAAATGAGGTGAAACCAAATGAAAAAACACATTTTGACAGCAACCTTTGTTCTGCTTTTACTGCTGCCTTTAGCCTATGCTAACGAGCAATTCGGCAGGGAAAACGGCAAAGGCACAACACAAGACACAGTCGGCGATGCAAACAAAGGCAAAGGACACTCAGGCGTGAATATCTTTGATATTAATGTAAACGGCCAAGACTACCTTAGCATAGTGTCTGTTGAGAATATTGCAGATAGCGGTGTCTTGTTCAACCAGGACCAGCTTCAGGACGGCTTTTATGGTGAAATTTATGAAGGCTGCATAGAGAACATATGGTTTGACAGCAATCTTGAAGTAATAAAGGTGGTTTATGCAGGGAAGTGCGGCAGGACTGCAAGAGATTATCATGGCGCTGTTGAAGGGGAAAAGGGGCTGGCAATAGGCAGCAGGAAGTAGATGCAATAATATCAGGATACTACGGGCATTCTCAGCAGCAATACAATTCCTTCGGCGCTTCCCCTGGCTTTCCAAAGGGATTGCCAAACTCTTTCATCTTTTCAACCATTTCTTTTGCCTTTTCAGGCTCAAGCCCTTCCTTGGCAAGCTCTGCCCTTACCTTCATTATGTATGTTGAGAAATTAATCTTTGCAGGGCAGTTTATCTTGCATGACAAGCAGGTTAAACAGCGGAAAGCGCCGCAATCCAAAGCTGCCTTATGCGAATCTTTCACAAACCTTGATGAAATCCCTTTTATGCCCCCTAAAGTTTCGCAGCCAAACCCTGACTGCAGCTGGTGGAAGGCAGGGCAGAAATCCAAACAAGCGCCGCAGCCAATGCACTGCAGCAATTCCCCAAATCCCTGGTTTATCATCTCTGTTCTTCCATTGTCTAAAAGTATTACATGGGCTTCTTTTGCGCCCTGCGCCCCTGTAATATGCCTGTTTTGTATATCTCCTGTCTTGCTCGGCCCTGCAATAACACTTACATATACAGGCCATTTCTGCCCAGTGCCCCATATTGCAGAGCACCTCACAACATGCATTGCATCTTCAATATTTTCAACGAACTTTTCAATGCCTGCGACAATTATGTGCTTTTCAGGCATTCTTGAAACCAAAGAAATATTCCCTTCGTTTTCAAGCAAAATCACTTTTCCGTCTGCTGTTATCACATTCGCGCCAGTCATGCCAATATCTGCTTTTTTTATTTTCTCCCTAAGATATTCACGCGCAAAAGCCATGATTGCCTCTGGCTCATCCTTAACACTAATTTTGAACTTTGATTTAATTGCAGCTGCTATTTCCTTCGGCGTAAGGTTTAATGCAGGGATTACAGGGTGCATATCCACATTTCCTGTGAACTGGTTGATAAAATCACCCAAATCAGTTTCAACAATTTCTGTTTCTGTTATTGACTCTTTCAGCTTTATCTCGTCAAGCACATTTGACTTTGCTTTTACAGCAAGCTTGCTTCCTGCAATAATATTTTTTATATTTTCAATTGCATCTCCAGCATCCTTTGCTTCATGCACAACAAATCCATTCTCTTGAAGGCTTGCAATTGCCCTTGCTTTTATATCGCTTAAACTGCCGATTGAATGCTTTCTTATTGCCTCTAATTTATTCTTCAACTCTTCCTCATTCTCTCCTGACAACGCATTTGCTCTTTTTTCCTTGTATTCAAGCGCAAACTTCAGTATTGCATCCCTTGTTTTTTCATTAATCTTTTCCATTTTCTTCCACATCAAGCAATTCGCTTAATTCTAATACATTAATCCCTTCGGCATTCTCATCCATGTGCTTAAAGCACATAGGGCACGGAGTAATCACGATATTGGCTGCCTCTTTTGCCATTTCAAGCCTTTCCTTTGCAACTGACTTTGCAAGCTCAGGATAATTGCTTTTAACACTGCTTCCGCCGCCGCAGCAGAATGCATCCATCTTTGACAATGGCATTTCCTTTAGCTCTACTCCTAATAAAGCCAGAAGCTTTCTGGGCTCCTCAGTAATGCCGCAGTGCTTTGCAAGATGGCATGGATCATGGTATGTTGCTGTAATCTTTTTAGTCACTTTGGGCTTGTTTTTTTCAAATTCTTTCAAAAGAGTCACAGTTGCATGCTCAACCTCAATGTCCCATTCAGGAACAAGCAGCGGATAATTTTTTGAGAAAACCTTAAAGCAGCCAGGGCAGTTTGTTATAATCTTCTTAACACCATGGTCCTTGAATATCTGAAAATTCTTTACAGCAATCTCCTTTGCAACATCCGCATGCCCCCCGCTTATAACAGGGCTTCCGCAGCAAAGCTCAACATTTGGAAGCATGATAAAATCAATTCCCAGCTTTCTAAATACCTTCTGGTACTTCTCCCCTATTTCTTTTGCAGCGAACTTTGTAAGGCAGCCTGGATAATACAATATGTTCTTTCTTGTTAATTTGTCAATGAAACTCATGGATATTAGGCACTTTTTATCCCTTTATAACCCTTGCGAAAGCTAGGGGTTAGAATGTGTTGATAAACTAAACGCTACAACTTAAAAAATTAGCGCCAAGGACGCTAATATGCCGTTCAAGACCATTTATCTTTTGACTTTCCCCTTGACACTTTTCTTTTTCTCTTAATTTTTTAAGTTTTCTTACTGT
>JAHJRD010000085.1 GCA_018830945.1 Nanobdellota archaeon | reverse complement strand
TATTTACAAATCTTCTTACTGTGCTATGTTGATAGTGCCTTGTGGTAAGTATGAATATCTCAGCTTTAAGAGCATTTACTATTTCCTCATTGCCTTTGCCCTTAAAGCTTAGGGCAGACTCATATATTTCCTTTAATTTTTCCCTGCATTTTTCTCATAAAAGCCCGATAGAAGCGATAAAACCTTAGAATTTTCCCTTCAGTTTTTGCCATGCCGCGCTTATGAGGCTTATCTCCTCAGCGCCCAGCGCGCGCGTAAGCTTTAACAATATCAGGTATAGCCCAACATATACCGCGCTTAGGCAGGCCAACCCGACAAAAGTATAAGTATTAATATATGTCCCAAGATACAACAGCAGGCCGAACGGCAATGCAGCAGATACTAGGCATTTAAGGTAATCCGTTTTCAATGGAATCAATTTTGTAAGATAATAAGTTTCTATAGCAATAAGAATGCTCATGAGGAGGAAAGATGCTGAGGTTGCTATAGCTGCCCCCAAGATTTCATATTTAGGAATCAATATTACATTCAGAAGCAGGTTCAAACTAACAGCCAAGGCTGTATTTAACAGTATCAGCCTTGTCCGCTTTATTATCATAAGGATTGTTTCAGAGGTTAGCATGAGAGAATGAATAAAGAAGCTTATTGCAATCAAGATTAGCACAAGATAGCCCCCTATAAACACTTTGCCAAATAATATTGAAAGGATTGGCCTGGAATATAGGCATAAGAGCAGTACGGAAGGCACGCCAACCAAAAACATCCATTTGCTTATGGTTCCATAGATAGAGTTGAAATCCTTTTTTTGGGCGTACATGCCGCTAATTGTTGGTATAAATAATGTCCTTAATGCAACTGGTATAGTATAAATAAGCCTGGCAGTTGGTATTGCAGCATTATATATGCCTACCTGCACAGCAGGAACAAAATAGCCCAATATCAGCGTGTCGCTCCAAAGCAAAAGCGCAATAAATAAATCTGAAAGCATTAATGGCAGTGAAAAATATAGCAACCTCTTATAAAAAGTAGGAGATGCCGATACTATTTTTCTAAAAGAAATTGTCCTTCTAAGGAAATAAGCCATTAACAGTGCGGCAACTATTAATGAGAATACATAAACAAAAGCTATACCTATAAGCCCATATCCCAGAAATATTATTAAAAGCGAAAGTATTACTTTTGAAACAGGCTCTATAATATTCCTTGCTATAACAAGATATTTTATTTTTTGAAATGCCTGAAGTGAATAGTCCATACCGGTTGCAAGTGCAGATAAAGGGATTGCAAAAGACATTATTTTCAGCACATTAGCGATATTAGGGCTGTGAAAAAAATAAATAGATATCCATTTGGCAAAAATAAAAAGCAGAAATGCAAATAGCAGTGAAAGAGGCAATATAATCTTAAATGCATTGTTTATCACAGCATGTACAGATTTTTCATCCTGTTTTCCATAGTAATAAGATACATATCTCAATATACCTTGCGGGAGCCCGACAAGCGAAATACTGAGCAATATGCCGATAACTGCCAATCCAATGCTAAACAAGCCGTATATATCAGCTCCGAGATAGCGGGCAATCACAACCCTGTAAAAATATGTAAAAATTTTTGAGATCACAATGCCAACTAAAAGTAGTGTTGCGCCTTTTGATATCTTATTAAGTATAGCCTGCTCTTCCACACAAATATGCAATATACCTGCTTAAAAAGGCTTATGTATCATATGTGCTATAAAATGGTTATTTTAATAAGAGCAAGCTATCTTTCCTTATGCGCTACAAATATGAAATGGGCAAACAGGTATTTGTTGAGGCTGCTAAATGGCCACTTATTCAGAATCTTAAATAGTGCCCTGTTCCCTGATAGAAATGGAAAGAACTGCAGCTTAAGCCCGTTGCGTGCAAAAAAACCCCTCCATTCTTTCATTGTATAGATATTTTCTGTCACTCCCTGCTCTTTATCCTCCTTGCCGAAACTGGCTTTTATCCAGGGTCGTAGGATGGGAATAACCGGCTCTCGTATTGCAATCAGCTTGCCATTTGGCTTAAGTACCCTTCTTATTTCTGACAAAACAGAGTCCATGTCTGTTATGTGGTGCAGCGCCGCATCAAAGAATACAAAGCCAAAATAGCTATCCTTAAATTCCAGCTTGTTAAAGTCTCCGACAATGCGTGTGATTTTTGTGGTGTCTGCATTAAGATGTTTCATAATGACAGGCGTAACCCGGGATAGTATTGCCTCTGAAAAATCCAGGCAGTACACTTTTTTAACAGCGGGAAATTTGGACAGCTCTGAGCTGAGCCATGCAGAGCCGGCGCCGAGCTCCAAAACTCGCCCATAAATGCGGAACTCTTTTAATTTTGGAACATAGCTTAGCCTCCCATCATTAATCATTTGCAGCCATTTTTGCGGGCTATCGTATTTCTCTTGTGTAAGCTGCACCTTATTTCTATAATCCATTTCAGCTAGATTTGCCCGGGAGGTTATTTTTGTCCGGATTAGCCTTGATTTGCCCATAGTTATTATATACTTTCATGCTTTTATAAACCTTTTCAAAAATGAGCTCGTTTGCACGTTAGAATTTATAGGGAGATATCCTAAACCTCCTGGATATCCATTATAACTATATAAACTCGAGTTTAGCAATTAATCTGAGCACCTAAATAGGGTAGATGGGATTTCTCGTCGTCAAAACCGCTTTGTTAAGCATTCGTTTAAACGAAAAGTAGATACCAATATTAGCAAAATTCTTCAAGCCCAAGCACTTTTA
>JAHJRD010000084.1 GCA_018830945.1 Nanobdellota archaeon | reverse complement strand
ATTGGATTTTTGTTTTATATCCCATAAATAACACCTCCTCCCTATAAACTATATGTATATATAGTTATAAACATTTCGGTGCTGGAGAATATACTTTTGGATACTGCTTATAAATAACTAAAGAAAATCAACACATTCTACTGTTGTAATTAGTAAGGCTTATAAAGGGTTTGTTTCTCCAAAGTAGCATTAAACTTTGGAGGCAAAATAAAATGTCACACCTTGAACAAATAACAGCAATTGCGACAACCACTTTCTATAAGCCCGGCTCTGAGAATGATGCAATGCGCGCAGAGCTTGCAAAGAGCACAATAAGAAAAGCTACTGATTTGGGGTATGGGGTAGTAGTTGTTGACGGCGGCTCTTCTGACGAGCTTTTGAGAGAATTTGAAAGGTATGGTGCGCAAGTCTTTTTGGAAAAATCCATGAACATGGGGCAAAGCAGGAGGCATGCTATAGAACGTGCAAGAAACCTTGGAAGAGAAGTTGTTGCTTGGACAGAGCCTGAAAAAGACTCTTATATCCCGGAGCTTTACAAAACAGTTGAGGCTGTTATTCTCGGTCATGGAGCTGATATAGTTGTGCCAAGAAGGCATTCATTAGAGTCTTATCCTGTTGTGCAGCAGCATGCAGAGCAGTTGGGCAACTCTTTTTGGAAAGAATTAACAGGGCATGACTTAGATGTATGGGTAGGCCCAAGAACATTTACAAGGGATGCTGCTGAATATTTCCTTAATTATAATGGCGAGTATGGCGACAAATGGGATTCTATCTTCATACCAGTAATGGATGCTATAATTGATGGGAAGAATGTTAAAAGTGTAACAATAGAATATACTCATCCAAGACAGCAAACAGCATTAGAAGAGCATGACTTGACACTTTATTGGAAAAGGCTTGAACAATTGCAGAATCTTCTTGGCGCATTGGAGAAGCACTGGAAAAAGAGAAATCCTGCGTAGTAAGAAGAAGGAAACAAAATGATACAACTCGGAACTCCCGGAAACTTTTTCCATGCAATATGGATGAAAAAGGTTGGAGATGCACTTAAGCTTGAGAATGAATGCTTTGTTGGAAAAGACAATGTCATTGCTGTTGGAAAGGATTTGAGAGCTGATTTGGCGAAGATAGTTGCCTTGCATCCTGACATTGTTGTTGCAGGAACAAACGGCTGCAGGGTGAATTGTTCTGAATGCTGTGATACTCCTGCTTACAGGAATCGTGTTGAAAGAAGGTACTGTGAATATTTGACAGAAGTTGGGAATTACTGCATTCCAAAGCTTGCTGGAGAAAAAGCAGATGAGGTGTGCAAAAAATGGTTCTGCGTTGACTTTTGCGAAGATCCTGCTGACAGATATTCAGGAAGCCCGCTTGAAGTCCCGCGAATCCATAATCCTGAAAGGTTTTACACTCCTGAGCAGAAGAGAGAATTTCTTTTTATTGCTACTGCCTTGCAGACTGGGACGGAACTCAAGCAAATTCCATTATTTGGCGCAAGAGGCAGGGAAGTAATGCTGTACAAGGCTGCAAAGAAGGGCTTATTGAAAATTGCAGATAAAGAAGCCGCTGCTCTCATACACAGTGATAAGTTTGATGATGCAGAGGAATTGATGGGAAGCAACCCTTATTTTGAAATGCTGAGAGAATGGGAAGAGGTTTACTGCAGAAGGAAGGGAATAAGGAAGGAGGAATAAAAATGCACATATTTGACAACGTTGTATGGGAAAAGACAAAGCACGGCGAGCACTTGTGGATAGACAAGCCATGTGATTTCTTTGGCAAGGCAGACAATCCAAATGTTGCAGACCTTGCAAGGGCAAACACTGTTGCTGATTATGATTTGCTTAATGCGAGATTGGCTGAAGTAGAGAAGGCAAGAATGGATGATTCAGTGACTAATTGCAAGGTAAAGCTTGCTGACAGCAATTCAAGATTAAGGGGCTATGGCGCAGGGCTTGCGATTGTTGGCAGATTTTATGGAAATTTTTATTTACTTTATCTTCCACATCGTGATTTAGGAGCGCCAGGAGACAGGCTTGTATGGGACACCTGCGCAGGCAGGACAATGACTAAGGACGAATCCCCCAACTGGTTTCACAGGATGATTACAGAAGGGCTGGAGGAGATAACTTTTATGCTAAATGATTACCTTCTCGTGCCTTTATTGCGTGATGCAGAATTCTCGGGCATGAATAATGAAGAAGCGCGGAAAATTACAAGAAGAAATGCCGAAATTCTCGATCTGAAGCCGCGTGAAGAAAGAGATGTTCCATTTTGCTATATGCCCCCTAGAAACGCTGCAACCGTGCATCAAATTACTGACGCTGGCGAAGTTATTGCAAAAGCAGGTTGGGGTATTGAAGCAAAATATTCGGGATTAGAGCTCATGGCATATGCTATTATTAGTATCGATTACGGTTATCCTCCCTTTGCGGGCAGCCGTTTTACTCGCTTTGCAGTTTATGACAGCGAGGAGTTCATGCCGGGTAAGGTATGCGGCAGAGAGATTCATGAAATCAGACCTTCAACGGGTGAGGCAAGAGTGTTCCATAATGGAAAAGTTGTAAGAACAGGCACCATCGTTTCTGAAACAGAAAGAAGAAATGCAATAATGGCAGGACACGACCATTCAAAAGACAGGAAAGGGCTAATGCCTATACCTGAATACAATGCTTCTGTTAAAGCTGACTTGCTGACAAAGGAGAATGCATGGCCTTATTATGCGGAGTTTTCCCGTGCTATGGAGCAGATAAGATTCAGAGGTTAAATGATAAGCACAATAATATTCGACCTTGGCGGGATTGTTGTGCCTGAGGCAGGCAATTCAATACAGGAAGGAATTGCAATGTATCTTGCAATGCCTCAAAAAGAGCTTGCGGAATTTATAGCGCCATTAAAGGCAAAGCTTACAACAGGCGAAATGACACTGCATGTAATGTATGGTATGCTTGCAAAAAGCAAGGACTTTTCTTTGACAGCTGATGACATTCTTGCAAGGCATTTTGCCTTATATAAGCAGCATCAGACTCAGCAAGATAAGCAAGTTTTAGAGCTTGTTGAAAAATTAAAACAAAATTATGCTGTTCCATGCCTTACAAACACTGAAACAGAAATTGCAGAATACAACAAGCAGAATGGGCTTTTTGATTATTTCCACAGGGCTTTTATTTCAACTGATATGGGCATGAAAAAACCAGATGTGGAAATATATCAAGCTGTGCTAAAAGAACTAAACTGCAGGCCTGCAGAAACAATATTCATTGATGATAATCCAGATTACATCCATGGTGCAAGAAATGCAGGCATTGATTCTATTTTATACAAGGGATGCGAAAATCTCACACAGAAGCTTGCTTCTTATGGCGTGCGCTTATAACCTCTTCCCAGACAAAAAGCACTGCAATCAAGGCAAGAACTATTGTTACGAATGAATAAACAATTGAAACAGCAAGCACAATGCTTGTTGTGGCTCCCACAAGGGCATACAAGTAAACAAATGCCGCTTCTTTCAATCCAATTCCTGAGACAGTCACAGGAAGCAAAGCAAGGATGTTTGCAGTGACTGAAAACAAGAACACATAAGCAAATGAAACATGCTCATTAGCCATTGAAAGCAAAATCCACATTGAGAATGAGAGCACTGCCCATCTTAAACAGGAAATAATAAACAAGATTAAAAGCAAAAGCGGCTTTTTTATTACTATCTGTATATTGTCATGAAACGCTTCAATATAATTCGCATATCTTCCAAAAACCTTTCTGATTAATGATTTGCCAAATTTGAGGAACAATAGGAAACCAACAACGGCAAATAATAAGAAACAAGCCAATAAATAAAACGCATTCAAAGGCAAAAACAATTTAGCTGTTATCATTGCAATTATCAAAAAGAAAAGCAATACAACCATCTTGTCAATAACATACATTGCAGACGAATCTTTTGCATTAATTCCTTCTTTTTTAAGAAAATACACAACTGACAAATCCCCTACTTTGCCAGGCAATACGCTTCCAATGCCCCAGCTTTTAATAAATGAAAAGAAGATGCCGCTATAACGTGCAGATACCTTAATTGATGAAAGTATAAGGTAAAATGAAGCTGAATTCAAAAGCGCGTTCAATAAATAGCCAATTGCAATTATCAAGAAAGCAAGAGGGCTTGTTGACCTGACAATGTTAAACACATCCTGCGCCCCTATTTTATACACAAGAAAAGCAATTATGGATATGCCAACAGCTGCCTTTACTACTGTCACAACCCGCTTGTTCATTAATATGTAATTATCCGCAATGCTTATAAAGTTAAGGAAAAAGATTATTCTGTATGATTTCAATTGTAATAACTGCTTTCAAAGAGCCGCATTTGTACCGCGCTATTGAAGCAATACTTTTCCAGAAAATAAGCGAGCCTTATGAGCTTGTTGTTGCAGCGCCTGACAAGGAAGCTGAGGAGCTTGTAAAGGATTACCATAAGAAGTACAAGCAGATACGATTCTTCAAGGACCCTGGCAAGGGCAAGAGCAATGCATTGAACATGCTTTTCAAGGAATTAAAAGGAAGAGTCTGGATTTTCACTGACGGCGATGTTTTCCTGGATAACGGCGCAATCAATGAAATGATTAATATGTTTAAGGATGAAAAAATAGGGTGTGTCTGTGGAAGAGTTATGTGCGAGAACCCGAGATACACATTGTTCGGATATTGGGGCAGATTACTTGCTGATGCAGGCGCTCACAGGGTGAGAAAAGAATTATACCAGAAAAAGCAATTCTTGGAATGCTCTGGCTATTTGTTTGCCTTCAGAAACAATGGGGTGATAGGGACAATACCAGTTGATGTTGCAGAAGACTCAATCATACCTTATTACTTCTGGAAGCACGGTTACAGAATAGGGTATGCTGAAAACGCAAGGGTCTTTGTAAAGAATCCAACGCATATCAAGGACTGGCTCAAGCAAAGAAAGAGGACAGCTGACGCGCATACAAAATTAACGCATTACGCGCCTGACTTCCCTAAGGTGAAATCTTTCAAGAACGAGGCATTCAAGGGAATGCAGTGGATATGGGGATATCCAAAAACAGTGAAAGAATTTTTCTGGACATTAGAGCTTGTGCTTGTAAGGCTGTATATGTGGCTTTCATTGTTTTATGACTTGAGATTCAAGAAAAAAGGGTATGTTGACGGCTGGGACAGAAGCGAAACAACGAAGAAGTAATTCCTTCTAAAACTTTATAAACTGCTTCCTTCACATCTTCAGATATGATAGGCCTGATGAAATACACTTATCTGATGAATCCTGAAAAAATTTCAGAGGAACTTGATAAACTGTGGAATAGATATTTGGAGATTATAAACAATGAAAGCCCCTCATGGGAAGAGATAAATGAGGCAAGGGCCATATTATTCCTGACAGGGCAGGTTTATTGCGAGAAAATAGCAGTGGAAGCCATTGAAAGAAGGCTGCACTTGCTTAAAACAAAACTGTCTTTAATTGAATTCCTGGTTTTGATAGACAAAAATTCAGAAAAGCTGGAAGAGTTAAGGAAGGATGAGCTTTTTGAAAAATTGGAAAGATTTTATAGGGTAATTAAAGGATATAAGAATAGGTATCTCAAGGGGAAATACTATCTTGAAGAGGAGAGGTTCCTTAAGATTTATGAAAAAGTTAATCAGGACAAAGAGCTTAAGATAGGGTATCGCGGCTCCTTCAATAAAAAATAAAGGCCGCTGCGATTCTTGCTTTTCAATGATTGCTAATGATTAAATTGCTTTTATGCAAGCCTCCTTTTTTGAGGAATCTTTATATAGGATTCTGCCCCTCTTTCTTCATATGTTGCGCGTAATTTTTGACACAAATATATACGGTCTTCTCGCACTAGAAAAAGATGCTGCTGAAATAGAGGAAAAGATAGCCCGGGATAAGGAGTTTATGGTTTACAGCTACAAGCCGATAAGGGACGAATTAAGGGCCATCCCTAAAGTTACAAAGTTGAGCAGGGGGACCAGAGTCATGCTTTTGAACATATATGATAGGATTACAGGAAACCATCTGCTTGAACAATCTGCAAGAATAACACATATTGCCAAAAAATATTATGACTTATACAGGCAATCCGGAGGGGCTCACGGTTGGAATACAAGCATAAGAATAGATTTTATGATTATAGCCTGCGCAAGTATCAACGGCTTGGATGTTGTTTACTCGGCCGACAGCAGCACGATGCTTTCAAAAATTTCTATCAAGGCATATCATCATATAAACCTAAAAGAGAATCTAAGAACACCTAATTTTTTAGGATTTGAAAATTTATTAAAGAAGTTCAGAAATTCCCTATAGCTTATAGATACGTGTTGTAGCCCTGACAAATTCAATTATTTCTCTTTTGAATTCCGGGTTTTTCTGCGCCTCTTTCAGCGCTTTGGCAAATCCTCTTGCGCTTAGTTTGTTTGCATTAGTCTTTCTCATATCTCTTATTTTACTTTCGTGTTATTTAAATGTTTCTTTTTCGAAGGGGCTTGACTTTTACCAAAACCTTTATATATAACCTCACTTCTTAAAATGGATAGATGTTCATGGCTTCAGGCTGTGAATATATTCGAAAACTAAAAGTTTTCGGATATCCAAAAATGCTTGCGTATTTTTGGATAAATTGGTTCTAGTTCCTATACGGAACGAGAGGATTTTTTCCTCGCTAGTTCGCGCAATGCGAGCAACGAAATGCATGCCATTTCGTAATATTGAAAATGCAAAATACATTTTCAAATGTCCGAGAACTATGCTTCTCGAACATATGCCTGTTACATCTGAATAGGCATCCATAAACAATGAGTGCGTGATTGAACAATCACATATGATGCAAGCAAGACGGCAAGATAAATTATACGTGATGTGTACATAACTCTATATTATTTGGCGTTTCGATCATTTTTTAATACCCGTTTATCCTGCGGGAGATCGCTGCTATTAGGGTGCCATTTAGCCATGCAAGTCCAGGGGGCTTTCGCAAGAAAGTCACCGGCAAAAGGCTCAGTAACACGTCGATAATCTGCCCTTAGGTTTGGAATACCCTCGGGAAACTGAGGCTAATACCGGATAGTGGATTGAGGCTGGGATGCGCTTTCCATTAAAGCTACGGCGCCTAAGGATGAGTCGGCGGCGGATTAGGTAGTTGGTGAGGTAATGGCTCACCAAGCCTGTGATCCGTAGGGGGGATGAGAGTCCTAGCCCCGAGAAGGACACTGAGATAAGGGTCCTAGTCCTAAGGGATGCAGCAGGCGGGAAACCTTTACACTACGCGAAAGCGTGATAAGGGTACCCTAAGTGCTTGCCTTATGGCGGGCTTTTGCCGAGCATAAATACCTCGGCGAATAAGTGGTGGGCAAGACCGGTGCCAGCCGCCGCGGTAACACCGGCGCCACAAGTGGGGATCATATTTATTGGGCCTAAAGCGTACGTAGCCGAACCAGCAAATCTCTTGTGAAATTGCCAGGCTCAACCTGACGAATTGCAAGAGCGACTACTGGTTTAGAGATCGGGAGGAGACAGGGGTATTCCTTGGGGAGCGGTAAAATGTTTTAATCCTTGGAAGACCACCCGTGGCGAAGGCGTCTGTCTAGAACGAATCTGACGGTGAGGTACGAAAGCTAGGGGAGCGATCCGGATTAGATACCCGAGTAGTCCTAGCTGTAAACGCTGCGAACTATGTGTCGCAGATTCTTCGTGAATCTGCGGTGCCGGAGCGAAGGCGTTAAGTTCGCCGCCTGGGAAGTATAGTCGCAAGATCGAAACTTAAAGGAATTGGCGGGGGCGCACTACAAGGGGTGCGGCGTGCGGTTTAATCAGATTCTACACCGTGAACCTCACCAGGGCCGACGGCAGGATGAAGGTCAGATTGAAGGTCTTACCTAACAAGCCGAGAGGAGGTGCATGGCCGCCGTCAGCTCGTGCCGTAAGGTGTCCAGTTAAGTCTGGTAACGAGCAAGACCTACATCTGCTGTTGCGACCGAGCTCTCCGGAGCAATCGAGCACACTGCAGAGACTGCCTGGGAAACTAGGAGGAAGGTGTAGGCAACGGTAGGTGGTATGCCCCAAATGCCCTGGGCTACACGCGCGCAACAATGGTGGAGACAATGGGATGCAACCCCGTAAGGGGGAGCTAAGCCTCTAAACTCCATCTCAGTCCGAATTGAGGGCTGCAACTCGCCCTCATGACGCCGGAATCCCTAGTAATCGCTCATCATCAGTGAGCGGTGAATATGTCCCTGTGCCTTGCACACACCGAAACAAATGTGCCAAGCAGTTTATTGAGCTAGCTGGTGCAAATCCAGCCATAGTAGTCAAAATGGCAGGCGCTTTCTGGCAACAGAAGCGCTGAAGGGCCTGAGACAAAGTCCAGCCTCGTATCCCGCAAGGGATAGGCGCAAGCTTGAGAGCAAATGATTCTTATTGCGGGTCGGTGGTAAGAAGAAATTTGCAAATATCTCACTTGGATGGATGAAACAGTTCTATAAATGACCTTGGGAGATCCTATTTGGAAAAGCATAAATAGGAAGTCAGCCTACCTCATAGTACCTGAAAACGGGAAGGGGGTAGACCTCAGTGTTGAGCGATGATTATGTAACCGGCTTGGTGGACGGAGAAGGCTCTTTCAATGTGCGTGTTAATCATATTGGAAGGAGAGCAAAAGTTGAATTAAAATTCAGCTTAAAACTTCGGCATCAGGACAAGGAAATATTGGATGAGCTTAAAACTTTCTTTGGATGCGGCAATGTCTACATCCAGAGGGATAAAAGAGCAAACCATTCCTTGTGCTATCGCTTTGAAGTCCAAAATAGGAAGGAAATTCTTGAAAAAGTATTGCCTTTTTTTGAAAAAAATTCTCCAAAGCTGCCAAGCAGGAAAAACGACTTTGAATTGTTTAAGGAAATTGTAAGCCTGACAATGCAAAAGCCGCTTAATCTTAGCAAGATACAAAATCTCAAACAACAAATGCACTGGGGGCTCGCTGCATACGGGAAAACCGTCTGTGCAGTGGGAACGCAGAGTAACTTTAAAAAGTGAAACGCAATGCCCGTCAAACCATTCGAGCAGGGTTTTGGTGAGTTTCAGGTCTTTGCCTGAACCGAATCTAAGCTCAGTAAGAAGGGTTAAGTCGTCACAAGGTAACCGTAGGGGAACCTGCGGTTGGATCACCTCCTTTTTATTTTTGTACGTACGTATAATTTCTTTCCGAACAAAGGAAAGCTTGGAACATTAGTTCCAATGATGCTATAGTCTTGCTTGCATTATAATCTGCATGGGCTCGTAGCTCAGCCTGGTAGAGCACTGCCCTTGCAAGGCAGGGGTCTCGGGTTCGAATCCCGACGAGTCCATTCCTTTGGAATGGGCGAGTGGGTAGGAACGAAGTTCCTGCACCTGACGAGTCCATCTCTCGGGGATGGACAAGGCAGTTAAAAGAATCCAGCATGCCGTATAGGCGGTCATGCTTTGCATGAGCAAAGAGCGCCCATGCAATCACACATCATATTCAAAAACGCTTTGCGTTTTTGTTGGAATGTTTGACATTCCATTTGTGCAGCTCGCATCGCGGGATGCGGGTGAAGGGCATCATGCCCTGAGAAGCAAAAGCTTCCAGGTATGATTTCATCATGCAAGGAGAATATTTTCGCATTTTCCTTGCATTCGAAAAACAAAAAGTGTTTTTCGGTTAACTAAGATGTTCATGGTGCCGTGCATAGGCAAGGCAGTCTAGATACTACTGTGCCATCAGGCGAACGACTTGGTTCGGAACACCGACGAAGGGCGTGGCAAGCTACGAAATGCTCCGGCGAGGTGCAAGCAGCCTTTGAACCGGAGGTGCCCTAATTTGACCTCAAGCTGCCTAGCAATAGGCAGCATCCAGAAATGGAGGGGAACCCGGGGGACTGAAGCGTCTTAGTACCCGGAGGAGAAGAAATCAACAGAGATGCCGTGAGTATCAGCGAGACAAAGCGGCAAAAGGCAAACCGAATGCTGTATAGAAATATACAGCGCATGTGGTGTTATAGGGCCTGCATTTAGGTCAGAGTAAGATGATTCAAAGTTTTCTGGAAAGAAACGCCATAGAGGGTGAAAGCCCCGTAGAATAAATCTGAAACGGCTGAGCAGGTTCCTGAGTACCGTCACTTGGATATGTGGCGTGAATTTGGGAGGCATCAACTTCCAACCTTAAATATGTTCCGAGACCGATAGCAAATCTAGTACCGTGAGGGAAAGTTGAAAAGAACCCGTAACAGGGAGTTAAAAGAGCCGGAAACCTGATGGTGATATTTAGGCAGGGCGCTAAGGCGTTCTGCCGTTCGTTTCGAATAACGGGCCAGGGAGTGCATCTAAGTGGCGAGGGTAAGGGCTTTACAGTCCGTACCCCGAGGGAAACCGATATCCCGCAGCCGCAAGGCGAGGGGAGAGGTATGAAAGTGCCTTTAGTCACTTGGTTGCGACCCGAAACCGCGCGATCTAGTCGAGGGTAAGGTGAAATCCAGAAATGGATGGAGGCCTGAAGAGGTGCTGCGTGCATGCGTTCTTCTAACTTTCGACTAGGGGTGAAAAGCCAATCGAGCGCGGTGATAGCTGGTTCCTGCCGAAATAGGCGTTAGTCTAGTTTTAGCAGAGATGGCTGAGGAGGTAGAGCTACGGATTGGGGAGCCCGGGGGAGAAATCTCTCACTCTCCTGTCCAACTCCGAATGCTTCAGCATCTAAGAAGCTAAAAAACGGCGGCACTGGGGTAAACTTGTGT
Source organism: Nanobdellota archaeon (assembly GCA_018830945.1). Lineage (GTDB taxonomy): Archaea > Nanobdellota > Nanobdellia > SCGC-AAA011-G17 > GW2011-AR17 > UBA9640. The sequence continues at coordinate 10,832 of JAHJRD010000084.1, read as the reverse complement.
CGCTAGGGGGGAACATCCCAGACTGCAGTTAAGGCCCCAAAATACTGATTAAGTGTTAACGGCGGAAAGGGTTTGTCGTCAGAGACAGCGGGGAGGTATGCTCAGAAGCAGCAATCCTTTAAAGAAAGCGTAACAGCTCACCTGTCAAGACTCCAAGCGCTGAAAATGGACGGGGCTAAATCAGTTGCCGATACTGCAGGTCACAGAAATGTGTGCGATAGGCAGGCGTTCTGCCGGGGCAGAAGTACGCTCGAGAGGGTGTATGGACCTGGTGGAAATGAGAATCCTGGCGGTAGTAGGATCTAGACAGAGTGAAAATCTCTGATACCGGAAGGGCAAGGGTTTCTTAGCAATGTCAATCAGCTAAGAGTAAGTTAGTCCTAACCGAGTCCCTAACTGGGATAATCGGGAAAGGGAAAAAGGTTAACATTCCTTTACTAATTAGGTACGCGCGGCAACGCAAGCTCAGCTTCTAACGCTTTGGGCTAGACCGACATGAGCCGTCGCTTATGTTAACCAGGACAAGCCAGTGGAGTACCGTAACGGTGAGAAACCGGCTAAACCTGGGAATAGCAGTCCTTATGGATTGTTCGGTTGATGCCTGGAGCCCGTGAAAAGGGAGCCGGGATGAAACCTAATTAACTATACCAAGAACCAGCACTGGTGCCCCTAGGTGAGAAGCCTAAGGTATGAGGGAATAAACTAGCTAAGGGAAATCGACACATTGGCTCCGTACCTTCGGAAGAAGGAGTCCCTGCGATTGTATTCGTATGAGTGCAATTACAGGGTGCAATAACCGGGGGGGCCCGACTGTTTAACAAAAACCAAGCAACTCGCTAGCCTGCAAAGGTGCGTATGGGTTGCCACGTCTGCCCAGTGCCAGTACTTTAAACTCCAGTCCAATGGAGCTAAGAGCTGGTAAACGGCGGGAATAACTATAATTCTCTTAAGGTGAACAGTTGTTGCCTTAGTAAAATTCGGCTATATGCTGGAACATCTGAGTATCCCACACTACTAGTCCGGAAAAATGAACAGTTTTCCGAACAAAACTTTTTATATAACTTCGGACAGTGACAATGTGATGGGCGCAGACAATCAGCAGGAAAGGCTAAATAAATCTTGGGTTGTTGGATTTGTCGATGGCGAAGGTTGCTTTCATGTAGCAATCAATCGCCAACATGCTATGAAATTAGGTTGGCAAGTTCTTCCCGAGTTCAGGATTGTGCAGCATAAAAGCGATATGCAGATATTGGAAAAGTTGCAAGCATTTTTCGGCTGCGGGATTATTGGAAAGAATCACGATGACAGGATGGAGCTTCGGATACGAGGCATTGAAAACCTGTCGCAAGTTGTGAAATTCTTTAAAAATAATCCGCTGTGGACGAAAAAAGGAGGCAGCTTTGAAAAATTTGCAGAAATTTTAGCGCTGATGAAAAATGGTGCACACTTGAATAAGGAAGGATTAGACAAAATAGCTTCATTAGCATGGCAGATGAATCGTAAAACCAAGCCAAAATATTTAGAATCCTCAGAGACTATACGCCGAACACCATAAAGGTTAACAAAACTTTTGATTCAAAAGTTTTGAACCTCAACTTTTGCGCGAAACGCAAAAGTCAAGGTGAAGATATAGTCCGACCCTTGCAGCGATGCAAGGAGAATGGCAGAAATGATCATTCCGTTCCGCAAGGAATAGTAACAAAAGTGAGCGAAATACCTTGTCGTTTAATTGACGACCTGCATGAAGGGCGTAACGAGGTCCCCATTGTCCCTAGCTAGAGTCCTCCGAACTCAACGTTCTGGTGTGAAGTCCAGAGATTTCCAGTGGGAAGCGAAGACCCCGTAGAACTTTACTGTAGCTTGTTGCTGTGATGCGAGTCTTGTTGTGCAGCGTAGGCGGTAGTCGATAAAGCAGGATCGCTAGGTTCTGTGTAGACAACGATGAAACACCGCCCTTCAAGGCTTGCACCGCTCACCTCGCAAGAGGGACACCAATAGGTGGACAGTTTGGCTGGGGCGGCACCCTGCTGAAAGTGTATCAGTAGGGCCCAAAGGTCGGCTCATCCAATTTAGAAATTTGGAGTAGAGTGCAAGAGCAAAAGCCGGCCTGACTGTGTTCCGAAAAGCAAGGGACGCAGGAACGAAAGTTTGGTCTAGCGAACCTCTATGTCCTCCTTGATGGGGGCTAGAGATGACAGAAAAGCTATCTCGGGGATAACTGAGTTGTCGCGCCCTAGAGTCCGTATCGACGGCGCGGCTTGCTACTTCGATGTCGGCTCATCCTATCCTGGGCATGCAGAAGTGTCCAAGGGTGGGGGTGTTCACCCATTAAAAGGGTTCGTGAGCTGGGTTAAGAACGTCAACATAGGCGTTGCATAATCGTAAGGTTATGAAAAATAAAATTGGCTCATATCGGTGAAACCTTAACCTTTATATACTGTCGAAGGTTATGGCAATACCGAGGGAAGGTGAGGTTTGTGGAGTCAACAATTCTTGCATACATCGCAGGTTTCCTGGATGGTGACGGTAGTATCTTTTTTCAGATAGTGCCTAGAAAGGATTACAGGCAGAAGTTTCAGATAAGGAGCAGTGTTGCTTTTTATCAGAAAACAGAATTTGCTGAAATCCTTGAATGGCTGAAAAATATATTTGGATGCGGATACATACGCCACAGAAAAACAGGAATGAGCGATTATACGATTGTTGATTCAAAGGAAGTAAGACGAATACTCTTGCTTCTGCAGCCGTATGTTAAGTTGAAGAAAAAGCAAGTTGAGCTTGGGCTTGAAATTTTGCAGAAACTTGAAAAGTGCAATTCAAATGCAGCTTTTCTGAATATATGCAAAATGACAGACAAGTTTAAGGAGCTTAATTATTCAAAGAAAAGAACAATAACATGCGAAACTGTAAGCAAATCTTTACCCCTGTAGAGACTGAAGCTATAAGCTGAGAGTCTTTCTTAGGAAAGGCTAATACGCCAATCTCCTTTCTGCAAGGGAAGGATGAAGGTATAGTCCATGCCATTCAAAATCATAAGAATGGAGTAACATGCGCGAGACAGTTTGTATGATATCTACTGGAAATGTTTAAGGGTCTGAGGGGAAGGATCGCGTAGTACGAGAGGAACCGCGGACCGTGGCCACTGGTCTATCGGTTGTCCGACAGGGCAGGCCGAGCAGCTACGCCACAAGCCATAAATCCTGAAAGCATCTAAGGATGAAAGGCGCCTCAAAAAGAGACCCAGAGTGCTTCAAGAACAGAAGCTTGATAGGACTGGAGTGTAAGCACGAAGCTTCGGCGACGTGTTCAGCTCGCAGTTACTAACCACTCAAATTTCTAGATTGCCTTGCTTATGCGCGGCATTTCTTTTTTTACAATTGAAATGTTATGGCGTGAGCTCTATTAAATTAGTAACGCATAGAAAGCCGAGCTCCGCTGCACTATAAACAATTAATTGTTTTCAAAACAATACAAGCAATTGCTTCACGCCGGAAGGCTCGCCTTAGACTAATTTTTCAGTTAAATAATCCAATCCAAATTCTTCTCTGAACCTGGGAATCAAGTCCCTCGGGGAGGGATAGTTTTCTGTCCTCTCTAATGTTGGCACTATTCCAAGGCCTAATTTTCTGGATTTATGCGTTAACGGCTCAACTTCATAAATCCGTTCTATCTCTTGAATAGCCATATCTATTTTACTTTTATAGGCTAAATATGAATCTATTGTCTTTCTTGCAACAATATTTCCGTCTGATAAAGACTCTACTCGGCAACCAGGAACTTGAGCTGTTTCACTTTTATTTGTGCCATCCAAGCCATTAAAGTCTCCGGGCGCGCTTCCATAATTCCAATCAAGCTGTCTTACAAGAAGGTGTGTGAATAACATTCTTACAGCCGCATTATGTGGGCCGCCATAAGTTTTATCATACTGAGGTAATTCTATTCCTGTAAATCTTAGACGCCAAGGTGTGTGTTTAGAATCCAAATGCGTTATTCTGTAAGGTATATTCTGCCATTCATTCTTTATAACTTCCAATGTTTTAGGTCCTAATTCACTTAGAGCTTTAAACTGCCTTTCAATTCGTTTGAATTCAATCCAGTCTAACAAGCGCCTTATCCTGCCTTTAGGCTTTCTTTCTTCAACCTTTTGTTCTAATGTCATTTTGTTTCCCCTTGGTTTTTCAGGAACATCTTTGTTCTATTTTGTTGTTATTTAACAGATATAACTAATATATAAGCCTTCTGGCAGAGTAGTTTCCATCTTATTTCCCCTCGTCTAACACTTAGTAACTAAGCTCCGCTGCACTATAAACAATTAATTGTTTTCAAAACAATAAAAACAATTGATTCATGCCGATAGGCTGGGCTTTTTCTCAGCAAACCTTATAAACACAGTGAATATTACGCTTTTTATGGTTAGCAAAACACTTACTGCGCTTTCTGCTGCCTTGTCATTATATGCGGGCTCTGCTCTTGCAGAAGAATGCGCTGCTCCTGAAAAAGAAACAGAAATCGGAGCAATGGCTGCTTATGTGCATCATGAGAGCGAGTACGGAGATGTTGACGGAGTGCAGTATAGGATTGGCGGCGGCACTGTTACAAACCTTTATGAGAATCTTGACTTATTGCTTGAAAGCCAGTTTGTTTCAAATTACTTTGACTATGATGATATAGGAATACAAAAGGATTCTTTTACTGATATTTTTGCTTCATTGGTTTATACAGGCTATCCTGATTATGCATTAGGCGGAGGATTGAGCGTATTTTTTTATGACGGCTACGGCAGCTATGGAGACAGGGACATGCAGCTTACTGATTATGCATTGGGGGTTTTTCTTAAGGCGGCAATTAACGGGGATTATTCAAGGCTGAGCTTTAACTATGCGCTTGGGTTTGGGGAGTTTGGAAACAATCTTCTTGGGGAGAATTTTTCACTTAAGAACAGGCTTGTGACTTCATATGATGTTTTTGTTGATGATTTTGCAGCAAACATTCATGCATCAACTGGCTATACATATGTGCCTGATACTAATGACAATAATCTTGAATTTGTTCTTGGCGCATGGGTTGAGTACAGGGTTGTGCATTATCTTGCATTGCGGGCTTTCTATGAGAGGATGTGGATGTTTGGTCAGGATGAAAGGCAGGCGTCTGATTCTGTTGGCGCAGGGGTATTCTTGATATTTTGAAGTTACTTAATGATGATAACAAAATAGAAAGGTTTATATATCCCTTCTTTATATGAAATCTAGCTTAAATATTGATTAAATGCTGAGAATATGGGGGTAAAAAATGGAAGACAGAAAGGAACATGAAGAAACATGGCTTGACAGTTTGTTAAGCAAAGACAATGGGTGCCCTCTGCGAAGATGTTCGCAGGACAGCGCAGTGCTTTTTGTGGCAGGCATTGGCGAGGATGCAAGGGTTTATTCTCCGTGCAGCGACCATGCAGGTCCTCTTGGAGAAGCGCTCCGCATAAAATGCGAAAGAGAAGGGCTTGAGTTTGCTGAATACAAGATGCTAAAATGAAACAAAATGAGCATTTGGACAGGCTGCTTGAATCATTCGGGATTAAACTGCCTGAAAGAATATCAGTCACAGGAAGCAGGATGTTATGCAGCATGGGGTGCGGGAATCCTTCTTCTGTAATTACTGTTGCAAGCAAGGGCGATGACATAAGGGTTTTCCCGGCATGCAGTTATGATGCAAGGGATGCTCTCAGCTCTGCACAGTCATGGTTTGAGCCAAGAGAATACATAGTAGGGCAGTATAAGTTAAGATAAAAAGGATAAGAAGATAGGGAGAACTGCATCTAAAGCCACTCTTGCGTAGCGAAAATACGAAAGGTTTATAAAGCGGCATAAAATCACATTCACGAGGCAAAACTCATTATTACAGGGGGTAAAAAATGAAAATGAAAAAACTGGCGCTGGTATTGGTATTACCTATATTATTCTTTATGCTATTGCAGGCTGTTATTGCAGCTGACTATTCAATTGAAAAAGTAACTGTAAACGGCATGGAAGCAGGCTCTGAAAAAATGGCTTTGGAGCTTGGCACTAATGTGCAGGTTGATGTTCTTGTAAAAGGGCTTGGCGCTGCAAAGGATGCTAAGGTAAAGGCGTGGATTGCAGGCTATGAGTATGATGATGTTTATGCTGAAACTGATATTTTTGACATTAAAAACGGAATAAAATACAGGAAAGAGCTTACACTTGAATTGCCAAGAGACCTGTCTGTTGTTGAGGGGCATGAATATACGCTTCATGTTGAGGTAAAGGACAGGAACACATATCTTGAAAGCACTTATACTGTTTATCTTGAAGCGCCAAGGCACAGTGTTGTTGTCCAGGACGTGCTGATAAGGCCGTCAACAATGGTTGATGCAGGCAGGACAATCGGAGTTCAGGCAAGGCTTGAGAATTTTGGAGAAATGAAAGAGAAGGATATAAGGATAGAGGCTTACTTTCCCCAATTTGGAGTTTCTGGAATTGCTTATGTTGATTCATTGGATGCTTTTGAAGACGAGGATACAAGCGCAGGCTCATCTTTTATAATGCTGACAATACCTGTTGATTTGCCTTCAGGCGATTACCAGCTTAAGGTAAAGGCCGTGTACTCAAGAGGGCATGAGGAAGTTGAGACAACTCGTATGATTTATGTTAAAGGAAGGGATTCAAATGATGTGTATGCAGAGGAAGTTGCAAAAGAGTCAATTGTTTCAATAGCTGCTGGAAAAGAGCTTGTGTTTGGGCAGCCGAATGAGGTTAAAGTGGTTGTTGCAAATTTTGGAAGTGAGAAAAAGGAGTATACTGTTGAGGTTGAAACCTCTGGAATGTCTTCTGTCCTGCCTTCGAAGCTTTCACTTATGCCTGACTCTTCAGGGGAGTTTGCTGTAAGCATTGTGCCTTCTGTGGAAGGATTGCAGCAGGTTGTTTTGACAGTTAAAGATGGGGATGTTGTTATCAAGGAGATGAATTATAATGTGAATGCTGTGAAGCAGGAAGAGAAAAAGCAATATTCTGTTTCGTCATTTAAGGGGCTTTTCAAGGGAGATAATGCAAAGTATGCGCTTTACGCCTTGATTGGCGTGCTTGCTGTTGCATTGATAATTGCAGTGGTTGCAGGCACAAGGCCTGATTATTGAGGGAGGAAAAATGAAACCAATAAAAACACTAACAGCAATCATAGGCGCGGCTGCATTAGCTTCTTTTGGATGCGGCGATGATGTTTCGCCTTATGAGGATGCGGCAGATGCTTATACTGATAATGCAGTTAGCGAAACAGCGGCTTTTTCATTTGAAGGCGAGGCTGTCTACTGCAGCCATGTTACAGAAAGCCCTGTATATGTAACCTGCCTTGACATATATGCTGACATAAACATAAAAGCAGACAACAAGATTCTGACTGTATATGCAAATGTGCTTGGAGAGGATAAGGACAGGCAGCAATGCGTGCAGGCCGCTGATTCAGATGAGTTCCACTACATGGCTCATAACAGCCTCTGCATGAGGGATGTTGTTGTAAATGGCGTTGAACTTGTCGCAGAGGATGCTGAAGGCAGCCAGGGCATATATGCAATGCCTGAGAATTGCGCAAGGCTTGAAGAGTTAATCGGAGAACAATGAAAACAAGAAATGCAGTCATTGGATTGTCTGCACTTGGATTAATGGCTTTTGCATCAGGCTACAGCGCTGCAGGGGGCTTATTTGTCTTTGAAGGAAACGCGCAGTACTGCGTAAGCCACAGGGATGAGAATGCAACCTGTGTAATGATTAATGCTGACATGCAGATAACAGCTGAAAATGACATTTCAAGCGCATGGATATATGCGCAAAGGAATGGAAGGCCCGCCCTGAAAACGTTGGAGCAGGCAGGCACTGGAAAAGCAATGCGCTATGTTACAGTCAATGAGATGTTCATATTCGGCAATGTGACTGGATTGTCGCTGGCTGTAAGGGATGCAGTGGGAAACCAGGCAGAGCATTTATTTGATAAGGTTGACTGCAGAACATTAGATAATATGATTAATCAATAAATTAAATGGGAGGAAAATAAAATGACAAAAGACAAGGAAGACAAAGGGTTTTTGTATAAGACATTTGCTGCAATAGAGGACAATCTGTTAGGGGCTGTTATTGCAGCGTTGGTATTGGGCAGCGTAGGAACATGGACATACAACATGTATGACACCTATAACAAGCGTCAGGTTGAGCAAGCAAAGATAGTGGCAAGCCAGAGTCTCCACACAGGAGATCTCAATAATAACGGGCTTGTTGACAGGTTCTACCTGATTGACGGAAAGCCGGCTGTTGTTGAGCTTGACGGAAAGCTTGTTGTTGAGAGCCCTTCTTTGGAAGGCGTTGTAAACCAGTAATCCGCCGGAATAAAGGCGGCCTTTTTTATTCTTTTCTTATAATCTTGTTTATGTGCTTGAAGAAGAATAATGCATTCTTCATTGATTCCATTGCAGGCTCTTGGTTTGCCTGAGGCAGCCTTCTATATGTGAACCTGCCTCTTTTTTCTTTTTCAGCGGCAAATATGCCGAGCAGCTCATCTGCCCTCAAAACCATTTTTTTGTATATTTTAAGAAATTCGACATCAAGCTTGCCTGTTCTAACAAGCGCTTCGTCAAATGCATTAAGTGTCTTAAGGTGAATATTGGGCGAATATGTTGCTATTCCCTCTTTTGCAAGAATTGCTTTTGCAGAGAAGAATATGCAGTAATATGCATGGCTTATCACCGAGCTATAAAAGGTGAATTCATGATCCAACTCAAATATTTTCTTTTGCATCAGTGGGTTTTTGCTGGCTTTAAGCAGGATTTGTGCAGCGGCAATCTCATTCTCCGCTCTCATTATGTACAATAATTCGAGGTTCTCCATTTCCAAACAGCTTTTGCTTTCCATTAATAAGCTTTGCTGTTAAAATTCCGCAAGAATTTCAATGATGTTGTAAATCTAAACAGGAAAGCCGAAACTTTTTCGGTTTTCCGCCGTTTTTCTGAAGGATTTTCAACAATCACGGAAAGCAATTTTATCTCCTCATCGTCAAACTTGTGCATGGGTTTTGGGTGAAAAGCGCACGGAATAGAGTATAAGGGCGTAAAGCTTATATATTACCTAAAAATAGGTATATATATACCTAAAAATAGGTATTTAAAATGCTGACGAAGACTCAATTGAGGATTTTGGACGCTTTCAGGAAGAATATATTCCAAAAGCTTGACTTCAAGAAAGTGAAGGCTTTAAGCGGGCAGAAGTCCAACAGCGTTATTCAGGCTGCTTTGCTGGCATTTAAAGAGCTTAATGTTATTACTTTTGAAAAAGCCGGCAAAAGCATTTTTTATTCGCTTAACTTTGAGAACAGCCTGACGCTGTCTTATCTTTCCTTATTAGCTGGGCTTGAACTGCGCTCAAACAAGCTGCTTCCATTTGTGATACTGCAAAAAATTCAGAAGCGCCTGCAAAAAGAAACTCCTTTTTTTATTCTATTTGTTTTTGGCAGCTATGCTAAGAAAACTCCAAGGCAGGGGTCAGATCTTGATGTTGCGGTGATAGTAGAGGACAATACCAAGGTGACAGATGTAAAACCGGGGCTTGCAACAATACATAGAAGAGAATTGATGGACATAGATTACCATGTATTTGCATTAAACGAATTTCTTGAGATGCTGTTTGACGAGAATGAAAATCTTGGCAAGCAGATATACCGCGGAAGCGTGATTTATTATGGCGCTGCACAATATTATTCATTATTATCTGTAAATTCAAGAAGGATTAATCTTTAGTCTTTCACGCATTCTTCAATAACTCTAAAAACAATTCCAGCTCATCCTTGTTCAATGTAAACCCGCCTGCTTCCTTGTGCCCGCCGCCAAGGAATGTCTTCATCTCGCTGTTAAAGCTTTCAAGGAATTTTCCAGCGTCAAAATCAAGCTCTTTCGGAACTCTTAAGCTGCCGATAATTATCTCATCCATAACATTCATCACTAAAATCGGCCTTTCTTTCATCAATCTTGCAGCCAACACTCCTTGTATATTGCGGGGCTCTGTGATAATAACACAATCAACCTTGCCTACCTGCTTTACTTCAGGAGTTTGATTGTAATCATGCTTGAGCATTGCCTTGTACTGCTGCAATTGCACAGCCAATGGGTGCCTTATGTTTGTAAAAGGCTCATGGCAGTTTATGCTTTTCAGCATTTCCAACGGCACATCCCCGCTCCAGTTGTGCCTTTTGCCTGCATTTAATGCAGACACATGCCTTTCAATCTCAAGAAACTTGCCGTCGCTAAAATGGCTTTCCTGCTCCTGCATCATGTCAGGGATTGATTCTTTTGCATTTGAAAACAAAGGCTCTGGTATCTCGTCCCTTTTGCCTCCATCCCCAAAATATCCAGCCAATGTGAGAAACAATACATAAGGGTCCTTGCTGTTATTCATCAGCTTCTTGTAAATCAATGTTGTTGTTGAGCGCTCTGAATCATCGTGCACTGCAATGTCAAAACAGGTTGTATCTTCAATCGGATGGTGGTCAATGTAAACTATTAATCTGCCTTTTTTGCAGATTTCTTCTGACGGCTGGATATCTGTGCAGATAATCACTTCTGCTTCATTGTCAATATCCTCTGCTGTTATTAGAAAAGGCATGCCTTTTGTTTTTGTCTTGATATGCTTTGCATAAGGAAGAAGCAGATGATAGATAATTGCTGCTGAGCACACGCCGTCAGTGTCCCAGTGGGAGCAAATCTGGACTTGCTTGCCTTTGCATACCTCAATCAATTCCTCGCGCATGCAAGAAAAGAGATATCAATGATATATAAAAGTATCAGT
>JAHJRD010000009.1 GCA_018830945.1 Nanobdellota archaeon | reverse complement strand
CTTGACAGCAGCGGCTATCTCTGGAGTTGCAGTAATCTTGATTTTTGCTGTAGCAACAATTTGCATATGGGCAATAGAGCAGTAAAGGTATTTAAATCATGCGCGCATCTTTGTCAAGTGGCAAGTGGAGGTGAAATGGGCAGCCGCAGCAAGCTGCGGGGTATCATACCCAAAGTGAAATGAGGCATTTAAAGATTTACCTTGTCTTGTTGGCTGCATTCATTGCACAGCTTTTCTTTGTTTTTAAGGAGCACCCAATATGGTGGGATTCTTCAATTTATCTTGGCATGGGGCATTACATATACTCTTTAGGCGCTGTTGGCATATGGGAGCCGATAAGGCCGCTTGTATGGCCTTTGCTTTTGGGCTTTTTCTGGAAAACAGGGCTTAATGATATATTTATGGGATATGTTTTAGGAATTATCTTCAGCCTTGGCTCTGTTTTTGTTGCTTATCATATTGGTAAAAAGCTGCATAATGAGGACGCTGGTTTAATAGCTGCTTTAATCCTTGCTTTTACGCCTGTTTTTTTTGAATCCTTTTTCATGAACCTTACTGAATTGCCCTCCATTTTCTTTGCATTATTAGCTGTGTATTTGTTTCTTGATAAAAAGCACCTTATGGCAGGGGCTTTTGCAGGTATTTCATTCCTTACAAAGTTTCCGAATGGAATATTAATTGCAATATTGGTTATTATTGCATTGATTTATTTCAAGGCAAAGGATGCTGGAAAAATATTCGCAGGGAGCCTTGTTGTAATTATCCCCTACCTTGTTTTTAATTATATCATGTACGGCAATATATTGAATGTGTTTATTGAAGCTGATGCTATTGTCAAGAATGCAGGCACATGGCTGTTCTCAGGCCCATGGTATTATTATATTATTGAATTGTTGAAGCAAAATCCCCTTTATGTGCTTGCGCTTGTAGGGGCATATGAGCTAATCACAAGAAAAAAATATATTATCCCTGCTTTGGGATTTTTGTTTCTTGCATATTTTTCCATTCATGTGCATAAGGAGATAAGGTTTGGTATTTTAATGCTGCCTTACATTGCTGTGATGGCTGGCTTTGGCATTAAAAGCCTGTTTAAGCAGAAATGGATAATCTTGCCTGTGCTTTTTGTTGTTTTAACAGTATTTGCGTTTAACCTGCCTTCTGATTACGGATTAAGCAATGAGGCAGAGGGCTATTTATCATTCCTTGAAGGGAAAGATGTTGAAGGTGAAGTGCTTACAATGCAGCCTGCTGTTAATCTTTATTCTTCAAAGGCAGTTATTCCAATGTATTATCCTGTGTTTAATGCTGAGTTGGCTGACAAATGGATTGATTACATTAAAAAAGATGCTAACAAGATAAGCTATGTATTTATTGATACCTGCGAAGGCGGCATGGTTTGCGCTCCTGAAGATTCTATTTGCAATGAAAAGAAAGAAGAGCTTGCCATGTTTTTAAAGGAAACATTCAATATTGCTTATTATGCGGAAAGAGAAACATGCGAATATTATGTTTTTGAGAGCTTATAATGCGGGAATAACTGCAAAAAGCTTGCTCACTGCGTTCGCAGCCTCTCTGGCTATGTCAGAAAGACTTAAAAATAAGCCCCTCTATAAGGTATTTATGGGCTTATCAACAGATATCTTACTGTGGGTGCTTTATTTTGTAGCATTGTACTTTTCAATATTTATTCTTACAATATTTGTGTTTGAATCAGAAAAAACCCATAAAAAGCCGCATACATGCCCCTTGGTTTCAATTATCATTCCTGCATGGAATGAAGAAAAGAGCATAAGGGAAACAGTTGAATCAACCCTGCATCTTAATTACCCACAAGATAAATTGCAGATAATAGCTGTGAACCACGGCTCTGATGACAAGACAGGAAAAATCCTTGACAGCATAAAAGGCATTGAAGTGCTGCATATAACAAGAAAAAAAGGCGATAACAAGGCAGTTGCCTTTAACAAGGGGCTTGCCCGTGCAGAAGGGAAGTTTGTAGCCTGCCTTGATGCTGATTCAGTTGTATCAGCTGAAGCGCTTAATGATATGCTGCCTTATTTTGCAGAATCAGAAAAGGTGGCGGTAGTCACGCCAAGCATGCTAATAAAAAGCCCCAAGAATCTTCTGCAGTGGCTGCAAAAATACGAATATATTGTATCATTGTTTGTAAAAAGGCTGAGCAGCCATATTAACTGCATTTATGTTGCTCCAGGCCCTTTCAGCCTATACAGGACAAGCATACTCAAGGAACTTGGAGGTTTTGATGAAAAAGCAATTGCAGAAGACATGGAAATCGTGTACAGGCTGCAGAAAAACCAATATATTGCAAAACAGTGCCTGAAAGGCGGCTACAGTTATGTGGCTGCCCCAAATACAATAAAAGAGCTTTACAAGCAAAGGCAAAGGTGGTACGGGGGCTCATTGTCAAACATTTACCAATACCGGAAGCTTGCCTTTAACAGGAGATATGGGGATTTTGGCTTTTTTCAGATGCCTAAAAATCTTATGGGTGTTGTCACTGTTTTCACAACACTGGCATTGTTTGCATATTTTGCATTATGGCCCCTGGCCCGAAAGGCATACTATTTTTTTGTTATTCGCTTTGAAATAATGCCTTATTTGTTAAACCCAAACATTAATCTTAATATATTCACGCTTAAGAATGTGCAAGGCGCATTTGTAGTGCTTATACTTATGATCATAAGCCTTATCTTTTTTATATGCGCATGCCGCATGGCAAATGAGAAAATGCAGAAAGCGACTATCCCGGTGCTTTTGGTTTTTTTTACAGTCTACCCACTAATGCTTTGTGTCATGTACCTGATGGTGGCTTTTAAAAAAATGTTAAGGCAGGATTTTGTCTGGGATAAAATGGCGAGATAGAATGGCAAGAGAAATATTAAAAAGAAGGTATCTTTTCGTGCTTATCGCGACTGTTATTGTATTTTCTTTAGGTGTAACTTTAGGGATCTTAGTTAATGAAACAAAATCCAGGATAATGGAAAAAGAGATTGCAACGCAGAACATGGATGACCTTAGCCTGCAGCTGCAGCTGACATATCTTAATTTCCTGGACTTAAACAGCAGCGAGGGCTGCAAGGTAATGAATGCGGCGCTTGAGCAAAGCTGGAAAAACCTTGCCACATCTTACGGGAATCTTATAAAATACAAGGACAGCTTTGAGGCAACTGATGAAGATATAAGATATTTTGAAAGAAATGACCTCCTGAATAACATCAGGTATTGGCTCCTGCTTAAAGAAGCAAAAACATACTGCGAGCTGCAGGACTCGGTGGCAGTATTATTCTTCTTTTCCGAGACAAACTGCGATGAATGCGACAGCCAGTCGCAGCTGCTTGAGCACTACAAAAGAGTATTTAATGAAAGGTTCCTTCTTTTCCATATAAACATGGATATAGGGGAGCCAATGGCGCAGATTCTACTAAACCAGTATGATATCAACAGCTATCCGTCTATTGTTATCGGCGTGGATAAATTTTCAGGGCTAACAGGCAAGGATGCACTCAAGGAAGAAATATGCAAAAGATTCAAATACAAGCAGCCGGAATGCGAGAAATAATACAAAAGAGAAAAGCAGAGATATTTTTAGGCATCATCCTACTGGCGTTTGTAACCGGGAATATAATCGCGATTACAAGAAACAATATTCCGGATTGGGACGAATCAGTCTATATAGGCATGGGAAAATATATTTTCTCATGGGGCAATGCAGGAGAATGGGAACTGTTAAGGCCCCTCCCTTTGGCTTTACTTGCAGGGCTGTCCTGGAAAATTGGGCTTAACCCTATATACGCGGGTAAGATAATAGGGGTTCTTTTCTCTGTGCTTAATATTATTCTTACATACAAAATAGGAAAAGAGCTGTTCAGCAAAAAAGCAGGGCTTTTTGCGGCTTTTTTTCTTGCAATAACCCCGGTGTTTTTCAGTTTCAGCAATAAAATCTTGACTGAAATGCCTTCCGTATTCTTTACGCTCCTTGCGCTATGGCTTCTTATTAAAAACAAGAATATTCTTTTGGTTGGTGTTTGCGCAGGCATCAGTTTCCTAGTTAAATTTCCGAACGGGCTGTTCATGATTGTACTTGCGGCACTTTTGTTGCTTTATGCAAAAAAAGAGAAAACCGGGATGAAGCCAGTATATATGTGCATTGCAGGCTTCGGAATTGCGATACTACCATTTATTGTTTTTAACCTTTTCATGTACGGAAATGAACTAAATCCGCTTGAAGCCATGTTCAGACCCATGCTGTCAGCGGCAGGAGTACATTCAAACCCATTTTATCCCGGCGGATTATTGTTTTATGTAACGGGGCTTCTTAAAACAAATCCTTTTCTTGTTTTCTCGATTGCAGGATTATTCTTTTTATTTAAAAGAAAAGACTTCAACATACAAAAAACGCTTCCTGTTGCTTATGTTATCGCAAGCATGCTGTATTTCAGCATAATAGTGGATATTAAAGACCTAAGGTTTGCTTTACTATTTCTTCCTTTCCTTGCTGTTCTAGCTGGTCATGGCGCTGTAGAGATAGCAAGGTACAAGCGAATTGGTTATGCTATATTGGCGGTAATGCTTATTGCAGCGATCCCCGCCGCATATTATGGTATAACAAGGTCAAACTACTTGTCAGAGCCTTCGGTAAGGGAGTTAAAGGAGTTTTTCTCGTATTTCAACAACCATCCGACAAACGGAATTGTCTTAACCACCCTGCCTTATCCCATGGCATATTCTGATGCAAGGTTTAGATCTATATTCTATGTCGGTGCAAGCCCGGAACAAATTTTAAAAGGTGTTTCAGCAGCAATCCTGCTTCCTTCTGCGCTAAAATGCACGGAGCATGATTTAGAATGCATAAAAATGAAAGAATCCTTCTTCAAAGGAATATACGAACGCGGAAAGCCGGTTGCTTCAATAAAATATTGGGAAGATAATCTCACGATTTACCTGATTTCATAGCCACTGCCGGCATATGCCCCTTCAGATATTTCCCAAATCTCCACTCCATCCACATCATACACTTTATTCTTTAAGTCAGGATTGTATTTTAAAAGGAACAATAACCCATCTTCATCTTCTTTCCATAGCTTTCTTTTCATGCCAGCGTCAATCCATATGTATTTGATATTGTATTTCTTGATTATCTTCCCTGCCTCTTCAATGTCCCTTGTTTTGAAAAGCATTTGCGAGTCCTCAAAGCGCTCATTCACATCAGGCGCAAGATATGCGTTTTCATCCATCACATTAGGCTTGCCTGCAAATGAAATCCAGTGCCCTCTTGTGTATTCTGAGAATACAACACCGTTTGGCAGCTCGCTTAATGCGCCAATACCTTTTACTATGCCTTCATCAGGCTCTGAATTGACAAACACCTGGGCAAATGACAATGCAGAAAATATTATCCCGCATACCATTATTAATAAGACAAAGCGCTGGAAAAGCCTGTTTTCCCATCTTGAGTTAAGGATGTCCATGAATCCGATTGCTGCAAACACTGCAACAAACAGGCTAAGCATGAACAATGCCTTTGGGAAGAACATACTTGTTACGAGCAATGCAGCTATTGAAAAGAATGCAAACTTGTTTTCATATTTCGCATCCCACACAGCAATAATGCCAAACACGGCAAGGATTAATGAGAAAAGGCCTATGCCATAAGGCGCTCCTAAATCAGAGAGTAAAGAGCGCAAGGCGCCATTGAATCCTGTTTCCCATAAATTAAACATTGGCCATGAAAATCCCGCATTCTTTATTATATAGCTGTAATAGATTCCTGCTGATGCCAGGAAAAGAGCGAGAGCTGCAAAATACAGCTTTTTGCTTTCTTTGTCTTTAAAGAACACATAAAATAACAATAAAAGCATTGACAAGAGAGCGATTGTTAAATCAAACAAAGGGATTAAGGCAATAACAAGCGGAGATAGAACCCTTATTCCTCCTTTTCTTGCAAAAAGCCAGAATCCGAGCAATGCAAGGAATAATGCGGCAGATGCTGTGTTTAATGTATTGAAAAGGTATATGAAAGAAGGGGACAAAAGAAGTATTGCCAGTGCTGTCTTCCTTGGCTTTACATTAAAGTCCCTTAATAACAGGAAGAACAGGATAATGCTTAGAATGCCAAACACAAAAGGCATTGCAATGGCTAGTGCCCAGGGTAGAAGATTCAGCAAGTATGGCAAGCCTAATGGATAAGCTGTGAACCTTCCTCCAAAGCTTAAAGCGTCAATAAAAGCAGGGTTTTCCGCTATTCTTAGGAGAAAATAAGATTCCCTGCCAGGCAGCAGCTTTTCAGCGCTCCTGAATAGAAAGATGATTAAAAGCGAAAATACACAGCCGATTGCCAATAAGATACTAGCAAAGGAACTTGTATATTTTTGCCTTTTTGCTTTCATGCTCCATTTTATAGCACTCGCTATCGGCATTATTCAAATCCTCCATATTGTAAGATTGTTTTGTTTTTTCAGAGATAAATATGTAACCAACCCCGTAATTATGCATGAGGTTTGTCGATTTTACAAGCGATTCTGAAGTTAGCATTGTGTAAACATCATCATACCTGTCAGGCGCAAACATGAAAACATTGTCAGCAACTGTCTTTCTTTGTGATGCATATGCAATTAAATTCCCCTCATCTATGTTGCCAAGGACAATTGAATTCTTGGGGGTGTTATGGCTTATCCATGCCAGCGCATTTATTTCATCTGCAGACGGCGCTGCTTTTATTGCGTTTGACGCGCCTGAATATGAAGGGAAGAACAAGGTGGCTGCGATAAGAATGACAAAAGCAACAAATATCGCGTTTTTATGCCTTGCAAATTTTGTTATATTCACGTATTTTATTGCCTTGCTTATTGCCGTTGCTGAGAATATCGCAAGCAGTATGCCCAAAAACATCATTCCAAGGTTAAAGTTGATAAGCTTAAGGAACAAGAGCGCAAAATCAGCAAGAACCAATGCGCTTAAAAGGAATGCAAAATCATTCTTTTCCCATGCAATGCCGAATATGATGCCTAATGCGCCAAGGATAAGCGGTATGATGCCAATATTGTAGATAAGTGAAAACACATTTACGCCCTGAAAATAGGATGCAAAAAGCGCTGACGGCACATTCTGCAATAACGCATTTAAGCCTAATGCAAGAAACACCTTTTTATAGAATATAAAGCTGATAAGAAGCACAAGCATCACAAAGAATATTACTGCCTCTTTTACCTGCTTTTTTATTCTTATTGACTCAATGCTAAGCAATACAGCGTAAAAAAGGAAGGCTAATGCAAGTATTGCCGTGAAAGGGTGTATTAAAGGCAATAAAAAGGACAATACTATGAACCTGCCTTTATGGGTTTCAAGATTCATAAGGCAGAACAGCTGGTAAAAGATTAACGGAAGGACTATTGAATATATGGAGATTGTATTAACGCTGTTTGACACAAATATGGGTATGAAGCCTGAGATTAATGCAGAAAGCATTGCTGCTGTTGAATTCTCTGTCAAGGTTTTTGCAACTGCGTAAACAATGAATACCAATAAAGCGAAAAGGATTTCAGGCAGTATCTTGAATATGAAAAAGTCAGGAAGGAATGCCCTTAGTCCTGCAAGCGCATAATGAAATATGTGCGTGTCAAGTATGTACCTTCCGCTGTAACTTAATTCATCATAAATCATAGGCTGTGTGTTTTCAGAGATATAATCAGTATGCCTTAGATTGTAATATGCAGAGTCAGAGCTGAAGCCGTCTGCCTGCAATGAAAGAATCATCCTGAAATTTAATGTCAATAGAAAAATAACAAAAAGGATTACATATTCCTTTTTCATTGAACCTCTTCAGCAGGCTCTTCCTCAGGCTCCTGCGGCTTTTTCCGTGGGTCCTTGACATCAGGCTCTTCAGGATCAATCGGCTCAGGGTCAGGAGGTATTGGTTTAGGGTCAGGCTCAGTAGGCTCTGGCTCTTTTTCTTCCTGCTTGTATCCCTCAAGCGAAGCCTGGTCTTTATCATCCTTTTTTTCAAACCTTTCCACAGTCCCGACTTTATGCCCCACTTCATCGCACTTTGATTTCAATTGGTCTCCTGCAATGTCAAAGTAATCAAAGAATTTTGGGGCTAATCTTAGCTTTCTTGTCCTGCCGAATTTTTCAGAGGTTATGAACTGGTGGTCTTTCAATGTATGGACATGGTCATAGGCGCCGTTGCCTCTTATTTTTATCAAGTCAGCCTGTATTATCGGCTGCTTGTATGCGATTATAGCTAATGTTTCCTGTGTTGGGCGGTCTAATTCTGTTGTTGATAATAATTTTGTTGATAATGGAACATAGTCCTTTCTCAATGCAATCTTGTATCTTCCTTCATTTTTAATTATCTCTAATGAGCCCTGATTTTCATCATATGCTTTTCTCAGCCTCTGGACAGCTTCTCTTACTATGTCTTCTGACGCTATTCCTGCTGATTTTCCTATATCTTCTATTGACATGAAGCTGCCTGTGATGAACAGCACTGCCTCTACCCTGTTTTGCATATCGTCCATAGTGTTAGAAATGTATATGCCTCTTTTTAAGGTTTTTGTAGTTGTTTTTTAAGGCTGAAGGATGGCGAAAAAAGGATTTTATAAAACGCATAAAAGGCCGGCCTCCGGCGTAAATTAGCAGGGGCTATTGTTTTGGCGTTGATAGAAGCAATCAGATTACAGGTTCACGAGGGTGTATATGTGAATTTATATTGTTTCATTCAATCAGTTCTAGAAACTCCGAAGGATACATCTCTCTCCAGCCGTTGGTTTCTGAGTGGCTTATTGTCAGATAATCTTTAGCTCTGGATATAGCCACATAAAAAAGCCTTAATTCGCTGTCTCTCAATACATTGCTTATGTTCCCGTTATGGTAAGGAAGAATTCCGTCATTGCAGCAGGCAAGATATACATGGCTCCATTCAAGCCCTTTTGCGCTGTGTATGGTGCTTAAAAGAACCTTGCCCTTGTCTTTTTCTCTCTTTTCAATATCAATCAGCCCGTCTAAAAATAATCCTATGCCTTCAGCAGTATATTCATAGCCTTTGAAAAGCTCAACCAAGACTTTTATATTCTCAATCTTGTCCTGCGCCTTTTCAGCATATTTACTAGAAAGCCTTTGATCATAATTGAAAAAATTAATAAATAATTTTATCGGGTTTCTTTTTGTATCATCAATCATGGATTTAATGGCTTCAAGCTTTTGCTTAACGCCGGCATTAAATTTTGTTTCATGAATATACTGAAGAGAGTCAACAACAGGGCATTTATGCGATTCTGCAACCTCTTTGATTTTGGCAATTTTGGCTTTCCCGAATCCCTTTAATAACAACAGCACCCTCTCAAAATCCACTGCGGAGCTTTTGTTAACTTTCAATTTCAAAAAGGAGAGCATATCTTTCACTTCCGCCCTTTCAAAAAAGCCTTTTGATTTTGCGAGATGGCACGGAATTCTATTTTTTAAAAATTCCCTCTCTATTGTTCTGCCTATGCTGTTTGTCCTGAACAAGACTGCAATCTCGCCTGTTTTTGCTCCCTTTTTCAGCAGTTTCTTTACTTCTGACACTAAAAACCATACTTCTTCATCAATATGATAAAATGATTGTAGGTTAATATTAGCTCCCTTATCCCTTGTGCATATAATCTCTTTGTCAATCTTATGGTTCATAGAGTTTATAATTTTATTCACAGCAGAGATTATCTTTTCTGTTGACCTATAATTGTCCTTTAATTGGATTGTGTTATAATGCTTATTAAATTTGAAAACAAGGTCATTTGAAGAACCCCGCCATTCGTATATGTTTTGGCAGTCGTCCCCGATTAAGCACAGATTATTGTTCTGCAACAGGTTTAGTATGCTCATCTGAACAACATTAAGGTCCTGCGCTTCATCCACCATTATGGCCTTAAATTGGCTTCTATAGCGCTTTCTTATGTCTTCGTGCTTGTTCAGCAGCCCCAATGCCAACAATAAAATATCGTCAAGATCTATTAGGTTATGGCTCCTTAAATAAGAGTCATACTTTTTATATATCTCTGGCACAGCATTTTTAAGCGCAGAGCTGATAAACAGTATTTCATCATCGGCAAGCTCCATTTTTTTATTTCCTTTCATTGTTGCCCGCTCTCCTAATTCAAGATACTCTGATGATATCCCCCTATTCTTGAACTTACTGATACTTCTCATCACATACCTTGCATTGTCTGCCTTTACATCAATCCCTTGATTGGTTAGGATTTGCTTAATTATCTTATCCTTATCATGGTCGTCAATGATAGTAAAGTTAGGATTTGAGAGCACAAGATTGGAATGTGCCCTTAACATCCTTAAAAACAGCGAATGCATTGTGCCTATATACTGCGGAACTTTTTGGGTTCTCGCTCTTATCTTTTCCATCATATCTTTGGCTGCCTTATTTGTAAAAGTAGTCATAAGAACTTCGCTTGGCTTATACCCTTGTTTAGTTATCAAGTTGGCGTATCTTTCAACAATAGTTGTTGTTTTACCTGTGCCTGCGCTCGCTACGATAAGCAGGTTTCCATCGGTTGTGTTTACAGCTTTCATTTGCTCTTTGTTTAGCTTTATCATCTTTTCTACCTTACATTCTCACTATTCCAACAAAGCTCAGCTTTTTATTCTGTTTCTCTAAGCCCATTATTCCTATTCCCAATCAGGATACTGTTCTGGGGATTTGCCTTTTGACTCAATAAGCGCCGGATATTCTTTATTGGCGTCAAGAGTCCCAAAATCCGCCACTTCTATTTCAAATCTGTTTCCATCTCCAAAATCAAAAAGGTATGCAAATTTTTGGTCTTTGGCAAACCCAAATATGCCAACTTTAGCCCTGTCTGCAGGCTTCGCTTCTCCTGATGTGTCATCCGGATGGGTATATTCCATATCAAAATCATGCTTCTTAAACTTGTTATCCATATAGAAAGAATACAGGTGGTCATTATCCCAGCCGATAGCATCTTGTATTGCATTGTGCAAATCGTGCAGTGTATCTGTCGCTTTCATTTCTATCTTTCTCCAAATGCCCTTTCTATACTTGAATATTACTTTAAAGACAATAGTTTGCGCAGGGTTTATTTTGGCGGGAATAAATGGCTTGCTTATCCTCTTTATTTCAGAGATATAATCTCCAAATTCACTTATGATAATGTCAGCTTTTTCCTGTTTTAAATCTCTATCCATTGGAAGTGTTCCCGCTTCTTCAATCTCCTGCATAATCTCCAAGAACCTCCTCCCCCTCCTGTCTGGCAAAGTAAAGAGGAGCAACATAAATTTTTCATCCATCATTTTTTGAAACCATTGCTGAGACAGCAATAATTGCGGTTCCATGCGTTTCATTAGTTCTTTATCAAGTTCTTCCTGTTTAAGCTCGCCTAATTCCGCTTTAATCTCCTCCAATAATTTAATCTTTATATTTCTAATAGCCTTAATTTGGTTTACGAACGATTCCAATGCGTCTATGATTAATGTAAAATCCTTTGTTCTTGAACCGAATACGCTGAATATATCCGCACCCTCATCAAAATACTTAAGTAATTCTCTAACAGTTATTTCCTTGCCCTTTTTCATAGCCAACCCCCATTTTGTCCTCTTTTTACTCTGAGACAAACACGCCTTCTGCTGACAAATAGCCTTTTTCTGTTTTTATTGCTATTAATTCAGCAGGCTTTTCAACAGCCCTCACTGACTTTATAGCTGTTGCTGATGCATCTTCTTTTAAAACCAAATCGCCAGGCTTTAACTCAATTGCTTTTTTTGATGTGAAATCAGACATTAAAAACAACTGCCCCTCAGAGCAGGCTATTTCCTCAGTAACCCTTACGCTAATAACCTTACTGTGCAGAACTGTTTCAACTGCAGTGACTTTTGCAGGAGCTATTGTTCTTTCCTCTGTGTTAAAAGCCAATACCTCATCGCCTTTTTCTATATCTCCTGCCGGAATAAACTGGCCGTCTGCCATTGTTATTGCTGTTTCAGGGTGTAATGCCATTGTATTTTCCTATAGATTGATTGTTTATTAACTTAACGCCCATACGCAAGGATAACTGCCAAAAAAGCCAGCCTGACGGCATTAATTATTTGTTTTTTATTGTATGTTCCTCAATTCTTTTCCTTTCGAAAGAAAGCTCTTTCTTTAAAGTTTCCTCATCAGGCAGGCAAAAGCTGTATTTTGATGCAAAAATATGCCTGTTCTTGTCAAGCAATGTGTATTTCGCCATTGCATCATTCTTGTCAGAGCAAAGGATAAGCCCTATTGTTGGATTATCGCCTTTCTGCTTTTTCTCTTTTTCAAAATACCGCACATAAAAGTCCATCTGCCCTATATCCTTATGCGTAAGCCTGCCTATTTTTAAATCAATAAGCACAAAGCACTTCAGGATATAATTGTAAAATACCAAATCAACATAATAATGCTCTCCGTCAATTGTTATCCTATGCTGCCTTTCAACGAATGAAAAGCCCTTGCCTAATTCAAGCAGAAGCTCTTTTGATTTTTCAATCAAGGCTTTTTCAATGTCTTTCTCGTGGAATGCCTTATTTTCCTTCAGATTCAGGAATTCAAGCACATACGGGTCTTTTATTATGTCGGCAGGCTTTTGTATAACCTGCCCCTTTTTGCTTAATTGCATAACTTTTTTCTTATTCCTGCTCAAAGCAAGACGTTCAAATAATAGGGAATTAATCTGCCTTTCAAGCTCCCTTGTGTTCCATCTGCTGTTTATGCATTCCATTGTGTAAAAGTCTCTTGCTTTGCTGTTTTCAACATGAAGCAATGTTCTGTAATGGGTCCAGCTCAATTGTGAACGCACTGCGTTCACTTTTCTGAATTTAAGATAAAATTCGCGCATATACCACAGATTGCGTTTTGTATATCCCTGCTTTGTATTGCATCAAATATTTCATCAAACTTTTTATCGTGCTCTACCTGCTTTTTCTCAACAAAGTCCAATCTTTGAAATATTTGGGCATTTGCAGAGATAAACCTTCTCATGGCAACAAATGCGCTTATTATCTGAATGCTCATTTTTATTGCAATGTCGCTTTTTAAGACTCCGGAGAGCATGGCTACTCCCTGTTCTGTAAACACACAAGGCAGCTTCCTTTTCCCGCCCCATCTTGAAGTCACAATTTGTGACTTCAAGTTATTAAACTCGCTTTTTGTTCCACTTGCTTTGTTTGAGGTCGCAAATTGCGACTTCAAGTTATTAATGCGCTCATGTGCCTCTCCTTTGTTTAAGGTCACAATTTGTAACCTTAAAGAATCAAATTCCTCTTGTGTTAATTGGAACATGAATTCTTGCGGAAAGCGAGTTATATTTCTTCTTACAGCCTGATTTAATGCTTTTGTTTCTGCATTATATAGCCCTGCAAGGTCTGAGTCAAGCATTACCTGCATGCCTCTTATTGTATGAATCCTGTTCCTAATCTCGTCTGTGTTTAATGCTAAAGAATTGTTTCCCAGTTTCATAATGCCTTGCTTATTGCCTTGTTTTTTCATTATTTTCATTGGCAAAGCTGGCTATCAGCTGCTCTTAATAAGCCTTTCTGCAAAAAAAGGCGTATTTATCCATGGATGTTGAAAGAATGAATGGATGAAGCGGAAAAATAATAGGAAAAGCAGTTAAAATCAGAGAATTTCCTGAATTTCTGAATGCCTCTTTTTGTGTCCGTCGAGAAAGCTGCCTGCCTTCCACAAGCTGCTACATACTGCCTACTGCTTAAGCTAACTGGTATCTCAAAAACGCCGCTATCCCGCCAATCTCTCTTAACTGCATGCCCTCAGGCGTGTCTGTTGATATGAAGCTTACTTTTGCGCCTGACGCCTCTGCCTTTTCCTCTATTTCATTTGACATGGTTTCGTCCAATGCGTCTGAAATCAATACTTCGCCTGCTGCATTCAATGTAATCGCATTCACAACCTCATCCTTGCCATATGCAACCATCTCAGGCTTTGTCGCCAATATCTTGAAGAACTTCTGGAGTATGTTTCTTTCCTCTGTTATTGCTTCCTTAGCCAATACATCCTGGCTTTTCTCAACCAATTCCCTTAACCCAGACTCATCTGTATAGCTTATGTCCTGTGTTGTTATGATTTTCTGCCTTAACTGGTTGTTAAGGTAGTTCTCGTTCAAAAAATCCTCCTTGCTTGGGCCAGGCCCGCCTATTAATATTCCTTTCAGGCTTTTCAATTCAAGAAAATTGTCCTGCATTAATGAAGCGATTCTTTTGAAGAATTCTTTTGAAGCCTCTTCTCTTAATCTTGAAAAACGAGCAGCGCTCTGACCTCCCGCCTTAACTTTTCCAGGAACGCCTGATGTCACATGGTCAAGCTTTGTTATGCTTGTTCCTTTTAATAAGCCGATAGTGCATTCCCTCCTGTCTAATGTGACAATTCCAAATGTTTCCTTTACTTCCATCATTTCCCTTAAGATGTCCAGCTGGAATGTCTGCTCGCACCGGTATAATCTGGTGTTTATCGGCACAGGCGGCTCTATTGACCATGCCTGTATGTCAGGCTTGCCTTCCCTGTCAGAAGCGTCTCCTGCGAATACTGCTAAACCGTTTGGAGGAGTTTGCTTGAACAATCTCAAGTGCCTTATCATCCTTTCCAAGGAGTCAGTCACGTGCTGCCTTGTTGTCTTGTCCTTGATGTTTGACGCAGTTCCCTGCTCCTGGAATACATGGTTTATAATCTTGTTTAGGTCATATCCTGCTGGAATGTAAACTGACACTAATTCAGTGTGCCTTCCCCGTATTTTTTCCAAAGTTCTTATGAACTTCTTTAGCTTGTGCTTTTCCAGTGATGTTAGTGTCATTGTTAACTCCTAATAGCCTAATAGTGTGATTAAGTTATTAAAAAGCTAATGGTTTATATAAGTATTGTTTAAATAGAAAGGAGCGGCCTCCGGCATTAATTTTATGCTTTAAAGCAGTGTACATTAAGAAAGCCATTGCCCAGCAAATGTTTAAATATTAATACAATATTCTTAAATTAAAATGAAAAAACCGGCAATGCCTGAGATGAAGCAGATGAGAAAATTTTGCTCGTTTATAATCGAGCAGCGCGGGGGCAAGCCGTTTTCTTCCCAGAAAGAGTTTGAAAAATTTATGGTGGAAGCAATGGATTCCGGAAAAATGCCATCGCCAAATGGGGCGGGAAAAGAGGGGGCGGAAGAGCTTATTGAAAAGGCGCGGGAAGCAAGCGGAGACAGGCGTGTGGAGCTTGCGATGAAAGCCATTGACTTATGGAAAGACTGCGCAGACGCGTACGTAATTCTCGCGGG
>JAHJRD010000083.1 GCA_018830945.1 Nanobdellota archaeon | reverse complement strand
GGGCTTTGTTTCAAGCGAATCTATGTAAATTTTTAGAGAGTTCTTCCGCAATAAAGGCAGATTCTTTATTCTTTCATTGTCAAACAAGGGGAATATCTCGGGGATTTGGGATTTATTAACGTTGAATTTCTTAAGGTTGGCTTCTGGCTTTGAGCGGAGTATTTTGCCTTTTTCCATAATATTAAGCTGCCTGGAAACAGGCGATTCGCTTATTCCTGCCTTTCTTGAAATCTCCCGCAGATGCAGCGGCTGGTTTCTATTCCTGTAGAAAAGCTCAAGAATCTTCCATGCTGCGGGCTTTATTATTGTTTTCATTTTTAAAACAATTGTTTTAATTATTGTAACATTTATATACTTTTCGGAGCAAAGCGACGAGAAGTTTCGAACAAAGTGAGAATAGTTTTCGCTCATAAGCAGGATGCAGTTGATTTCCTTAATAAGTCTTTCTGGGAAAAAACATAAGAATTTTCGCAGAAGCCGTAAACCTTTATCCTTAGAGTGGAAATCTTTCAGGAAAATAACAGAAAGATGAAAGATTTCCGGATATTCAGGAAGGAAAAAATTTTCACGAGGGGAAAGCTGGCTCGCTTATACGCCCAGCAGCGCTTACTTCTTAAACAGCTGACTTATCTTAAATATCTTTTGCTGAAGCAATAAGCATGTGCTCCCTGAAGAAGTTCATTGCTTTCGGGTATTTGTTTAGCTTCTCCAGGGTCTTTTTGTAATTCTGTCTCATTTCCTCAGCGTCTTGTTGAGAAAGCCCTTTGCTTGCTTCATACTTCACGCTCGGATCAAGCAATAACCTTTGTTTTTCAATAATCTTTGTTATGCCAAACTCAGAAGGGTTTTCATAAACTTCTGTTGCTTTTTGCAAGCCAAAAACAGCTGTTGAAACCAGGTCAATGCTTTCAGAATTCTTTTTTAAAAATTCAATTGTTTCCAAGAACTCGTCTTTTGTTTCTGTTGGAAATCCAAACATTATATACGCAACATTCTTAATGCCGCTGTCATGAGCTGCCTTTAACACGCTTTCAACTTCTTTTGCAGAAGTTCCTTTCTTCATCAATTTTAAAACCCTGTCAGAGCCTGACTCAACACCCCAGACAACTGCTTTTAACCCTGAGCCATATAATATTTTAAATGTTTCAGCATCATATTCAGCAGAAGGCTTTAGCTGGCACATCCATGAGATATTCATAGGCTTGAAAGCAGCTGCTATATCCAAGATTCTATTTTTTGGAATCATGTCATCGATAAGAAAAACATATTGCTGTTTGGAATTTGTTATTGATTCCGCTATCGGCGAAAGGGGGAATTCTAAATATTTTTGTTTTCCATGATGCGTGCAAAAAGCGCACTGCTGGTAATAGCATGTTGAAGATGTTTTCATTGGCAATACAATTGAAGGCGTGAAATAATCAGTTAAGCTAAATCCGGTGAAATCAAGAGCATCATTTTTTGAATGTTCTTTTTTGCCGCAAAAAGCCAGCAGTTCTGCTTCATTATTCAGATGAAAGTCAGAAATGTCTTTCAAAGCAGTGTTCACAGCAGGCCCGCCAATAACTGTTTTTATCCCTTTCTCCTTCAGCGCTTTCAATAAGGCAAATGCGTAAAACACCTGGCTTGAATAAACAATGCTGAATGCGACAAATAAAGGCTTTTCATTAAGAATCAAGGAAAGCATTTCATCAAACAATTCAGGGTTATTGCCTGCTGAAACCATTCTATTATTGGAAGCGTAATCCTCCTTTGTTATCCGGAGATAATCAGCTGACACTTCTGCGTATTTCTCATACTGCTTTTGAAACTCTTTGAAATACTTTTGGAAAGCAGGATACTTTCTTTTATGGAATTCCATGTTTAAGTCAAGCGCCTTAACAGCAACATTATTTGCTTTTAAAACAGAATAAAGTTTAGCAAGTGAGTAAGGCGGCGATGCAGGCGTGCAAAATGGAGGGTATATAAGCAATATATTGGCCATGGCCCAAGGGAATACAAAAACTCTTATAAACTCTTGCTATATCCTAATCATTATGCAAATACAGGAAGCAATAAAACAGGGAACAGGGCTTGTAAAGCTACACGGCTGGGTTTACAGGGAAAGAAAATCAAAGGAACTGGCATTTATTGTGTTAAGGGATTCCACCAATATTATACAGTGCGTTGTAAAGAAATCTAATGTTTCCGAGAAAGAATGGGCTGATGCTGAAAAGATTTTAATTGAAAGCAGTGTAGAAATAGAAGGTGAAATAAAGGAAGACAAGAGAGCGCCTACTGGCTATGAAATCTCTGTCACAAAGCTGAACGTGATTCATTTTTCAGAAGTGTTTCCAATCAACAAGGGCCAGAGTGTTGAGTTTTTGGCTGACAACAGGCATCTCTGGTTAAGATCCAGAAAGATGACTTCAATGCTCAAAATAAGAAGCACTGTGTTTGGGGCAATACACGAGTATTTCAGAAGCAAAAACTTCTACGAATACCAGTCCCCAATATTCCAGTCAGTGCAGTGCGAGGGCGGCTCTACTTTGTTTGAAGTGAATTATTTTGGCAAGCCTGTGTTTTTAGCGCAGACATGGCAGCTTTATGCAGAGCCTGCTGTTTTTGCATTGGAGAAAGTATACTGCATTGCCCCGTCTTTTCGGGCTGAAAAATCAAAGACATCAAGGCATTTGACAGAGTACTGGCATGCTGAGATGGAAACTTCATGGGAAGGGTTTAAGGAGCTGCAGGACTATGGCGAAGGGCTGGTAAAGCATATTGTGAAGAAAGTATTAGAAACAAATGCAGAAGAATTAAAGATACTTGAAAGGGATGAGAATAAATTAAAGCCTGCCTTGGAAAAACCATTCCCGAGAATCACATACACAGAAGCATTGAAAGTATTGAAAGAGAAAAATAATCTGCAAGTTGAGTGGGGCAAGGACCTGAGGACAATTGAGGAAGATGAAATAATGAAGAATTATGATACGCCTATTATAGTAACGCATTATCCAAAGCAAGTGAAGGCTTTCTACATGAAGGAAGACCCTTCTGATTCCAAGGTTGTGTTTGGCTATGATATGCTTGCGCCTGAAGGATATGGCGAGGTAATTGGGGCTTCTGAAAGAGAGCCTGACCTGGAAAAGATAAAGGAAAGATTAAAAGAGCAGGGCGAGGAACCTTCAAATTATGAGTTCTATTTAGACACAAGAAAGTATGGAAGCGTCCAGCATGGCGGCTTTGGAATGGGCGTTGAAAGGATTATTGCATGGGTTTGCGGGCTTGAGAGCATAAAAGATGCTATTCCTTTTCCAAGGACAATGTTAAGGTACAAGCCATAAAATGGCAAGCGATCTGCAGCTATTGGAAAACACGCTCTCTGCAGTTGGCATTATTTGGGATTCAAATCCGAAAGATGCAGAATTATCAGGAATCAAATTCCAAAAGATTCACTGTTCAAGAAAAAGAGCCAGTTCATTCTGCACTTTCTTGAATGGAGGAAGATTTCCCAAAATCAACTTTTGCAGATCCATCTCCCACATTTTTTCTTTCGCAGCGATAGCTTCTAACAAGTTATTCTTGTTAAATGGCATTCCTATTATTTTTAGTTTTTTCTCTACCAATCCTGGCTCGAGCTTGACTCCTTTTTTCAGCAAAAACCATAAGTCATATACATCACGAGCTTTATCACGGCTAAGGATTGCCCGCACTTTTTCAGCCGCTATTTCCTTTTCTTCCATGGCATAAACCTCAAAAGAAGGTATCTCCCTGTATGATGAGAAAAGCATTTGATAGGATGCATAATGCGCTTTTTCTCTCATAGAGATGTTGAGAGGGATAAAAATCAAGCTTTCTTTACTTCCATTGTACAAAGGGCCTTTGCATTCAATATGGACATTGATTCCCTGACGGTATTCCCGAACATCTTTAATTCTTCCGGAGATGCCGAGAAGAGATAATTGCCCTATGACTTGGCGAGCAAGGCTTGATACGGCTTGGCGAGGTTTCATTAAAGTAAAATCTAAATCTTCGCTGAAGCGATTTAGCCCATGCATTTTATACATAGCGGTTCCTCCTTTAAATACCAATTCATTTTTGATGCGGGCATAGAGCGCGAATAGGATCACTTCCAATAGATAATCCCGCTCGGCGTTGAGGAGCGAAAGATGTTTTGTTTCTGCAATCTTAACTAATTCTTCTTTTCGCAACATTATCGATTACCTTCCATTTTATGTTTTTTTTCCCGGTACGCGGCAAGGAATAATCAAGAGCGATATAATTATGGTCTACGTATTTCTGCAAACGCCCATAATAATCTTTTCCCGCGTAATCTAAAACAAATCCGAATCGTTTAATAAGGCTCTTATTGCCCACTTTAATAAGATATGCTATTAGTTTCTCTTTCTGCAGCCGGGGAAGATTGGAAATAACTATCTCGCTAATTTCGGAAAAAGACATGCTCTTAAAGAGGGCGGCATCCAGAAGGGCTTTTTCCGGCTCGGCCACAAATATTTCCCTTTCCTCGCTAAGGATTTTGGCAAAACCAAATACCAGCCTGGGTTTAGTGATAATAAACTTAATTTTCATCCCTTGAAATGAAAGCTCTCGTTTTCTCCTTTTTTTTGAGGTTACTACTTCAATCGTGCCGGGAAGCTGTTCGGTTAAGTTATGGTACCGCAAAGCAGCCCAGCTTGATATATAGCTCGGCCAGATAAGGTGAGAAGCAACCACCCATGGATCTTTATACATCGTATATTTATTCCTCTCAATGGACTGGATAACTTTTTTCCGCGCAAGCCTGTGAACTAAGAGTTTAAGGTATATTTCTTCGGTTTTTACATTTCTAGCTACCTTGGTTAAGTCAAATACTGGATATTTTTTTAGTTGCTCCAACAGTTCTTGGGTGCTTTTTCTCATATCTTACAAAAATACTTTCCTTTATATAAGCTTATCTATTTCAAATTACCAAGGTTATCATTAATGATAACTATTAGCACTTGAAATAGTGGGGCTTTGCGGCGAAAACAAAGGCAGTGAAAAAATAAAAACCGGCAAAGTTTGGCCTTCCCCTATATATAATAGCTTCAAGCCCTAAATACTTCAAACCCTGCTTTTACTGGCTTGTCAACTTTCATCCCAATCTCCTGCCCTTTCTTTGCCTCTTCTAATTCCTTGTGCTCAACCTGCATTGAAGAAACAGCCTGTTCAAACTCTTCCTCGCCATGCTTGAACTTTATCTTCTCGCCTTTCTTTAATTCCTTCTCAAGCTTTACAACGCAGACGCTTATCTTTGGGAAGAAATGCGTTACCTTGCCTATTAGTTCTCCCATGTAAAACACCTCCTTTCTAAAGAAGGCCTGGAATGAAGTTCCAATGCCTCCAATATCCCTATATCTGCCTGATATTTAATGTTTTCTATCTTTTATTCTGCAACATATATATTGCAATATATATTTTAGAGTAGAGGTATATTTAAAAAGGCTTAAGCCTTGATTTTCTTTTAGTATAATTATCAAGTTTGGGAAAACGAGGTGTTGAAACGAGAGTTTCAGATATCTCTAAAAAAAGAGGTGTATCAAATGAAGAAAGACGGAAGTATTGCTAGATTATTGCCAATTTTGCTATTGTCAGCCATGATAGTGTCTATTATGGCTTATTTTGCATTTAGCGCAGTGGATCATGTCCTGCTGGACAGCCCTGCAAATGGCACTTGGTCCAGTTCTGCAAATGTTAATTTCAACTGCACTGCTGTGACTAATGCGACAGAAAATGAAGTGAATATAAGCCTGTTCCTTAGCACAGTTGCTTCTGGCGAACTTTTATGGAATCAGACAAACCTGACAGCAGCTGTAAATGATACAACTATTAATTTTACAGTACAAAATATTCCTGATGGGGCATATTACTGGACTTGCGAAGCTACAAATATGAGCTTTGAAACTCCGACTAAAAATATGACTAATTATACTGTTTATGTTGACACAATCGCTCCGCACACAATTGCGCTAAACAGCATGGCAAACGGTCTCAACACATCAAGCACCACGCTGAACTTCAACTGGACAGCAACAGATGCCACTTCAACAGTAATGACCTGCAACCTTACAATAGATGG
>JAHJRD010000082.1 GCA_018830945.1 Nanobdellota archaeon | reverse complement strand
CGCCTTCAGATCATAGAAATAAATGCACAATAATATAAAACAAAGAATTATGCCGAAGGCCGGCTTGGAAGATTATTGTTTCTTATTGCTGCCCAATCCATTCACGCCAGTAAGGCATTGCCTGCTCTGCACCCATGCCTTCCAATGTTTGCAGGTATTCCTGCCTGTTACCTTCCAATACCTCTGTTTCCTCGCCTTCAATCTCTACTTTATCCAAAGAATAATCGCAGAATGTGTCTGTTAATATCCTGGCAGGCATGCCATCCTCAGATATCTCCACAACCATGCAGAACCTGTCAGTTGCAATGCCGTCAAGCCTTAATCTTTCCTGCTCTTCCCCATTGCAAAAAAATCTCATCATTGGAGCGGCAAGCACCTTATATCGCTCTGTTATTTTATCTTCCCTTTCCTCATCCTGCTCTATGTTATAAGTGCCGCAGAATACAGCTCCGTTAAATCCACTGCAAAATCCTTCAATAATCGGCTCCATTTCCCTGCAGCTGGGGCACCATTCTGCGCCAAACAGAACCACTGCCGGCTTTGATTTTATTTTTTCATCAAAACTTTCAGGAGTAAGCACTCCCAATGTTCCTGCAGATGTATTTGGTGCGCTTGTCCCACAGCTTTCAATTAAGGCTTCCATCCTGCTTTTGAGCATCTGCCTGTCCTGATGCGAATAAACATACACGTGTTCACCGCAGTTCAGCTTGTATCCCTGCTGAAGGAACATTGCATTCACCTTATTATTACAATAAGACGCAGTTATATGCAATACCCTTTCTTCCATCGTGGCCCTTAATTCAGGCGGCAGCTGGTCGTATGGCGATGATTCTTCGGTATTTTCAATGCCTGCCGGCAAGGATGCGTCTTTTATTGTTTGGTCAGAAGGACTGCATGAAACCGAAAATGCCAATGCTGCAAGCCCTGCATATTTGATTATTCTTGGTACCATGTTACTCCTAAAAACCACAATCTGCCTCTTGTTTATATAACTTTCGCATTAATGAACAATAATGGAAAAGATAGAATTATGCCGGAGGCTGGCTTACTCTATCACAGTGCCAATAAACCTCTTCCCTTGAACTGCTTTTCTTAAATTGTCAGCGCCTTTCAGGATAATCACTTTCATATCATGCTTCCTTGTTATCCTCTCTGCCTCTGAATCCAATACAAAATGCTGGCCAGGCCTTTCCTTAACCTTGGACATCATCTTATGGAACTCTTCATGGGAGATTTTAGCTATAAACCTTGCGTCCTTGTGCTTTCTTGGGTCTTTATCATAAAGCCCCTTCACATTTGTCATGTTATACACTGCACCTGCATTCAAATAAGCCGCGATTTCAGCTGTTGTGCCGTCAGATGTCTTTCCAGGCCCCAGTCCGCCGCAGACAACGCAGTTGTTTTTATTCAAAAGCGCTTTTACCTCTTCCAATGTTTTTGGGATTTCCTTATTGCATTTTATGTTATTAGCAGATAAAAAGGAAGCAACCAATCTTGCATTTAATCTTGTTGCGTCTATTCCAACCATGTCAAGTGTTTTGTTGTCAGCTTTTACTTTCTTTAATATTGAAATGTATTCCCTTGCAGTATAGCCCCCGCCTGTGCATATTACCATATTATGTTTTCTGGTTATTTCATAAGCTGCCTTTTTTAGTGAAACAAGAAAGCCGTAATCAACCTTATCAGGAACTATTATTGAGCCGCCGACTGAAACAACAATCACCATAATAAATACTCTGTCTGGAAAGTTTAAAAGGCTTTTGCATTTGCCATAGAAAATTGGCAAAATCCTTTAACCTCAACTTTTGCATTAGCTGCCTAAACAAAAACGTAAAAGTTAAGGTTTATAAAGATTTAGATTTCAGCAGCGCTTGACCTTTAATCTGCCGTACATTGCAAGGTTGTGCTCATGCTCAACTTTGGCAAACCTTTCTTCCATTGCAATCAGCTTGTTTACCTTGCTTCCTGCCTGCTCAATGCCTGACATTATCTTCCCGAGCTTGTAAGCCACTCCAAGCAATGAAACCCCCATTCCAAGATAAGGCAGCATCTCTATCCACACCGGAGAATGGAGTATGCCTAATGATTTTAAAATTGCCCATGCTATGATTAAGACTGCCCCTATCAGGATAAGCTTTCCCCAGATGTCATTCTTCCTCTTGATCATATAATCAAGGCAGGAATGGTTGTTTATAAAGTTTTGCCTGTAATTTTCGCAAATCTTCCGTCGTCACCGGAAATTTGGTGGGTTTATTGGAAATTATTACAAACAACTGAAAGATTCAATAAAAAAGCGAATATTTTTAAGCGGCCTTTAATACCCTATTACCATGTTTGACTGGAAAAAGATAAAGCTCGTGATGGCGCCAGTGGAAGGCTACACAGATGTAAGGTTCAGGTTATTATGCAAGCATTACGGCGCTGACCTGGTTTATTCTGAAAGGATTAATGCAAATGCGATTGTTCGCGGAAATAAGTCAGCAATGAAAGCAATGGAAATGGCAGAAGCTGAAAGGCCGATTGCAATGCAGATTTTCGGCGGAAAAATAGATGTTATGGTAAAGGCAGCCAAGATGCTTGAGGAAAAAGCGGATATTATAGATATTAACATGGGATGCCCTGCGAAAAACTCAATGAAGATTGGGGCGTGCGCTGCCTTGTTATTTAAGCCAAAGAAAATCCAGGAGATGGTTGAAGCTGTTGTTGCAGCTGTTAACAAGCCGGTAACTGTCAAGATAAGGGCTGACCATGCATTAAGGAATGCGCTTATAATACAGGATGCAGGGGCTTCTGCAATTGCACTGCACGCAAGATATGTAAAGGACGGCTATTCAGGAAAAGCTGACTGGGACTTGATAAAAGATGTGAAGAAAGAGCTTAAGATTCCATTGATTGGAAATGGGGATATCAGGACTGCCGAGGATGCAGTTGAAATGCTGAAGATAGCGGATGCTGCAATGATTGGCAGGGCTGCTGTGAAGTATCCAAAGATATTCTATGAGGCCAGGGAGCTTTTGAAGTAAGTATCGGCTTAACTCATTTTCACCCAATACCGATACTATACCCTTCCGGAAGCCTTGTAATATTTATCCAGCTCTTCCCTGCTTGAATGCCATGCGCCATTTATCTTTGTAGCGGGCAGTATGCCTCGCCTTGCCAAGAGGCTTAAGTATTCCTGCGAATAAGGCGAATGCTTTGCCAGTGCAGAAAGAGGGATTAATTCATTCTTTGGCGTTGTTTTTGCAAGCGCATTAATATACCTCATTAAAGACTCTTCAACCCGCAAAGCTATGAAATCAGCAAAAACCTTAAAGTTTCCAAAATGCGCCTTTTCAAGGCAGGCAAAATATTTCTTCCTGTCCTTGTTTCTTATGATGATGAAAGGATAGCCGTGGCGCATAAGCACAAGATTGCACAAAAGCCTTGCAACCCTGCCGTTGCCGTCAACAAAAGGATGGATTCTTGCAATCTCATGGTGCGCAAACGCCGCAAGCTCTATAGGATTATATTTTTCAGGGTTTGATTTTAATGAATGTATAAGGTTTTGCACCTCACTTCCAACCTTATATGGCTGGGCTGTCTTCAGCTTTGAGCCCAGAATCCTGTTCTGGGATTCCTTATACCTGCCTGCCCAGTAATCAGAAATGCCCTTAAGAGTAATTCTATGTATTATTAATATGTCAGCTTCCCTTATCTGCTTCTTTCCCCTGACAAACCCTTCCACCCATTGCAGCGCCTGCTTCTGGTTTTCAACATCAAGGTGCTCCCCCAGGGTTTTCCCGCCGATTGTGATGCCTTCCTGCAATACCAGCCTTGTTTCATTTAAGGAGAGCGTATTCCCCTCAATTGAGGTTGAATCATAGACATATTCAACAAGAAAGTCCTCATGAAGCTTCTTAAGCTGCATCTTGTCCAGCGGCCTGAAAGAATCAAGCTGCTTTTTCTTTTCAAGTATCCTTTTGTATATGCTTTGCGAAATAACCATAAAAATAAGAGAATAAACTTGTTTAATAAAGTATCGGTTTAACTCATTTTAAGCCAATACCGATATTAAGGCTGCCTCATAAGCCTCAATACAGACACATCATCGCAGCAGCGCTCAATGCAGTCCCCTATTTCTGCAAGGAACTTTGACACTTTCCATGAAACCAGCACACAGACAGGGTTCAGCTTCTTGTCAAACAATATAATATCAAGCACTTCCTTCTTAAGCTCGTCAAGGTTATGCTCAACAAGGTTAGCCTTCTTGATGTTTGCCATCAAATCATGGCTGCCTGAATAAAGATTGTCCATGATAAGCGACAAGAATGCAATGCCGCGGCATGCCTCATCAATCATCTTAATATATATATCAAGCACTTTGGGAGGGACTTTCTTGTGCTCAAGGTAAACCATCCTGTCAACAGCGTCCTGGACACTGTCCATGACTGAATCAATTGTATCTGTTAAATCATACAATCTTGTCCTCATTGCAGGCATAAAAGCTCCCAAATACAAATTTTGCGAAATCTGCCTTCGCAGCTTATCGCACTTGTGCTC
Source organism: Nanobdellota archaeon (assembly GCA_018830945.1). GTDB lineage: Archaea > Nanobdellota > Nanobdellia > SCGC-AAA011-G17 > GW2011-AR17 > UBA9640. Next base: position 13,121 of record JAHJRD010000082.1, on the reverse strand, counting down.
ATGCTCCCGTATTACTTTTGAGAATTCAGCCACCTTCTTAAAATCCCCTTTCTTAAGCGCTTTTCCAACTTCCTTAAAAGGAGCCCTTGCATCAACAATCTCCTTCATCATGAACTTGAAAAGCTCAACTGTCTCTTTTTCCTTGTTCCTGCCGAATATCGGCAGAATCTTAAGCCATTTTAATACCATTTTTGTATACCTCCACTTAATGCTTCTATATATTTAAACATTGCCATACGGCTCATACGAAGACCTCTATGATTTTAAACACAATTATTGCTAAGACTGCAGTTGCAATTGGCGTCATAATCCATCCTGAAAGTATTCTTTTCAATGTGTCTTTCTGCAAAGCGCCAATTCCCTTAACAAGCCCGACTCCTGCAACCCCGCCAACAATGCCAAATGATGTGGATGTAGGCACTCCAAACACAGAAAGTATGTATATGGCTATTGCAGAGCCTGCCTGGGCTGCAAATGCGCCGTGCGCGCTTAATTCAGTGATTCTTGTGCTTATTGTTTTCATAACGCGTATGCCTAATGTAACACTGCCAAAGCCCATTGCAATGCCGCCTATAACGCAGGCGCTAAACATTCCAAGTATATTACTTCCTGTGACAAGCCCCATTGAATTGCCAAGATTATTAGCGCCCATACTGTAAGCAAGGAATGCGCCGCTTAACAAAACAGCCCAGCCTAAAAATCTTTCAATGAAAAGGAATGGCTTTAATACCACAATGCGGGCATACAGCTTATAGAGGATATAGCTGAACACAAGGGCAAGAATAGGAGTGACAAATCCAAGAAGGAATATCTTTGAGAGCGTAAACCATTTTACATTAACGCCAAGAATCAATCCCATGCCTGCAATCCCGCCCATAACAGCCTGTGATGTTGATACAGGCAAGCTCAAGAATGTCATTATTGTCACATAAAGCCCTGCTGCAATCAGGACAGCAAGTATGCTAATTAAAGGGATGGCAGACGCATCAACTATCCCTTTGCCCATTGTTTTTGCAACTGCCCTGCCGCTTATGACTGCGCCCAAAAGTGCCATGAAGGCAACAATCCACACTGCTTTTCTGTAGCTTGTTAATCCTGCTCCTACTGCAGTACCCATGCAATTTGCAGCATCATTTGTGCCTATTGTCCATCCTACAAAGATTCCGCAGACAATAATGAGAATTGTAATTATATCCATTGATTATAGAATGGTTTTGCATCTTAAAAATGTTGCTATCTATCAGATTTATGAAAATATTCAGAAGCCATTGCGCTTCATAGAGCTTATTTCCTTGTTGAAAAACACTTTTATTCTTTTTATCTCCCTTGAGTGCTTTGCCCAGCCAACTGCTGCAATTATTAAAAAAAGGCAGCCAAAACCAACAGCAAGCAAGCCTGCAATGAAAAAGAAATCCCATCTTAATTGTGAAAATCCGATGAAAGCCACGCCAAAGAGAATCATTGTTAATGAGGTTCTTAAGTCAGCGCTCCTTGTCCTTTTATATGCAAGCTCTGTCCTGATTTCAGCAAGATGCGTCCGTTTCTCTGCCAGCAAATCCCCTCTTTTTGCCATATATTTGTAGTGTGCTTCTTATTATTTAAAACTTTGCAAAGCTATATATATTCAGTATACCACCATTAACAAATGCTTGAATAACTTATTCTTACTGTTATTATCATTGCATTTATAATGGAATTCATTGATGCATTTGCAGGCATGGGGTTTGGCATTGTAACGCCGATATTGCTATTATTGGGATATATGCCCCACAATGTTGTTTTTGCAGTGCTTGTGAACAGCGCTGTATTAAGCATATCAGCTGGAATCTTTCACCATTGGTTCAAAAATGTTGATTTCAGCCTGAAGTCACAGCACTTTAAGATATCAGCTGTGCTGCTCGGATTCGGCATTTTAAGCATATTCCTTGGCGTATTAAGCGCAATTGAAATGTCAGACAAGACATTAAAGATATACATAGGCGCAATATTCCTTTTGGTTGGAATTATCCTTCTTCTGCATTACAAGAAAAAGCATGAATTTTCATGGAAAAAGCTCATTGCAATCGGCATGTTTGCCTCTTTCAACAAGGGCGTCACAGCAGGAGGTTTTGGGCCTATACTCACAGGGGGGCAGGTAATCTCAGGCATTGAAAGCAGGCAGGCAGTAGGCATAAGCTCTATTGTTGAAGGGTTTGTTTCATTGTTTGGCGTTATATTTTATTTGATAATTGTTGGAACAGAATATCTTAATCCTGCATTGACGGTTTCACTGATGATAGGGGGGCTTTTGGCAACTCCATTAGCTGCTTATGCAGTAAAAAGAATACACCCTAAAAAATTAAAAATGCTGATGGGCATTGCATGCATTGCTTTAGGGCTGATAACAATTGTGAAGATTGGCTTTTGAAAAAGCTTTAATAACAAGCAGATACTCTCTTTTTCCTATGAAACTGCCGTACGAAGTGGAAAGGGAAGTAATTACCAAGAAAGAGGCGTCAACAGACGCAAGAATAAGCTGCGCACCTGAAGAGCGCGATGTTGAAGAGCTGATTAACTACGGCATTATTAACTTAAACAAGCCAGCAGGGCCTACAAGCCACCAGATTTCTGATTATGTAAAAAAAATACTTCATCTGAATAAAGCAGGGCACTCAGGAACATTGGACCCGGGCGTTACAGGAGTATTGCCAATAGCAACTGGAAAAGCAACAAGGATTGTGCAAAGCTTGTTAACAGCAGGAAAAGAGTATGTTTGCATAATGTACCTGCACAAGCCTGTTGAGGAAAAAACAATAAGGGAAACAATGCAAAAATTCACAGGCGAGATAGAACAAATGCCGCCAGTAAGGTCTGCTGTCAAAAGGCAGCTCAGGAAGAGAAACATCTATTATCTTGAGATTATTGAAATTGACGGACAGGATGTATTGTTCAGGATGGGGTGCCAGGCAGGCACTTATGTGAGGAAGTTTTGCTTTGACTTTGGATTAAAGCTTGGGATAGGGGCGCACATGGCTGAATTAATAAGGACAAGGGTTGCGGCATTCACAGACAAGGATATGGTAACATTGCATGATTTGAAGGATGCCTATACTTTATGGAAAGAGGATGGAAAAGACAAAGAATTAAGAAAATGCATACAGCCGATGGAAAAGGCAATAGAGCACCTTCCAAAGATATGGGTTATTGACTCAACTGTTGACACACTTTGCCACGGCGCATCATTGTCAGTGCCAGGCATTGCAAAGCTCCACACAGGAATCAACAAGAATGACATTGTTGCTGTCATGACATTGAAAGAGGAATTAGTATGCGTTGGCAATGCAATAATGAGCTCTGAAGATATTGAGAAAAATGAAAAAGGGCTTGCTGTGAAAAACTGGAAAGTGTTTCTGGAAAGAGGGATTTATCCAAAGTTTGTTAAAAAGGCAGAACCCTAAATGGTATAAAAATGAGAGTAAGACACATCTTAGCAGCGGCGCCGCTTCTGCTTGGGGCATGCGGCAATAAGCAGGATGCTGAAAAAATCTACTATTATGAGGTCAAGGGAGAAACCTGTGAAGATGTAAAGCAATGGATTTCTAATCCAGAGCATATGCTAAATTACCCCGGAGAAAGCAAGGCATATGTGGGATATGCAACAACATTTATAGGATATGAGTGCGATTTTCAGGTTATACCGCAAAATACAGGCAGCAACTGCTGCACTACAAAGCCAGACAACATTGATACATACTGCAAAGCCACCACCTATCTGCCGCAGTGGGATGGAAATGATAAATGCTGGGACAGGCTTATGGATAGATTAAAAGCGCACGAGCAAAGGCATGCCAGTATAGGCTGCAGCTATGCAGGCAGGCTGGAAAATGCGCTTTCTGTGCTTGAAAGCACTGCATGCTCTGCAGAATCCATTATTGATGCGTGCATAAATGCAACTGATGAGCTTGACAAGAAGATTGATGAAATTTTTTCAGGGATAATCCACGAATTGAGAAGTGCGCATAGTGCATATGATGCAGAAACAAGCCATGGTAAAACACAAGGCACTGTGCTTGATTGTAATTGCGAGTGAAAAACCTTTAACTTTTTTTTCCGATTGTTTGTTCTGCTTCTATAATCACTGTTGTTTCACGGTCCAGAACCCTGGCAAGATAATCCCTCAGTTTATGGCTTACCTTGGCACCCATAAAATCCGCAGTATGCGCATTTTCAGCTTCTTCAAGCTGCATTACCCCCATAAGGTTTGCGCCTGACAACCTTGTCTTAAAGAGATTTGTCTTGACAAAAAATGATTTTCTAAGGTTAGCGCAGCTCAATACCGCATAAGCTAGGTTTGCACACCACAAATCAGCCCAAATATCAGCTGCTTCAAAATTAGCGCTTGCAGCGTACAGATTATACAGCTTTGATCCCTCGTCAAAATGCGAGCCGTAAAAATTGCCGTGCGCGACATTTGCGCCTATCAGTGCGGCGGTGCCAAAATAAACACATTCAGCTTTTACATGAGGCACGTATAGTCCCGGGGCAATAATTCCAGGGAATTGAGAGCCTGAAAGAATAATGGGCTCTTTCGCAAGATCCTGCTTTGCAAGATATGAATTCATCTCATTATATGAATCGTATTTTGAAAGGTCACAGCCAGGCTTTAAAGAAGTGTATGAAAAATCTCTTTCTCCTGAAAGAATCTTTTTTATTAACTCCTCTGGTTTTAACGGCAGCTTTCTCCTGTCGCCGAATAAATGGATACCTTCTTTTGTTAGTTTAGGCATTTGCCCTGACATAATAATTTTTTGATATACCTCTTTTTAAATCTTATGGATAATAGGGCTATGAACAGCAAAACCTTTAAACCAAGCCCTCCTACTTTTTCTTTATGATACAGCTAGACGGAAGCCATGACGAGGGAGGAGGGCAGATACTGAGAACAGCTGTCGGCTTGTCTGCTTACACTGGAAAGCCGTTTAAGATTTTTAACATAAGGGCAAGAAGAAAAAACCCAGGATTGCAGGCGCAGCATTTGGAAGCTGTGAATGCTGTTGCAAGGCTGTGCAATGCAGAAGTAAAAGGCAATGCTCTTCATTCAAAAGAATTAGAGTTTGTTCCGCATGAAGTAAACACAGGAAGAATTAATGTAAAGATACCCACAGCAGGCTCTGTTGGATTGGTATTGCAGGCATTGATGATACCTGCTTCATTGACAACATTAAAAATAAAAATTGAAGGAGGGGCAACATACGGCAAATGGGCTCCGCCAATGGATTATCTTGCGAATGTTCTTTTTCCCTTGTTGGGAAGAATGGGTTATAATATTGAAGTTGGGAAGATAAAAGACGGGTTTTATCCAAAAGGAGGGGCCTTGGTTGAGGTTAGCGTGAAGAGAAGCTCATTAAAGCCAATTGAATTAATTGAAAGAGGGGAGCCTTTGACAATAAACGGCATTTCAGTTGCTTCTTCCAATCTGGAGAAAGCAAGGGTTGCTGAAAGGCAGGCAATGTCTGCAAGCAAGATATTGTTTAATGAGTTTGGGGATTTGCCTTTGGACTTGAAAGCGCTTTACAGGGAGGCTATATGCCCTGGCACAGGCATTACATTATGGGCAGAATGCGAGAATTCAATCATAGGCGCTGACTCATTGGGAGAATTAGGGAAAAAGTCAGAGCAGGTTGGAAAAGAGGCTGCAATAAAGTTAATCAAAGAGTTTTCTTCAGGCGCTGCTGTTGACTCGCATGCAGCTGACCAATTGCTTCCTTATATTGCAATTGCAGACTCTGGAAAATTAAAAACAACAAAAATTACAGGCCACATAAGGACAAACGCTTTTGTGATTGAGAAGTTTCTGGATGTGAAGTTTAGGATTGCTGAGCAGGAAGCTCTTGTGGAATGCTTTCGGGCTTAACATCCTTTCTTGTCGGCAGCCTCATTAATATATCTGAAGTAATATCCTGCACTGTCCTTATTGTTTCAGGAGGCGCTGTATTTCTTTTTGCATTAAGCTTTTCAAACTCCTCAGGGTTTGAATACCAGATATAGAAGAATCCCAATGCAGCCTCCAATGCCTCTTTCTTGGTCTTGAACAGCTTTTCTTTTACTAATTGCAGCGCAATCTTGTTTGTGACTGCAGTAATATTTACTGGAGAATCTTTTGCCACAGGCTTTTTTTTGCTTTTTGAAAGCACCCTATGCGAAAACTCAGTTAATGCGCTCTGCTCAGCACTTGCCTCCTTTTTCATATTAAGGACTATAATTTTGGGATTTATAAGGATTTAGATACTCAACCCTAAGCTTTTGCCAAAACCCAGACTTCCCTTTCCATCTTGCTGTCCGGGGCTGTATAAATAACAGGGAATTGCATGAAAGGAACAATGGAAACCGGCTTTAGCCCTGCTTCTTTGATAATCCTCTCAAAATTAAGCTTAATCCTTTCTCCAGTGTGAAGCCTGAAGCGCGGAATAATTATTGCAATATTGCCGCTAACAGATTTACTTAGTTCCTTAAGCACATCTTCGTATAAAGGGGAAAGCTCTTTCACAGCCAATAAGGCATTTTCTTTTGTTGGAAGCTTATTTAACAAAGGCCCCATGTACGGCTCTGTTGCAGCTGCATTTACTTTGATTACAAACCTTGACAATCTTCTGCTGTCATCATTGAAAATCTTCAACCTTGACTGCAGCATGTATTTTTTTGCAGTAAACTCCAGGTTCTTCCTTGATGCATCCGAGCATTCCCTGCTCTTGTCTATGCCAATAACATCAAGCCCCATAAGCATTGCTTCTTGAAGCAGAATCCCATAGCCGCAGAAAGGGTCTAATAATACATCCTTTTCCTTTGCGCCTGAAAGATTTATTAACATCTTGGCTAACCTGATTGAAATCATGTGCAATGGCCTTTGCAGTGGCCTTTCCTTGTCCCTTTTCTCATATTCATAAGGATTGAATACAGCAACTGTCTTTGCAATAACATTATTGTAAACAACAATCTCAAACCCTTCCCCCATAAGCTTATGCCTGACAACATCAGACGGCATCAGAAATGCCTCTTCCCTTGAAGAGCGCTTTAAGACTGCTTTCAGCTTTTCCTGTCTCATTCTTTTCTTGAGATATTCCTTTAACTCGTCAATATCACTGTCATCATAAGAGCTTATAGCATACTTGATTTTATTGGAAACGCCTGTGTAAAGCTCTTCCTCGTCAAGGTTTGTTATGACTCTTGCTATTTTTACTGTTCCTGCAAGGTCCTTGATTATTTTGGCAAAATCAAGCTCTGGAAGGGAGATTAATACAGCTGTTTCTGACTCACTCAAAACGCCGCCTGCGTTTTGGTGCCCAGAAAAATGTTGTTTTTCTCGGGTTTCCTTAATCTGAAAATCCATGTTTCTTGCCCTGAAATAGCTTGCCAGCTCCAAAAGTGACAATTCAGGGTCCCTTCCCAGTATGAATATATAATCCTGCATATATCTGAAAAAATAGCAACATTTATAAAGGTATATCCTTCTTTTTCTCGGTTAGGATAGCTGTTACGAAAATAAAACTTTTCGAATATACCGGCTTTGATGCAAGCCGTTATACTTCAGGAGAAATAAAATGGGAAAATCTCCCAAGCGTAAGCGATGGGAGACTGCGAATGGAGTGTGAATGAAATGAGCAAGAAAGAAAAAGTCGAGGCAATGGTTGAAGGCGGAAAGGCATCAGCTGCGCCGCCGTTAGGTCCTGCATTAGGGCCTTTGGGAGTTAACATAGGCGAAGTCATCAGCAAGATAAATGAGAAAACAGCGGCATACAAGGGCATGAAAGTGCCTGTGACTGTTGTTGTTGACACTTCGTCAAAAGAATTTAGCATTGAAGTCGGAAGCCCGCCGACATCAGCATTGATAAAGAAAGAGCTTGGCGTTGACAAGGGCGCCGGAATCCCGCACAAGGACAAGGTGGGAAACCTTGCTATTGAGCAGGCGATAAAGATAGCAAAGATGAAAATTGACTCAATGATGACAAGGGATTTGAAATCAGCTGTGAAAACAGTTGCAGGCTCGTGCAATTCTTTGGGCGTTCTTGTTGAAGGCAAGACATCTTCTGAGATTAACAAGGATATTGACGCAGGCAGGTTTGACAAGGAAATAAAGGCAGAGGACACAGAAGTTCCTGCTGAGAAGAAAGAAGTGCTGAAAGGACAGCTTGAGGAAGTAAGGAAATTCTATGAGAAAGACCTTGCAAAGATTAAGGCTGATAAGGAAGCTGCAAAAGAAGCTGCTGCCGCGCCTGTTGAGAGTGCTGCTCCGGCTGCTGCCGGCGCAAAGGCTGCTCCAGCTGCAAAAGCTCCAGCTGCAAAGCCTGCTGAGAAGAAGAAATAAAAAATCCTTGCTCTTAAATCTGTAAGGATTTTTTAATCTTTCTTTGCAAGAAAGAAGTAATTTCTTTATTTTTTATTTTTTTAATTCTGTAACATGCCCTCTGCAGCCAATACCCCGCACGCTGCGGCGCCAACAATGCCTCTTGACAATCCTGCGCCGTCGCCTGCAACATAAATGCCTTTTACAGAAGTCTGGAGAAAGGGGTCGGCATTCTTAATCCTCAATGCATGGAACTTTGCTTCAGGCGCGTACAATAAAGTCTCATCATTGTTTACGCCTGGCATTATCTTGTCTAATTTCTTAAGCCCTTCAAGCAAGCCAATAAGGATACGGTGCGGAAGCGCTAATCCTATATCCCCAAACGTGGCTCCTTCCAAAGAAGGCTTTACAACATAATTAAGAACATGCTTGCTCTTGCTCCTGTGCCCTGCCCTTAAGTCACCTAATCTCTGCACAATGGGCTTGTCTCCGCCAAGCTCCCTTACTGTCTCTGCAATTCTTCTTGCATACTCATTGCCGTTTGCCATGGGCTCTGTGAATGGTATTGTGACAAGAAAAGCAAAATTTGTGTTTTCATGGGGATCGCCTGCCTCTGAATGCCCGTTCACAAGATTGTATCCTTCAGAATGCGTTTCCCTTGCAACCTTGCCGCCAGGGCATGTGCAGAATGTCCTTACCATGTCCTGATAGGTGTCTGTTAGAATCTGGAACTTCATGTCCCTTGAAACAGAAGTAACCCTGTCTGTAATCTGCCTTTTAACCTCAACCCTCACTCCAAGGTCCATTGGATTGTACTGGTATTCAATGCCAAGCTTTTTAACAACAGCTTCAAGCCACTTTGCGCCAACCCTGCCTGGAGCGATTAAAAGATTGTCGCATTCATATGAAGTGTCTTTTGTAGAAACAGTGATTTTATCTCCATTCTTTTCAATGTCAAGCGCATCCTGCTTTTCAACAAACTTCACGCCCCTTTGTATAAGGTCATCCCTAAACTTTTGTATAAGGCTTTTTAATTTATCAGTGCCGACATGCGCCAAGGTTGTATGCACATATCTTATTCCTGCCCTTACTGCCTCTTCCTCAACCTGCTTTTTCAATACTTTATCAGTGTCTGTTATTGCATGAACCCCGTACTGCTCAAAGATATTTTGCACTTCTGCAACTAATACTGCGTTCTTTTTTTCGCCAACACCATCAACATGATTCAGAAAGCTTCCAATCTCTGTGCTAAATATGATCTTGCCGTCAGACATTAATCCTGCGCCGCCTTCACCGTATAGCTTTGCGCAAAGCTCGCACACCCTTATGCAGGAATCTGGAGACGGGCAGCTTCTTTTTTCAACAGAAAGCCCTTTGTCAATGATTGTAACATCGCATTTATCAGCCAGTTTATATGCTGCAAACAAGCCAGCAGGTCCTGCGCCAATGATGATAACCCTCTTCATCCCATAGAATGTAAAAGCCGCTTGTTTAAAAGGGTTTCTATGGCTTTAACAATTGGGCCCTGTCAAAGCCAACTTTCCCCTCAATAAACAAAAGCCGCTTTCGACAATACCGGAAATCTTTCGGTTTTTTGAATACGCTTTTTATATTCTTTCCAGAGCTTTTGCTGGATTTTCTGTTTTTGCCGGAAAAAGAAACGATTTTTGAAAGCAAACTTTATAAACAGCAGCTGTTCAGGAACTGCCATGGCATTTTTACAGCAGCCGACAAGCTTAAATAGTATGCCTGAGATATACCATTATATGGCAAGCCCGAGCAAGGAAGAAAACATATTACAGCTTCTGCTAGAGAACAGCCCGTTAAAGCAATGGCATTTCAATGAAATAGTAAAAGAAGCAAAACTCACAAGGGCTGTTGCAAACAAGTGGCTGAAAAAGTATGTAAAGGAAGGGCTCATAAAGAGGAGAAAAGACAAAGGCAAATTCCCTTACTTTGTCTGCGGCATGGATAATCCGAATTACATATCAAGAAAAAAGCTTATGGCAATTGAGCAGATTTACAGGAGCGGGCTTGCAGGAAACTTAATTAGCCTGAAAAATGCAAAAGCTGTTGTTCTTTTCGGCAGCTTTGCAAGAGGGGACTGGCATAAGAACAGCGATATAGACATTTTCATTTACGGCAAAAGCAGAGGATTTGAAAAAAGCAGGTACGAGCTAAAGCTGAAAAGGCCGATAGAGCTTCATTTATTTGAGACGAAAAAGGAGATTAAGGCTGTTAAAACAGGGCTGCTGAAGAACTTACTTAACGGATATGCCCTTAAAGGGCAGATGCAGGATTTTATGGAGAATTAAGATGAAAATAGAGATAGATAATATTGATGGCACTTACAAGCTTTGCGAAGCTTCAAGCATGCTTAGGGTTGGGTTGGGGCGTTATTTTCGTTTGTATCCAAATTTTTTATCATATTCTTTATGGTCTATGATGCCCAAAACAAAGTCAATAACTTCTACTTCATTGGACTGAATTGTATAGATGAGCCGCCAATAGTTTGACAGTTCGATTCTCCAAAGATTAGTGACGCCATACTTTTGTATATAATAATCAGGGATTTGCCCTTTCTTTATCTGATCGCCGGCAAAAGGATTTTCTTTGAGCCAGCCTTTAACCCGTTCTATTGATCTGAAGATGGATTGATGGACAGAGGATGTTATCCCTCGCTGCAGTTCATCTCCTACAATCCTATTTAACTCATTGTATTCTTCAGTAGCTTCTGCTGATAAAACAACCCTTACCTCTTTTCCTTGAAAGCTCATATTTCTGTTCCCCTGCTAATTGCTTCTTGGAGCTTAGGGCTGTCATTATGCGTCCAAAGAACCCCTTTATGCCCGTCTAAGATAAGGCCTCTTTGTTCCATGTAGCTTAAAATGACGTTTAAAGTTTGATGCATAATTTGAGTGGGCAATCGCTCTTTTATCTCTTCTCTGGTCAGGGTTGTTTCTGCGTCTTTTAGCACTTTTTCTACCATAAGCATTGTTTTCAGGTTCGGGTAATGGATTACTTCTTGCATAGTCTTACCTATAGTATTAACTTATACAATTAGTTATATAAACTTATATATAAATGTTTCGGAAGCCAGGTTTTGCCTTGCATAAAGCTCTGTATACTGCCTAATCATTTTTCATCCCAGCCAATGCCTCTGCAAGCCCAGTATAATTCAACGGCGTTATCTGCCTCAGTCTCGTCTTAACTTCGCCACTTACATTAAGATTGTCAATAAACAAATAAAAGTCAGCAAGCTCAACCTTTTTTCCTCTTGTCAGATCTTTCATTAATTCGTAAGGCGCTGCAATACCCTCTTTCCTTAGAATCGTCTGTATTGCCTCTGATATTACCTCTGGATGATTCTCAAGCTCTGCAATGACTTTTGCCTCATTCACGTCAATCTTAGACATGCCTCTTAATGCTGAGTTGTATGCAATCAGGCAGTGCGCAAACGCAGTGCCCAGGTTTCTTAAAACAGTTGAGTCAGACAAGTCTCTTTGCAATCTTGATATTGGAAGCTTTGATGAGAAATATGCAAGCAATGCATTTGCAATGCCGAGATTTCCTTCAGAGTTTTCAAAATCAATTGGATTAACCTTGTGCGGCATTGTTGATGAGCCCACTTCTCCTTCAACAGGCTTTTGCTTTAGCCAGCCGTCGCTTATGTATCTCCACATGTCCTGGTTAAAGCCCAGTAAAATTGTGTTTGCTCTTCTTACAATGTCAAAAAGCTCTGCATAGCTGTCATGCGGCTCAATCTGCGTTGTTATCAGGTTTGCTTTTAATTTTAATCCAGCATATGCATTTAAGTGTTCTATAAATTGTGTTGTAAATTCAGGCCAGTCAACATCAGGATAAGCTGCGTACTGCGCATTATAATTTCCTGTTGCGCTGTTCATCTTTACAAGGATTTCCTGATTTTTTAACTGTGAAATCTGCCTTCCAAGCCTTGACGCAAACACCCTAAACTCTTTTCCAAATGTTGTTGGAGAAGCGGGCTGGCCATGTGTTCTTGCAAGCATAGGGATTGACTTGTATTTGTTTGCAAGCTCATCCATTTTTGCATAAACAGCGTCAATTGCAGGCATTACAACTGCCTTTAGCCCATTGCTGAGCATCAGTGAATAAGCAAGGTTGTTCGCGTCCTCTGAAGTAAGCCCGAAATGCACCCACTCTAAAGCATCCTTCAAGGATGTTTCTCCCAACTTGTCTTTTAAGAAATATTCAACAGCCTTTACATCATGGTTTGTCGGCTTTAATTGCTTGTATCCTTTTACCTCTATTGCCTTTACAATTGCAGCGTCTTCCATTGTTAAATTGCATAAGCTTTTCAATAATGATTTTTCATCATCTGTTAATTTCCTTAATCCAAGCTTTGGATGCTCTGACAGGAACATTAAATATTCGCATTCAACCAATACCCTGTATTTTATCAGTGCTTTTTCACTGAAGAATTCTGATAAAGGCTCTGTTGTTCTCCTGTATCTTCCGTCTATCGGGCTTATTGCTTCGAGTTTGTCTATTTTTATCACCTGTTTTGTTTGGAGTAATATTAAGCTAATATATAAAAGTTTGTAAAAAAAGCCGCTTTTAATAAAAGCTTTATTTTCTTTTGTAAAGCGGTTCAAGCATTTTTCGCAGCTGTTGTCTTTCTTGAATGTGTTGATAAACTAAACGCTACAACTTAAAAAATTAGCGCCAAGGACGCTAATATGCCGTTCAAGACCATTTATCTTTTGACTTTCCCCTTGACACTTTTCTTTTTCTCTTAATTTTTTAAGTTTTCTTACTGTTT
>JAHJRD010000081.1 GCA_018830945.1 Nanobdellota archaeon | reverse complement strand
TGGATAAGAATATATATGAATTAGGTAAGAAGGTTCTGGAGAAAGAATTTAAGAAAATTAATATTAAATATCACGAAATTAATTCTAAATGGAATTATACCTTATCAAAAATTTAGCAAGTTATTTTTAGGCTACCCCTAACAGAGCTGAAAGCCATTGCAGCGCCTGCAATCATCGGGTTCAGGAGCCATCCTGTAAACGGGTAAAACAATCCTGCAGCCAATGGAATTGCAGCCACATTATAAAAGAAAGCCCAGAACAAGTTCTGTTTTATCTTGCTTAGAGTATTTCTGCTTAAGTGCACTGCCTTTACAATGTCACGCAAATCATCCTTTACCAAAACAACAGAGCCAGCCTCTATTGCAACATCAGTGCCTGCTCCTATGGCAATACCTATATTTGCCTGTGTCAGCGCAGGCGCGTCATTAATGCCGTCACCGACCATTGCAACATTATAATTCTGCTGCAGCTTTTTTATTTCCTCTGCTTTCCCGGAAGGAAGAACCTCTGCCAAAACAGAATCAATGCCAACCTGCCTTGCAATTGCTTCTGCTGTCCTTTTATTGTCCCCTGAAATCATCACAACTTTCTTGCCAAGCTTGTGCAGCTCTGCAACCGCCTCTGCAGCATGCTCTTTCAATGTATCAGCAACAGCTATCATACCAACCACTTTCCTGTTCACAGCCAATATCATCACTGTCTTGCCCTCAATTTCAAACTTTTCAATCACGCCATCCTTAAACATAACCTTTTCCTGCTTCATAAGAGCCCTGTTTCCAAGCAATACATGCTTTCCATTGACAGAGGCAACAACGCCTTTTCCAGTGATTGCCTTAAACTTTTTTGCATCCCCAAGCTTTATCTTAAGTGCCTTTGCCCTATTTACAATTGCAGATGCAAGCGGATGCTCTGAATGCTTTTCAACAACAGCAGCCATCTTTAAGACATCATTCTGCTTTCCATTAAAAGCAACAACATCAGTAACCTCTGGCTTTCCTTTTGTCAAAGTGCCTGTCTTGTCAAACACAATAGCATCTGCCTTGTGCAGCATCTGCAATGCCTCTGCATTCTTGAATAATATTCCATTCTCAGCACCCTTCCCGCTTCCAACCATAATCGCAGTAGGAGTGGCCAAGCCAAGTGCGCATGGGCATGCGACTATCATGACAGCCACAAATGCAGTCAATGCAAACCCAAAGCCATAACCAAATAAAAGCCAAACAATAAAAGAGATAACAGCTATTGACATTACAACAGGCACAAAAACAGCAGACACCTTGTCTGCAAGCTTCTGAATAGGCGCCTTGCTTCCCTGCGCTTCTTCTACAAGCTTTATTATCTGGGACAAAGCAGTGTCAGCCCCTACTTTTGTAGCCTTAAACCTGAACGAGCCGTTCATGTTGATTGTTGCGCCTATTACCTTGCTTCCCTTTGTTTTCTCAATCGGGATTGACTCGCCTGTCATCATTGACTCATCAACGCTTGAATGCCCTTCAACAACAATTCCGTCAACAGGTATCTTCTGCCCTGGCTTGACAATTACAACATCTCCTGCCTCAACTTCTTCAACAGGCACTACAACCTCTTTTCCTTTTACAAGCACAATAGCTGTCTTTGCCTGCAATTTCATTAATTTTTTTATTGCCTCTGATGTCCTGCCTTTTGCCTTTGCTTCAAAGAACTTGCCCAACAATATAAACGCAAGCAATAAGGCAGCTGTCTCAAAATAAAGGTTCTCAAGCGAATACCCATTCCCAAACCATATCATCAATGTTGCAAACAGGCTGTAGACATATGCAGAGCCAGTGCCCACTGCGACCAATGTATCCATGTTTGCAGCCCTGTTCACAAGAAGCGCTTTCATGCCATTAATATAGAATAGCCTTCCTGAATACAATACAACAGGCGTTGCAAGCAATAATTGTATCAATGCAGTGTATTTCTCAGGAATCATGAAAAATGGAAGCCCCATTCCCATGCCCATTGCAATATACAATAAAGGAATGCTGAAAACCATCGCAAATATTGTCTTATTCTTAAAGGACTTAATCTCAGCCTCCCTAAGCTCTTTTGCAGTGTCTGCTTTTTCCTCTCTTTTTGCGCCATAGCCTGCATTCCCAACTGCTTTTATCATGCCTGCGAATTTCACCTTAAGCGGAGAATACTCAACAACTGCTTTTTGCATTGCAAGGTTTACTTTAACTTCCTTTACTCCATTTACATCTTTAAGCGCATTTGAAACAATGCCTGCGCAGTGCTCAGATTCCATTCCAGTTATATCAAAAGTAACTTCTTCAATGCCTTTTGCAAGTTTCTTGTTTTCTCCTGCAATCGGCTTGTACCCGAGCTTTTCAATAAGCCTTGGGATATCATTTTCATTCAATGCTTTTTCATCATACTCAACAGTGGCTTTTTCTGTTGCAAAGTTAACATTTGCTTTTTTAACACCATTGAGTTTGTTTAGATTCCTTTCAATGTTCAATGCGCATGAAGCGCAGTGCATGCCTGCAATCTGTATATCTTTCTTCATTGTATTATATACCTCCCTGTTGATTTATATATCTTCTTTATTCTCCTTTGCTGCTTTTACTTCGCAAAAGTCTTCATCTGAAGACTTACATCTTCCTTCCTCAAGCCCTTTCTTGCACTGCGGGCATACTTTGTCATCCTGCCCGCTGGCAATCATATCATCGCACCTGCATATGCCGTCATCCCAAATCCAGCTTCCCATAAAGCACATTGTACATGCAGGCTCAATGCAGCACCTGTAATTTCCCTCCTTTACCTGCTCTTCAATAAGTTGTTCCATATCATTAAGGATAGTAGCTCTTCTGCTTTCAAATGACTGAAAATAAGGGTATGAAGCAGCCAGTCCCACACCCATAAATATCCCTATCAGGAGTACAAGTGAAAAATAAAATACTGGTCTTTTCATTTCGCAAGCTCCTTGCCTATTATTTTCCTGAATTCCTCAATAGGCTGCGCTCCAATCAAGGGCTTTCCATTGATAAAAAAAGCAGGCACACCGCTAACGCTAAGCATTGCGCCGTCTGCTATGTCCTGGTCTACCTCATCGCTGTATTTTCCGGAATCAAAGCAGGAGTTAAACCTGTCCATGTCAAGCCCTATTTCTTCTGCATATTCCTTAATGTCGCTTTTCTTCAGGTTAAGCCTGTTTTCAAACATCTTTTCGTGCAATTCCCAGAATTTTCCCTGCTCGTTTGCGCATTCCCCTGCCTCAGCAGCAGGCCTTGCATTATTGTGGAAGCTTAGAGGGAAGTTTTTATAAACCAGCCTTACCCTGCCTTCATATTCTTTCAATACCTGCTTTACTGTTTCTTCAGCTCTTTGGCAGAACGGGCATTCAAAGTCAGAGTATTCAATTATGGTGACTTCTGCGTCTGCAGGTCCTATTGAAGGGTCTGTAACCTCCCCTAATGCCTGGGCAACGCCTGCATTATCTGCAGTTGTACTTCCTGTTGCCCTTAATCCAAATCCATTTGTGTAAACAGAAAGCACAAGAAACAAGGCAAGCACGCCGATTAATGCATAAAGCCCATATGGCTTTTTAGGGCATTCGCAGGCGCCGGAGCTTGGTTTTTTATGGAGTTTATGCAAAGGCTGCTCCTCTTCCTGCGCAGCCTCATCAGCTTCCTTTGTTTCTTCAGGATATTCTTCAGGCAGGCTTTTATCAGCTTCTTCCTGCCCATTGCTTTCCCCTTGTTCATATTCCCTTAAAGAAATGTTATACTCTTCAAGGTTTATCTCTCCATTAATCAGCTTTTTTTTCAGCTCAATAATTTGTTCATTGTTTTCCATTTTATCCTCCTCCTCCGCAGCCGCATCCGCCGCCCCCGCCGCAGCTGCCTCCACTTGGAACAGGCACTTCGCTTAGCGCCTTTACACTGTCTGTTCCATCATCCACAACAACAAACACTCCAGGAATCATTCCCATCCAGCAGCTCCATGAGATTGTGCCTGTTTCTGTTGGCGTAAACTCAATTGTCTGCAATCCTGGATTTATCCTGAAATCAATATCCAGCTTCGGCACCTGGATTGCGTTGTTGCAGCCATTCAGCTGTTTGCCATTGATTATCCATTTTACAGGAACTCCTTTCTTAAGCACAAACTTGTTCGGTGACCAGCCAGAGCTTAGAACATCCATTCTTATCTCCTGATATCCGTCTTTAACAACAATGTCTGAGGCTGCGCTTGCTGTATTCCCTGCCTGCTTTGCTGAAAATCCGCTTGTCAATGAGTTGTAATCATAGCCAGAGCCTGTAAGGGATAATCCCCTGTTCAGCATTATAACCCCTAATATCAAGACTGCAATGCCTGAATACTTTAATATTTTCCTTGTGGCATTTGCGCTTATTGCTGACGTTACTATGCCAAAGCCGAAAAGCACAGGCAGTGTTCCTAATCCAAACACAGCGGCTGATGTGGCGCCCTGCAAAAGGCTTCCTGTGCCTGCTGCATATATGTATATTGCAAGCAAGGGACCGCATGCTATCATCAGGCCGTTCAAAAGCCCTGTCACAAAAGGCCCTGCATGGCCGCCAAAGTGCGCGTTTATTTTGTCAACAAAAGCAGGCTGCCTTATCTGCATCTTTCTTAATGCAGGTATTACATCAAGCATCTTAAGCCCGAAAAGCACAAGGAAAACGCCTGCTAATATTCCTATAACCCCCCTAAGCATTGGAGTAAACGAAATAAATGAGCCTAACAGCCCGAATAAACCGCCTATAACAGCGTATGATAATGTCTTGCCTGTGCCATAATACACATGCTGCATAAATCCTGACTTTTTTTCTTTTGCGTTCTTTGCGCTGTATGAAACCATGAACCCGCCGCACATTGCAACGCAGTGAAAGCCTGTCATTAATCCTGCAAGAAATAATATGCCAATTGACACGTTTTTCCCAAATTCAGGAAGCTCAAAGCCTGTTGTATTCTTAAGCACAAGGTATATGCCCAAAAGCGCGACAAAAACACCTGCGGCAATTGCAGCATACTTTGCTTTTGAAACCTCCTTTTTCCTATTACAGGCATACCCCAATGATTCTATCTTTTCAATTATCTTTTCTTTGCTTGTCTTTTGAGGATTAAATTCAATCTCAGCAGAACCGGATACATAATCAGCCTTGCATCTTTTCACGCCGTGCATTGCTGAAACAGAATGGTTTATTCTTTTTTCACAGCTGTGGCAGTGCATGCCCTCTATCATGATGGTTTCAGTTGTGTCTGCCTCTTTTTCATGTACCTTCATAAGCTCTGCCTTTCTTTGATTAAACTCCTCAGCAGTTATTCTTCCTGCAAGAAAATCCTTTTCTGGTTTTTGCTCTTCCATGGTTACCATCTCTCCTTTATTCTGGTTTATATCCTATATCTTCTATCATTTTTCTTAGTTCTTCTGTGCTTATCTTGTTGTCATTGAAAAGCACAGTGACTGTTTTCTTTTTCAGGTCTGCGCTTGCAGACACAACAGCTTTATTGCCTTCAAGCATATCCCTTATTAGCATCTCGCAGCTCTGGCAGTGCATGCCGTTAACCTTTAATTTTATATTTTTCATTGTATCATCTCCTGCATTTTCAAATGCATACCAGTTCTAGAACTGAAACCCCTTATAAGGAGTTGTTTGAAACTAGTTTCAATGGAATTTCCCTATAATTTCACGCTTATTTCAATATAACGACATTTGTCATGCCGCGCCTTTTCCTTTCCAACAATCTCTTTCCCTCGAGAACGTCAAGAATCCTTGTAACCTTTACCTTTGTGAAACCGCTCTTTTCAACCAAATCCGACTGAAACATTGTGCCGTCTGCTTCCTTCAATAAGACAACAACTTTCTTTTCATCTCCGTTAAGCAGGTTATGCCTTTTCTCAATATCTTCCCTGCTTATGCTTTCCTCTTTAGAATACCCTGCATTAATCTTCCTTGAAGCTATTGTAAGATAAACTCCCAAAGCAAAAAGCAGTGATGCAACTATTATGCCCCCATATGTCTGCACAGGATAAGCTGTTTCCTCGTGAATGCATTCTCCGTCCACAATGCACATACCCTCATTCTGCTCCACTATTTGTTTTGCAGCATTATTCAGCTCTATCCTAAAAGAGATGATTGCGGCTAGCAGGATAAGCGAGGCTATTATTATACCAAGGCCTAAATATTTCTGGTTCATATCACAAAATAAGATAAGTTTGCTTTAAAAACATTATGTATTGCATCTGCCTTTAGAAATACCTTAAATTTATAAACCATTTAATATACAAAAATTAAGTGGAACACAAAAGAAAAGCAATATTAATAATCTTAACATCAGTTCTCTTAATCTCAGTTGCGCAGCTTCTTTTAAAATACGGCGTAAAGAATGCAACAGCAGGATTAACAGATTCATCAGCGTCAATAATGCTTGCAGCAATATTCTCATCATGGCAGGTTTTAATGGCTGTAGCCTTATTATTAGCAAGCTCAACTTTATGGCTTATAGGGCTTTCAAAGGCAGACCTAAGCTTTGCAGCCCCTATGCTTGGAACAGGCTATGCAGTGGTTGCTTTTTTTTCATGGGTTTTATTCAATGAAACATTGGGCATAACAAGAATATTCGGAATAATCATAATAATCACAGGAGTAATAATGATGTCAAGGAGCTAAAAAATGATAAGCTATAAGATACTCTTATTCATTGGAATCCTGCTTGGAGCAGCTGGCCAGCTTTTGCTTAAGAAAGGCATGACAAGTCAAGGCAAGGTAAACATAAGGCTGAAAAGCATAATAAAAGACATGTTTAACCTTTATTTCCGCCGCTATATAATCTTTGGCGGCTTGATTTTCATCCTTTCCCTTGCATTGTGGACAATAGTGCTTTCAAAGCTGGACCTGAGCTATGCATATCCTTTGGTAAGCGCAAACTTTGTGGTTGTTTCCCTGCTTTCAAAGCTGTTTTTCAAAGAGAAAATCTCAAGATTCAGGTGGCTCAGCATCTTTGTGATTCTTATAGGCGTTGTGCTTGTCACCATGAGCTGATTCTCAAGGATAAAAACCAACAAGAAAGCTTCGCTAATTCTCAGCTTTCTTGAGTTCATAAAGTATTTCAGACTTTATAAACAATAAAAAAGCATATAAACAGATGTTAATTCTATAATACCTATGAGTAAAAAGAGGCAGGTTTCAATAGTTTGGATAGTATTGGTTATTTTGCTCCTTGTAATACTTGTGATATCAAATCCTGACCTTGGCGTGCAGATTACAAAGCCATTAAACCAAAGCTATAATTACATAAACCATAAGGTAAATGTTACAACAAGCGCGACTGCATCATCATGCAGGTATTTGATGAATGCCTCAACACAAGGCGCTGTATGGCAGCAGATGCCTGAGCCTGGCTGGATAATTCTTTTAACAAGATATGGGATGGGGGCTGCTATTGCGCCCAACGGCACAATATGGCTCACAGGAGGATATGATAACTCGGCCTACTACAACGATGTATGGTATTCAACAGACGGCAACACATGGGTTGAGGCAACGTCATCAGCAGAATGGGCTGCGAGGAGCGGGCACCAGCTTGTAATAAAAAGCGACGGCTCGCTCTGGCTTTTTGGCGGCTCTTATTCCGGCATCCGGCACAATGACGTATGGAACTCCACAGACGGCGTGACATGGACGCTTGTTAACAGCTCTGCTGCATGGGAAAACAGGAGCTATTTTCAGTCTGTTGTAACATCTGATGATGTAATGTGGCTGATTGGAGGGGAGAATGCATCCAACCCTGACACTTTCAGAAAGGGTGACGTGTGGAACTCCAGCAACGGCGCTGACTGGTTTCTTGTAAATGAAACTGCATTCCCTGTAAGAAGAGACCATGCGGCTGTTACAGGCGACAATGACAGGATATGGGTCATGGGCGGGCATAACAGCACAAATACTTACAATGACATATGGTATTCAGATGACAAGGTTAACTGGCTTGCAGGAAACACGACAGAAGTGCCGTGGAGCCCAAGGCACGGGCTTTCAGCCGCTTACACGCCGAGCGACAAAAGGATTTGGCTTACAGGCGGCTATGACTCTGTTTCCCTGGCAGAAGTTAATGAGGTGTGGTACACGCAGGACGGAAGCAACTGGACACAGGCTGCAAGCACAAACCCATGGACAGCAAGACGCTACCATAGCACTGTTGTGCTTCCAAACGGAACAATGCTCATCCTTGGCGGGTATAATACATTCAGCCTTTCTGACAATGTGTGGAAATCAGCGCCGCCAGTTACTATGGATGCGGGAATTCCAAACGGCGTTAAGCCTTGGGGAAAAGAGTTCAATGCAACAGAAGGGAGCAATTTCATATCAGTTGAATGCAATGACTCTTCAAATCTCTGGAACAGCACAAATGTCTCATTTTACGTGGATATTACCTTGCCTGTAATTGCCATATCAAATCCGCTGAATACAACTTACAATGCCTCGTCTTATCCTGTTGCTGCAAACGCTAGTGTAAGCGAGACTGCCTCAGAGTGCCTGTTTTCGCTGAACAGCGCCCCTAATCTCACAATGAACGGCTCGGGAACAGAATGGGGAATCACATTCACGCCGGATGAGGGGAACAATATAATCACTATAAGCTGCAATGACACAATAGACTGGCGGAACAGCACATCCCTTGCATTTGTTTATGACTCGATAAAGCCAGTGCTTAATATAACAAGGCCGTTTAACATTACTTATTCTTATTCAAATCTTACTGTGAATGTCACGACAAACGAGAACGCAAGGCTCTGCCAGTATGCGCATAATACCGGCGGATTGGACGAGAACTGGACCCAGCTTAACAGCTCTGCGTTTACAGGCAGGTACGGCTTCGGGCTTGTAAATACATCTGACGGAACAATGTGGATTATAGGCGGGGCTTATGATGAGTCTGGCTCTTCCAATTATCTTAACAGCGTATGGAACTCAACAGACGGCATTATATGGAACCTTGTAACTGATTCTGCCGCATTTTCCGCAAGGGCGCATCACACCTCTCTTGTTGACAGCACTGGAAAGATGTGGGTTATCGCAGGCTATGATGGCACTAATTACCTTAATGACACATGGTATTCGACAGACGGCGCAACCTGGGTTGAGGCAAATGCTTCCGCTTTCCCGGGAAGGTACGGGCATTCGTCTGTTGTTGATAATGACGGAAAGATGTGGGTTATTGCAGGATATAACGCAGTTGCAGGCGGAGATCCGCCTATTGTGATATCTGGCGATTTTTCAATTTTAAACGGGGAGGGCACTCCTGTTACAACAAACACCACATGGTACAGCACTGACGGCTATGCATGGACGCAGGCAAACGGCTCAGCATTCCCATCAAGGTACGGCCATACATCTGTTGTTTCAAGTGATGGAAAAATATGGGTCATAGGCGGGATTTATACCACAGGCCCTGGCTCAGAGGTATATTACAATGATACATGGTACTCAAACGACAGCGCATCATGGGTGCAGGCAACGAATTCAGGGGAATTCGGCGGAAGGTTCAGGCATGCTTCTGCTGCAACTCCTGACGGCAGAATCTGGCTTTTGGGAGGGCAGGATTCAGACGGCTATGAATACAATGATATCTGGTACTCGCCAAACGGCTCAAGCTGGTTCCTTTCAAACTCAACATCAGCATGGGGCGCAAGGAGCCAGCATTCTGCTCTTTACCTGAACAATGCAATATACCTAATGGGAGGAAGGGATGTTTATACTCAGGGATTGAACGACACATACAAAACCACGATACCTGCTGCATATTATCCAATGGACGGCTCAGGCATTGCATGGGGGCAGTATTTTACTGCAACGCATGGAAGCAATGACGTGAAAGTAAGGTGCTGGGACACTGCGGGCAATTTAAATTCAACCATGCTCTGGTTTACTGTTGACATCCAGGGTCCTTTAATAACCATCTCATCGCCGTTAAACCAGAGCTATACAACATCCTCAACGACTTTAACTGTAAGCCTTGATGAAACAGCAACAACATGCGTTTACTCATTGAATGGCGCTGCAAATGTGACAATGACAGGCTCTGAAACTTCATGGTCTGCTTCTGCCACTGCATTAAATGGAGGCAATACACTAGTTGTAAGCTGCCAGGATTCATTGGGCAACTGGAACAGCGAATCAGTTGCATTTACAGCAACACTCTCAACAAGCACGTGCGGCAACCAGGTTTGTGAAACAGGGGAAACAACAGCTTCCTGCCCAGGAGACTGCCCTGCTGCAAGTGAAGGCGTAGTAGGCGGCGCAGGAGGAGGGGGCGGTGGAGCTGAGCAGAGCAAGGCAAACTTCTATGACTTGAAAGCAAATGTTCCTGTTGAAAAAGAATTTACTGACAAGAAAACAGCGCTTACAAAAATATCAGTGACTGCAGCAAAAGATGCAAGTAATGTAAAGATGAGCATTGAGAAAAAAGAAGCTATCCCTGAAAAGGCAAAACAGCCTAAAGGCAAGGTTTACCAAATTTTAGACATAAAGCTTGAGGCAGATGTTGAAATAAAGGCAGAGCTCTGCTTCTCGGTTGAGGAAGAATGGCTTGAAGAGCAGGAAATGCAGAAACAGGATGTGGCGCTTGCGCATTACAAGCCGAGAATACTGTACAACCTACGCCCTGTGAGCATTAAGGGCAATGAGATGAGGGTGAGCTTTGGCGCTGAGCAGGAAGACTGGGAATATCTTCCTACAGAGATTGTAAAAATAGAAGCAACAAAAACAGAGTACTGCTCTGAAGCAAAAGAGTTCAGCACATACGCAATAGTCGCGAAAAAACCAGAGATAAAGGAATTCCTTACAGTAATCCAGCCTGTTGCTGAAGAGCAGATAATTGAGCCAGGGAAAGAGCCAATTCCGCCAAGAGGCATTGAGTTGTGGGGATGGCGCATACCAATAACAGCTTTGATTGATATTTTCCTGGTTATAAGCCTTGTATCTCTTGTATTGTACGGAAGAAGATTTGGATACATAATGCCTGAGATTGCAGAGGAGCTTTCTGCGCCGCAGCCGCTGCAAAAAAAGGCAGTTGAGCCCGCAAAAGAGCTGGTTGAATTTGCAAAACTAAACCTCCTTCAGGGGTTGGAGGAGAGCGGCATAATAGATAAAATGGCTTCACAGAATATTGAAAAAGACGCAGGCTGCGCTGCCCTGGAAAGGGCTTATGATAAAATATGCAGGATGTCTGAGCAGGAGCTTATACCTCATATGACAGAGTCTGTCATGCGCGGGTATCCGGATGAGCAGATAAAAGCCACGTTCATGAAAAACGGCGTGTCTGCAAAATGCGTTAATTCTGCAATAAAGGTCGCGCGCGGGCGCATTTCAAAGGCATCCTCTCCAGTAGTCGGGCCATTTGTGCTGAGATGTGTTTATTCAGGCATTGACGACAATAAAATAAAGGAAATGCTGGTAAAGCACGGCATAAGGGAGAAGAAAGCGCTGGCGCTGATAAAAAAGGTGCATTCAGAAGCAAAGAAAAGACATTTAAAGCATTAGAACAATCTTAAACAAATGAAACATAACTTATTTGCAATATCATTTCTTGTTGTGATATTCCTTCTTGCTCAGGTTATTGGATTGGCTGTTACTGCGCATTACATGGAAAAGCCAGAGCTGCCTTTGAATATTGAAAGGCCTGTTGTGCCTGAAAAGCAGCAGAGCTATACTTTTATTCCAATATTCATCTTTATTTTAATTGCAACTGCATTAGGATTATTGCTGGTAAGGTTTAGCATGATGAAGCTATGGAAATTCTGGTTTTTGCTTAGCGTATGGCTTTGCCTGACAATAAGTTTCAGCGCTTTTATCCCTGAAAAGTTTGCAATAGCAATTGCAGTTGTTCTGGCGCTGTTAAAGGTATTTAGGCCTTCATATATTGTCCATAACTTCACTGAAATATTCATTTACGGGGCATTGGCTGCTATATTTGTCCCTATCCTTAATGTGGTTGCTGTTATTGTGCTTCTTGCTTTGATTTCAGTGTATGATTACATTGCAGTAAGAAAGACAAAGCACATGATTAAATTAGCCAAGTTCCAGGGCAAGTCAAAGATGTTTGCAGGGCTTTTGGTGCCTTACAGGAGAAAGAAAGGTAAGACCCCGGAAGGGCATATCAGCATTGGCAAGACAACAAAGGCGGCTGCGAAAACAGTTGTGCCTGAAAAAGACAAATCAGGCATTGCAATATTAGGCGGAGGTGACATAGGGTTTCCCCTGTTGTTTGCAGGCGCTGTGATGAAGCAGTTTGGATTTGGGCTTTTGGATTTCAGAACATTCATTGTCCCTTTGTTTGCAGCAGCCTCATTGTTCCTGCTGTTCCTTTTCTCAAGCAACAAGAAATTCTATCCTGCAATGCCTTATTTGTCAGCAGGGTGCTTGATAGGTTATGGAATTGTATGGCTAGTTTAAGACACTGCTTCCTTTTGAAAGCGCAATATACCTTAATTCCTTATCCCCTTCCATGTATTTCTTAAAAAGCAAATGCGGAAATCCTTTTGCAATCCCGTCTGCCAGCCCTGCGTGCTTTATGCGCACAAAGAAAACGCGGCTTATATTCCTGTCCCGCTTTTGCTTTGTGGTTTTCTCCAGCTTATTCCAGCCAAATACATACATCTCTCCCCTATGGGTTTCAACATAATCAGCAGGCTTGTCTGCCGGGACAGCGCCTATATTTTCATAATATGTATTAACCTTTATTTGTTCAACAGGCATTGATTCATCAAACTGCGCTGTAACAATCTTGTAATCAAGCATTGTTGTTTTTGACAAAGGCCCTGTTTCAGGCCAGAAAATCATAAGGTAAGCTTTTAATATTGTTTCAAGCCCCATATGCTATAATATTCATACATTGTTTATAAACTTTCATGCTTGCTGGAAAAACCTTCCAAGCGCTTCGCTGTCAGGCTCTATCTAAATAGAGCACAAGCCCATTCAGTTACTGTTTCCATCTCTCTCCTGTTTTGCAAAATAATCCTCTATCATTCTTACAGCTGTCTGCTCTTTTATAGCATCCATATCTGCCAATGAATTAATGCGGCGCGTGTAATAATTCTTTCTTTCAGGGCTGGGAGTTATAAGCCCCATTTCCACAAGGGTTTTCCTTGTGCTGTCATGCACCAGTTTCTTGTGCTTTGCAACAAAATCAGCTGAATATGCCAGCTTAAGCATTGCTATAATCTTTACTTCATAATGCAAGCCAGCCCCATCAGGATTGTCTATGCACTCTTCCTCAAATTTAACGTCTATTGTGGAATAAGCAATCATTGCCTTATCAGGCTGTTCCCTTGGCCAGTATGTTACAAGGTATGCCTTAAGCAATATTTCTATTCCCATTTTAATTCTCCATGATAATATCTGAAAGCTCTTTATATACTTTCATGCTTTGCTCAAAAGAAGATATGTCTCTGCCAGCAAGATAATCAGGGTCTGCATATGGCTTGGTTGTTTCTGCAAAGCCGCAGATGTCAGCGCTTATTATCCGCTTTTTTTGCTTTATGTTTCTTAGGATTGTTTTAAGCTCGTCAAGCCTTAAATCTCCCCTCTCAAATGCAGTCCTTACTTCTTCCCTGTGCATTACGTCAAGGTCAATTGTAAGGTAAACATCATCAGGCATTTTTTCATGGAGCATAATGTCAAGATTATTATTCCTAAGCAAGCCTGTTCCAAACATGCCTGCGCCAAAAAACTTTGGCTTTTCTTCAACTGTATCATCCCCAATATAAAGGATGTTGCGCCTAAAGCCATAAACATGAGTATCCTGGCATATTTGCTGCACAAACGCCCCACAGGTTATTCTATCCCAGTTATCGAACCATGTATCATGATGGTTGTCTATATGAATATAGCCAAAATCATTGCTAATAAGCCTGTTTGCGAGCATTGCAAGCCCATATGTAAAGAAGTGATAGCTGCCGTGGCCATAAAGAGCAAGCACCCTAGAATCAGTCTTAATGCAATCAGCTATTCCTTTCTCAACAACTTTTTTATCTATGTTCTTTTTGAAGTCAGGGACAAATCCGGCTATGCCCTCTATGCCTTCTGCAGGGTTTACTCTTTCTATCGGAAAGCCTTGCTGCTGGAAAAACTCTCCAATCTTTCTTCCTGCATCATCCATTTCCAAAGCATACAGCTTCCATTCAGGTAAATCCATTTTATTTTCCTTTAAGCAGCTAACCCAATAACAAAAAGGCCGCTTTTTTTATTTTTGCTTTTTATTTCCTGTCAATTATCTGGAAATCCCTGCTTTCGCAGAAGCACTTTACAGCTTTAGGCATCTTGTCAGATCTCATCTGGTAGTTCGCGCCGCACTGTCTGCATCTTCCTTCTTTCATTTTAGTTGCCTCCGTGTTGTTTTTCATTTCCTATAAGAATCAAATCAATGAATCCCCCTTTTAATATTGCCATTGGGTCCCCAATCTGCATGCTTGCATAGCCCCTTATCCTTTCAAGCAAATCCCTGTTTGCATACGGAACATTCATCTCAAGGCCGCAGTCGTCCATGAACTGCCTGTTGCTGTCACCATTATCAGGCTGCCTGCAGATAAAATCCTCCCGAGAATCGCAGGCATGGCACATGTCGTCAAACCCGGGCACAAGAATAACGCCGTGCTTATTGTAAAAGAGATTATTCCTTACTTCGCAAACCTTGCTGTAAAACTGAGAGGGGTATCCCTGCTCTGTGCATTCCATGCCGATTTCAGCCTCTGTCCTTAAAAGGTCTTTCCACAAAACCTTTACAAGGTTGTGCGGGCGAAATCTTATAATTTTGTCTTCAAGCTCTGCCATACTGCCCCCTTAGCTTTTCAAAAAACTCTGCGCCTGTGTAGATTTTTCCTTTTTCAATGCCTGCGCTCTTCATGTCTGCGCTGACATTCCTATCATAGGGAGCTCTGCAATCTTCCATCACCTTGCAGTGCGCGCACAAGTCATCCATGCCTGAAACAACTTCAATAGCCCTTGCATCCTGCTCCATGTGAAAAGCAATCATTGACATTTTTCCAAGAAATTCAAATCCATAATCATCAACAGCCCTTCTTACAAATCCATTCTTATCACTAAGGAAATCGCGCAGATTAGCAATATTTGAAGGGTTTATCCTTACAGGATTTAATCTTTTTTCAAGTATTACTCTCTTTGTCCTTGCCATCTTAATAAATCACCGCCACTAATTTATACTTGATTTGCGAAAACCTTACTTTCTCAGCATCTGCCTTCATGTTATTATCGCCTTTCAAAACAAAATAAGCACCCAGCTCATCCTTCTTAATATCTACAACGCGATGCACAACAGGAATCCTGTTATACTTTGTTTCATAAGCAACTATGTCCCCAATGTGAATATCTTCAATAGACTTTGGAACAATCTCAATGCCGTGCGCATTCTCATTCAATACAGGCTCCATTGATTTTGTGTTTGTGTAAGAAGCCCACTCTGCGCCTGGTATTGTGATTATAACCTTTGTGTCATAAACCTGTATCTGGGATTCAGAAACAGTGTCAGAAGGCGAATGGACAGCATATGATTCAACAGCCTCTGCTGAAAGCGAATATGAAATAAGCAACAGCCCTGTTAAGAGCATTGCAAGAAATGCAGCTATTGTTCTTGGTTTCATCTTCCTCCTCCTGTAAGCGCCTTAATAGCATCCCTGTAAACAGCCATGGTTTTTTCAAACGAAGGCGGCGTAATATGCTCATACTCCTCATACGGGCAGTACCTTGTTGTAAAGCCGAAAATATCAGCGCTGATTATGTTCTTGTTTGCGCTTATGCAGGAAAGCACTGCAACCAGCTCATCCCTTGTAAATTTTCCCCTGCTGAATGCGGTCCTTGCCACTTCAGGTGCTGTTACGTCAAGCTCTGTTGTAACATAAATATTATCAGGCATATGCCTCAGCATCCTTTCAAGCTCATGCAGCCCGTTTGCCCTTAAGTCCTCTTCAGTAATGCTCCTCTCAGGAAAATACCGGTTTCCGACAAACAGCGCATTCTCTTCGCCTTTCTCTCTTAAGACAGCCCTTGCAAAATTTCCGCATAACAGCCCTGTTTTATCGCTGTCAGCTGCGTCAGCATGGTGGTCAATTTGTATATAGCCTAAATCCCTGCTTATTCTTTCTGCTCTTTTGCAAAGCCCGTATGCAAGATAGTGAAAGCTGCCGTCGCTGCAAAGGGCAATTACCCTTCTGCCTGCGGGTATTGCAGACTCAATGATTTCCGCAAGCTCTTCCTTTCCAATGCCTTCAGCGCCCTGCTCCAGCCTGCTTTTTTCAATAAAAACCCTTCTTATATCAAGCCCCTGCTTTTGAAAATACCTGCCAATCCTTGCTCCATCCTCATCTATTTCAAGGGAACAGATTTCCCACGGAATTAAATTCATGCTGCCTCCCTTGTCAGCAAATCAGCAGCTTCCTTGTAAAGCATTAAATCCTTTTCAGGAGCGCACAACACAGGAACCCCATTCCTTTCCTCAGCAACGCCGTACACAACAATAGTTGCTCCTAAAATATCTTTAGCGCTTTTCACCTGCTGCAGAACATCAAACAGCTCCTGCCTTGTGAGGGTGCCTCTTTCTACTCCTTCGGCTGAGAACTCTGCAGGAGAAAGCACGCTAAAATCAACAAGCACATAAGCATCTTTCGGCGTCATTGAAAGCACGCCCTCAAGCGTATTCAATCCTTTGTTTCTCAAACCCCAGTCTGTAATGCTTGATAAAATATGGTTAAAAGCACCGATATTGACAAGGTTTATTTCTTTTCTTTTCCTGCTTTCCCTTGCGTTTGTATCATACAAAAGCTGAGGAATAAAATGGCTTCTTCGCACTGTTTCATGGTATTCGCCGTGCCATGCGCTGTCAGGGCTTATATGGACATAACAAAACTTGTCGCTTAATGTGTCAACCATCTTTGCAAGAGCATAAGCAAGATGCGGCTCCTGGTGCAGTGCAATCACTCTTTCTTTAGGATTCAAAGCTTTTCTCACCGCTTCCCTTAATTTTCTTTTGCTAACAGACGGCTCAGAAAGCCTTGCCTCAACACCGCCCAAACTCTCTACCCTTCTCACATCATATCCTTGCCTTGCAAGAAAATTCCCTACATTTCTCTCTGCTTCTCCAAATTCAAAGCAGTAAATTTCATGCGCCATTTAAATCCCTCCTGTGTATTAGTTCTCCAATGCTGTAATTATTATTAACAGAAAATCCAAGCGCTTCAATAAGCTCTTTCTCTTCTGCTTCAATATTGCCGCAATCTGCTTTTTTATCGCTGCATACCCTGCATACATCATCTAATCCCTGGATTATGCTTACTCTTGAATCTAGTCCATGCAGGATTTTGTCATACAGCTCAAGCAGTTTCTTGGCTGTTTCAAAACTATGAGAATTTGTGAGGTCATGCGAGAAAACATGCCAGTCAGAAGCAAGGTTCATAAGATATCTTACATGCCTTGGCCTTAAGCTGTAGATTGTCATTTTAAGCTCTCCTTTTCCTGCATAAATACCCCCGATGCCTCTGTAAAGTAGTATTTCTACTAGAATTGTCGCTTTCTGAGTATTTAAAGCTTTTGGTAGTGTCTAAACTAGCTAGTGAAGACGTAAAAAGCTATAAAACTAGGAATTAAAAGGTTTAAAGGAAGACCCCGGCATAGATAAAGCAGTTTTATTAAGCTAATGAATAGGTAACTTTTCCCCTTGACTTTGCTGCATTTACAAGCCCCATTTTGATTAAGCTATCTTTAATACTGTCCTTAGCCCAACCATGCAAATGCCCCCTTACTGTTTTAGGATGAAGTTTAAAATGGCAAGCTAAATCATGATAATCCATTGGACCTTGTTTAAGGAGATCTAATATTTTTTGTTTCGTATCAAAATGCGGATGTTTTATACTTGTCAAAAGAGCATCTAATTTACATCTTTTTCTGTACCCTTTTGAGAAATTGATAGTATCTTTGAAACGCTTCATATCAGCATAACTGCATATCCTTAACATATACATCCCATTATCAGGAGTAAGTAAGGATTTTATTTTGCATTCGGCAAGTACATTTTGGACAAATTGGGTAATACTCCATGATTTCTGCTTAAACGAGATATAATGTGTATGTTTTCTCCAAATAACCGAGCCTTCATCTTCATAAAGAGCACGTACAACTTTTATCTTCCAGTCTAAAGGCATGACATTTATTTGTTCTGTTATGATTTTCGTATCTTTTCCTGAAGAGAATTTACCGAATAAGCACCAGAGGGTTCTTCCTATTCTTGAGGAGTATGTAAGATGAATGGCATTGCCATATTTACTTTTAGAATACTTCTCATTTTTGTATACTTTTCTAACATTTTCCTTAAATTGTTTAATAAGAAATCCCTCAGTATTACAATAATGTACTTGACCAGTCTTAACAATTCCCCCATCTCCTAATATTGAACCAAGCAAATGGGCCAGATTGTTTATATCCGAATGTGTAAAATGTTTTTTTGCCTTAAAGAAACTTTTGAATTCTATTGGAATTCTTTTGCCCTTGTGCCATGCATATAAAGTTGACCTTGGTACTTTGTTGTCACAAAGGGATTCAACAGACTTAACTGTTAATCCTTTCTTTTTCAGTCTCAATATATGTGGATAAAAGTATACTGGCACCCTACTTTTATAGAAAGTATCAAGATAATGCCTGAATATGATTTTATGTGCCACAAACTTTTCTAGTATTCTATATTAATAAAGAATCCGCCCGAGCAGATGGCAAGTGGTTCAAGTGGTTAAGATTTTTCAATATCCCCGGAAATAATTCAGGAAATATGGAAAAAAAGAAGAAAAAGCGGAAATTTATACTCCACATCCGCCGCCGTTGGTCGTAGCAACCGCAGTAGATGCCCCTATAACTCCAAAGCCCACAGGCGGTTGTTCTGAGGACAAAGAACTTGAGCAAGAATTATCTTGCTTGTCCATTGCACAGCAGGCAATCTTCTTTATGGATTCTGGAGACCGGCCGCCGAATACTTCTTGGAATTCATTTACAGGATTTCCGTTAACAAATATGCTTGGTGAGCCACAACCATTAGGGCTTACACCCTTGCATAACGGGCCATATACATTTGCCCATTCTTCTCCATCATTCTTTAAATATCCAACTGCCCTTGCACCGGTACATTCTTTAAGCTTTCCTTTGTCTATACCTGCTGAAGATAAGCAAGAATCTGTGTTACCTGTTTCTGCGTAACATTTGAGATATGTCCACAACTCATCTTCAAACTCTTCTCTTATGCATACTTGTTTCTTATCTTCTTCAAGTTCTTCTGCACCATGCATTGCACTAACTGTATCCCCATTAACAGATACCATATATTTTGGAATAATCTTTACTCCTTTTCCTAAGAGAGATGCAACAGGAGCAGCACCATTTAATGTTTGGGTACCATAGGGACATCTAGATTCAATAAACAAGGTAATTTCTGGAACAGCAGATTTCACTAAACCTTCACAACCACCTTGATATGGTTTAAATACTGCTTCATATGCTTTCCTTGCTTCTTCATCTATAGGATAGTTTGCGCCGACAGCTGCATCTAAAAGCTTGTACCAGTCTCCTCTCTTTTCAAATGCACCTTGTATTTGAGGCATTGTGTTCCATGTGAATGATTCTGTTACTGACGCTCCAAACAAATAAGCAGGAGCCTTTTGAATGCCAAGCTCTGAAACAAGCTTCTTGCCTTCATCACTATTTACATCAACATTCCTCTGGTTAACGCCCTTGAAGATATTGTTTGTTGCCTCAATTACCTGAGTTGGGTCGCACTGCAATCCGCACTTAACATCATTAAGCACAATAAACTCAACAGCAACTGGCTCGCTGTATTCACATTTGCCTGCATTGCACTTTCCGTCCTTGTCAAGTTCAGCAGTGCAGTCTACATCTGCAGAGCATTCAGGTATATCGCTGCATTCATCGTGCCAGTTTGCATACCTGCAGATTGCTTCCTGAAATGATAATGCATCCCTTCCGCCATTATAAGCATTGCCGTTAACATATATTGTAGGGCTCCCCATTGCACCAACAGCGTCTGCCTTTGCAAATGACTCTGTCAACAACTGCTTTCCCTCATTGCCTTCAAAGCATGCATTTAATTCAGATGCATCAATGCCTGCTTCTGCAGCGCATGTGTCAGCATTTGCAGCAGCATTTCTTATGTTTTTGTTCTGGCATAAAATATAATCCATGTATTTGTCAGGGGCTATTCTCATTGCGCAAAGCTGCCTTATATTCTCATCAACCTCAGGCTGGCCGTGCAGCGAAGTGAATGTGCCGTCTGGATTTGCTCCGCCAATAAAGTCAATGCTGAAGTCAACAGCATCGCCCATTTTCTCAAGAACAGGTGCAATCGCATCGATTACTTGAGTTCCGTAAGGGCACTGTGACATAACATAAAATTCAACACTCGCCTTGTCGCCGCTTACTGCCTTGCCTGTTAAGAATCCGATCTTGCCTGTAAACAATGCAACACATAATATTACAGCCAAAACAGCAACAACACCATAAAGCACATGGTTTTTATTGCCCTGCTTCTTTTCGCCAATCATTGGCGTAGCTGGTTTTTCCTCTTTTGCGTCTTCGTTATCCATTTTGTAGCCTCCTGATGTTTACGAAGAGAACCGAAACGCAAGTTTCGATGCCCCCTGATTAAAAATACTACTTTTTAGATATCAAAGTGATATTTAAAGCTTATGCTTCCACCTCAACAATCTGCCCGTCCCTTACAATAAGCACTGTCTTTCCAAGCACATAGCCCATTTCGCTTGCCAAATCCGCAAGAGGCGTTAATTTGCTCACATCGCCGTGCGCAGGTATCACATATTTGGGCTTTAGCATGTTTATCAGGTCCCTGTGGTCTTCACGAGCCGCATGCCCGGAGACATGTATGTCCTTGAAGATTCTCACGCCTTTTCTTGAAAGCTTGTCCTCAAGCATTGCCCTGTTTGCCATATTAATTGGCGCAGGAATTGCCCTGCACGAGAATATTACAGTGTCGCCCTGCTGAAACTCAAAAGGCAGATCTTTCATTACCATTTTCATTAAAATGGATTTTGGCTCGCCCTGGTTGCCTGTGCATATAACAAGGTACTTTTCCTTATTCAAGGAAATCTCTTTCAGCTTTCTTTTTACATGCTCGCCAATCCATACAATTTCAGCTTCCTTTGAAAAGCTTACAAGATTGAGGTTTTCAGCTGCAGAGATGTACTTGTGCATGCTCCTGCCCATGAAAACCACCTTTCTCTTCAGCTTCTTTCCAAAATCAATCACTGACTTGAGCCTTGCAATGTGAGACGCAAATGTCGTGACAACCATCAGTTTCCCCTTGTTGTCAACGCCAAGCATTACATCTCCGAGCATTTCCCTTGCTACTTTTTCAGAAGGGGTTTTCATCCTTGCGTCCGAGTATAATGAGTCCATTATCAAAGCAATCACTTTTCCTGAATTGCCAAGCTCTTTCAATCTTTCATAATCAGGCTTTTTTCCGATTACAGGATGGTTGTCAAACTTGTAGTCATTTGCATACACTATAGTGCCTTCAGGCGTGTGTATTGCTGTCATTGCTGTCTGCAGTGTTGAATGAGTCATGGTTATGAACTCAATTGTAATGTTTTCAGAAACCTTTATGCTCGAGCCTGTGCTTAATGGCTTAAGGGGATTTCGTATCTTTATCCTTTCATCCGCGAGTATTGTTTTTAATACTTCAAGCGTGTAAGGCGTTGCTATAACAGGGCAGTTGTAATCCCCTGCCATGTATGGCACTCCGCCAAGATGGTCAAGGTGGCAGTGCCCTATTATAATTGCCTTTACAAAGGGCTTCCATTCCTTTATCACAGAATCATCAGGGATGGCGTCAATCTTCGCAAGGATTTCTCTTGTCATCCCATAGCTGCCTACCTCGCCTTCCTCTTCCTGGTATGTGATTATTTTGGGCAGGTAAAAGCCCATGTCGCATATTATTGCCTCGTCTTTATATTTAATTGCAATCATGTTCTTCCCAATCTCTGAGAAGCCTCCGACTGCGCATATTTCTATTGTCATTTTAATTTATTTATCTCCTGTATGTTTTAAATACTTTTCCTAAGAAAAAATTGTGGGCGTTTTGCCCTAATGTTTTCCTTATCTAAGAATATGTAATGATAAGCTATTATATAAAGGTTTGCCGAAAGGCTTATATATAAGTAATTATCAGTTAGTAGTGACATATTAAAGGGTTAATTATGGCTAAAATAGTAAAAAAGGCAGCAGCAGGGCCGGCATTAAATATGGAAACCATAAGGCAGGAAATCAAAAATAAGCAGGGCGAAAAATTAGTCTGCGAATTGAATATCTCAGACTCCAAGACAAACAAACCGACAGTGCTCATACTTCACGCCCTTACAGGCAAGAAAGAAAACAGCACAATTAACTTTATAGCGAAAAACCTGCCAAACAAGGGGTATAACACGCTTCAGTTTGACTTTTCAGGACACGGCGAAAGCCAGGGTAAATTAGAGGATGCTAATGTCACAAAGCAGCTTGATGATATAAATGCAGTATTGGAGCAGATAAAGCAAGTTGATATAAGCAGGATTATTCTTATAGGCAACAGCTTTTCAGTAATTACTGCGCTGGCATTTGCAAAAAACAATAAAACTATAGCCGGGCTCATACTCATTAGCGGCAGGGCGCATTATCTTAAATATATAGAAACGCTTGAAAAAGTAGGGGATAAATACAGGCTATTTGGAGAAGCATTGGCTGATAAATCTTTTGTTAAAGACTATAAGCTATACGATCCTATCGCAAGCATAAAATCAGTTACATGCCCTGTACTGATTATCCACGGGGATAAAGATGATGTAATCCCAAAAGAAGATGCAGAACTGCTTTTCAAATCATCTCCTTCAAGCAAAGACCTGCTTATCGTGCATGGCGCAGGGCATCGTTTTACGGAAATTGAGCAGAAACAAAATGCATTGGACAGGATAATACATTTTCTTAATGCAAATAACAAGGATTAACACATGGCAGGAATAAAGGCAGCAGCAGGACTCGCATTGGCTTCCATTCTGGGAGCTTCAGCTGCAAAAGCAGACATGTTTGACACTGTGCCTGACTATTCTTATATTAATGACACTGCTTATGTTGAAACGCACCAGCAGGAAAGCCCTGCAGAAGCTTATCAAAGGGTTTTGGAGCCTGTTGATAATACAAGCATTCTTGAGGCGCCTTCTTATAGAGACTTTTCGCCTGGATTGCTTGAAGCGCCTGACATCACAATTCCTGCAAGGGAAATAACAATAGAGGATTATCTTGAAGCGCAGGGAATAGAGCCTTCCTACCAATATACAACAAGCTGGTGGGAGTATCCTATTAATATAGGAGGCAGCTTTATGCTGACAGTTGTATGGCATGAGTTCGGGCACTATGCGCTGGCAAACATATTTGGGGCAAAAAATGTTGAGATGCATTTGTTTGACGGAGACTGCAACGGGGATATTGCCTGCGTTACACACAGGGTTGGAACATGTAGGGACAGGCTGTGCCGCAGCATTGACTATGATTTAGGGCAGCTGCAGAGCACGCTTATATCAGCAGCAGGCATGGGCTTTACAACAGCAGGGAATGTTGCTTTGACTTCATTATTGAAAAACGATGTATTGCCTGACTGGTCAAGAAGCTTTGCAGCGACAACATCATTGATGATGATGCTTGACAGGCACAGGTATATCTGGACATCATCGATAAAGCACTGGGCTGGAATGGATATGGGCGGGAGCGACATAGGCCATATAATGAGGGTGAATTTTTCATCGCCTGAAGCAAAAGACGCTGCTTACGGCGTCTTGTTTGCAGCATCTGCAATTGAACTGGCCTTGAGATGGGAAGAGATATGGTATCTTGTAAACACTGCAATCGGAAAAGAAGCTGAAGTTCCTGAAGGCCTGGGAATAATGCCTGGCTTGTATCCGTATGGAAGCGTATTAATGCTTGGGGCTTCTGGCGAATTTTAGAATCCGAACAAAATTGAAAGCTTTTTAAAGCAACCTGCAGACAGGTTGATCATCAAGGCGACATTCCGCTTCGCTCCAGTCCCCAAAGGCGAATCCGAACATAATTGAAAAGCTTTTAAAGGGTAAAATTAATTATTTTTCTTATGGAAATTACCATGCAGGAGCTGGGCATATTATCATCTTACACAAGAAGAAAGCTTTTGAAGATATTATCCAGCAAGAGAATGGCTTTGCCTGACATATCTTCTGTTACAGGCATGTCAAAGTCAACCCTGCACGAGCATTTGGCAAAATTAGCGCAAAAAGGGTTTGTTGAAAGGGAAGGAACTGAAGGAAGAAAGCCTGTTTATTATTCAGCAACTGAAAAAGGAAACAGGCTAATACAGAATGAGGCAAGGGTTGTTGTAATGGTTGATGTGGCATTAGCATCATTCATAGGAGGGTTCTTTTTCATATACAAGTATATGTCCTATTTTGGAAGGTTAACAGCAATGAAAAGCGCTCCAGTATTGATGGCTGCTGAAGAAAGCAGTGAAGCTATAATGAGAGCATCTCCTGAAAGCGCAGGGGCATTTATGGCGGCAGAAGCTTTTCCATGAAAATATTTTCAAAAGAAGACACAGGCATAATAGAGCGCATCATGCCTGGCGCAGGAATCCCATTCCATCTTATCTCGCGCAGGGAGAGAAAGTACTTCACTGCATCCGCCCCCAAGGTTTCAATATTAAACCATAAATGTCTTGAAGATTTCATAAGGGCGCATGATTTCATCTTTTGAGGATAGGCGTTAGCTCATCAACTAAAAGGCACCTGCATGAATTGCATTACAAGCTTTGTGTGCATGAAAGGTTCTGTTGGCAGCAATCCTTTCCGATAGCCATGTTTATCGTTGCAAATACAAAAAGTATATAAACCACTGCAGAATCTCCAATTTCTATGGAACCGACATGCACTCAATGCAGTGAAATAACAAACTTGGAATCAAGATTGGATGAGCGTGCAAAAGCGCTTACTGAAAAAGTTATTGAATTCTGCAGCCCTGTGCGCGAAAGGAATAATGAACGATGGAAAAAATTTGAGCGCAGCTGCAACAGGCGGCTGGTAGGCAGATTGACTTATGAAGTCTTCAGGACGCCGGAAGGCATGGAAGATGAGCCAAAATATTATGATCAAGATTGGTATTTGCAGGAAGGGCAGGACATTGTGAAAAATGCCCGCCTGCTTGAAAGCTTAAAACGAGAGGATATGGGACACTGGGGGGAGGAGCTTATGATGCCTTACCTGCCGGGAGATCCAGCAGGCTATTATACCCCAAACCATATGATTACAAGAAAGCAGTGCTATGACCCTAAATTTTGCGCTGAAACTGTCAAAAGGATGACCGGTGAAACAACTGAACCTGCGGAAACCTACTTGCCTGAGGTGCTGGCTAAGTATGATTTTGGTTCACTTGCAGGCGCAAGAAAAATGCTGGCAGGCAGGTTGGTATTAGACAGCCAAACTTTAAAGCTTGCTCCAGAAGCAGAGTGCAAATGGAGTGCGTACGCCAAACTTCCGAATGGGGTATTTTCAGGTCCTCTTGCAAAATGGCTCAATAAGCGTTATGGAAGGGGACATGTTATTTATTCCCGAAGGTAATCGGCGAAAAGCTTATAAATAACCCCTCTTTATCCATACAAGAAAGATAGGATTGTCTTGCAGTGTTCTACGCATGGCTTTCCTATGCTGGGAATAAAACAATGGCAAAGATGTATTCTCGGGCGAGAGGAAAAGCAGGAAGCAAAAAACCGTTCCCTGCGCCTAAGGCAGTCTGGGTTAGCTACAAGCCCAAGGAGATTGAGCAGCTTGTTGTGAAGCTTGCAAAGCAGGAATACACCCCAAGCCAGATAGGCGCCGCATTAAGGGACATGTACGGCGTGCCAAGCGTTAAAGCCCTTACTGAGAAGAAAATTGTCCAGATTCTTAAAGAAAACAATGCCGCGCTTCCATTGCCAGAATCGATTGTTGCATTAATCAAAAGGCATATCAAGCTCATGAAGCACCTTGAGGTTAACAAGAAGGATCAGACTGCAAGAAGGGGAGAACTTATCACGCAGTCAAAGATTAACAAGCTTGCAAAATACTACAAGAAAACAGGCGCTCTGCCGAAAGACTGGGAATATGACAAGACAAAGGCAAAGCTGCTGGTAGGATAATCATATGGTAAATAAAAAAACAATGAAAGGCAAGAAAAAGTGGTTTACGATACTTGCATCACCTGAATTCAGCGAGCAGGTTATTGGCGAGACATCTGCTTATGAGATTGAGCAGCTTATCGGAAGGACAGTTGTTGTGAATGCAGGCAGGCTTGCTGCTGAGCTTAGAAGGCAGAATGCAGTTTTCACATTCAGGGTAAAGGGAGTGCAGGGGCAGAATGCCTCAACAGAGGTTGTTAAGTATGAAATCGCTCCAATGCTTGTCAAAAGGCTTGTCAAGAGAGAGAGGGACAAGGCAGATGATTCATTTGTTGTAACTACAAAAGATAATATAAAAGTAAGGGTAAAACCTTTCTTTGTCACAAGGGGCTTTGCGCACAACTCGCTGCTCACTGCGATAAGATTAAAAGCAAGGCAGATTATTGCGGATGAAGCAGGCAAGAGAAGCTATTCTGAGTTTATTGTGGCTGTTGCAAGCAGCGATTTGCAGAAGTTTTTGAAAGCAGAGCTTAAGAAGCTTTCTCCTTTGGCAGTTGCTGAGATTAGGGTTATGCAGCTTGTGAAATAAAAGCCATAATCCTTATATACCATAACCCCCACTTCTATCATATGAAATACATAGCAATAATAGCAGTTCTTGCATTGCTGTTTTTAATGGCAGGATGCGTAATGAAGACATCCCTACAGACTTCTGAAACAGCTGCTGAGCAGACAGAGCTGAGCGAAGACCTGACTGCTTTGGATGAAGAGCTTGCTGTTGAAGACGTTGAAATAGATACTGCTGAGCTTGAAGCACTGGACATGTGAGGTGTCTTATGAACAAACGCCAGCTTGCAGTATTGCTTTCAGGGCTTAATCAGCTTGAAAAAAAGGATGTAAAGCTTGAGCAGTATCCCACAGATTCTGAAATAGCTGCAGAGGTTGCGTGGAATGCTTATATGTCAGCTGACATTGAAGATAAAACAATAGCTGACCTTGGCTGCGGCAATGGGATTTTAGGCATTGCAGCTTTGGTTTTAGGCGCCAAGAAAGTTATTTTTCTTGATATTGATAAGAAATCAGTTGAATTAACTAAAAACAATGTTAATGAAATGCAGAAAAGGCTTGGAAAAAAGCTAAAGGCAGAGTTCATTTGCAGTGATATAAAGGCTTTCAAAGGGAAAATAGACACTGTAATCCAAAACCCTCCTTTTGGCACAAAACAAGAGCACGCTGATAAAGAATTTTTATTAAAAGCAATGCAAACAGCAAAAACAATCTATTCCTTTCACAAGGCATCTACTGAAAGCTTTGTAAAAGCTATAATAAAAGACAATGGATTTGAAGCAAAGGCAAAATGGAGATATAAGTTTCCTTTAAAGCACAGCTTTTCCTTTCATAAGAAGAAGGTTGCTTATGCGGATGTTTTGGTTTGGAAGCTGGAGAAAGCTTAAATATATCTCTGCTTTTTAAAGAAATCATGGATGAATTTGATGCCTTGGTAGATGAATGCAACAGGCGGCTTGAATACCCAAAACTAATAAGAAAAACAAAAGTAAGGGCGTTTTTTAAGGGAATGGCTTCTGCTATTGACATTTTTGGTTCAACAAATTTACAACCTGACCATCCTATTTATAGAAGAAATGACTTTACGCCTGCGCAGAAAGATGCTGTAATGCTTGCTTCAGACTTAAAGAGGCTTGAAAGGACGCTTGATAACATAATAGAAACTCAAACACCAAAGGGGGGAATATCCCCTTCTCAGGCAAGAGAGATTAAGCCTTTGGTTGAGGCATGCTATAACCATTACAAGGCTGTGTATAACGCTTAAAAACGGCTTTGCGTGGATATTCATGATTTAGGGTTATGTTTAGCCCTTAAATCAGACAATTCTTTGTAATCACTGTTTATGGTTTCGGCGGTCCCCAGATACCTAATTACTTTCTGTTGAACTTTTCCCTTTTCTCTTCGCGCCTCAACAAGATAATAGTAAATCTTAGGTTTTGCACCTTTTTTCCTCTTGAATGCTTTTGCACGCAGATATACCATGTATATTTAGTAGGCACTACAATTTATAAAGTTTATGATTGCCTACTTCACAATAGATATTAGGCACTACATATATTATAATCTCATCTACAAAACGAGATGATTTTATGGCACGACTACCCAATAAGGCATTTCAGCAGACCGTGGCTCTGCTGAAAGATAAAGACGCAAAAAAAGAAATATACCCTGGTACAAAACAAAGAAAAATCGTTTGGCCCGCGTATACGCCAACACAGATACAGGCATTGAAAGAAACATTAGTATTTATCAGAGATTCTGTTGATGCTTGTAGCATGCGTTCCACAAAAAGCAAGGTG
This sequence comes from Nanobdellota archaeon, assembly GCA_018830945.1. Lineage (GTDB taxonomy): Archaea > Nanobdellota > Nanobdellia > SCGC-AAA011-G17 > GW2011-AR17 > UBA9640. The sequence continues at coordinate 2,854 of JAHJRD010000081.1, read as the reverse complement.
GGAAGACCATTGACAAACCCTAAAAGCCTTGCCAAAGCCGTACTATTCTGTGAATTTATTGGGACTTCAGAGAGAGAAGCAGAAGGTTGGCTCGAGCTTATCGGACCATTTCTTGGAATTTATGAAGATTTGGACGATTGGGTTATAGGGAGAGCATACGAAAGACCAGAAGTGGCATATATCCTTCAACAAGTCTTTATGAATAATAAGGAATCAGACGGTCTACTTTCTGGAGATGGAACTGGATTAGAACGTAGCCGCAAACAGAATTATGCATCCAACAAAAAGCAAGGAACATATATGACTTCGATAGTAGACTCTCGAGAGATAGTGCAAACATTTGATATTAGCGGCGTACAAGAATGTCAGATTATGCATGAGCTTGTTAAACAAGTAACGGGCGGCAGCATCAGGCTTGATGCTGGGTTTAATGATCGTGCATTAGTGGAATTAATAGACAAGCTCGGTATGGCCTGTTATGTATATCCTAAAATAAGCAATAATCTGAATGGAAAAATTGCATGGAAATCCATGTATCTCAACTTCTTTTTTGATATATATTCATGGCTTAAAGAATACCATCAGCGTTCGCATTGCGAAAGTTTTCATTCTGCCTTTAAGCGAGTATATGGTATTATGACAAAAGTAAAATATGCGAGCAGACTATCACAGGTTAGTGCAAGAATAATCTTGCACAATAGAAGAAGGCTTGCATATTTTAGCAGAATAGAGAAATCCAGCTAATTTCCACGCAAAGCCATTGGCATAGAAAATTATATAAATGCAGGAATATTCTTATTCTTACAACAGAATGCTGTAGGAAATACAGTTTGCGTAAAGCAGTCCCAATAATCGTGCTTTTCTGTTCGGCAATAAGATTTTTGGTCGCAAGAAGCCATAACCTTAACTTAGTTAGGCAATGGTATTTCACTCAATTAATAAACAATACTGGCACAAAAAGAGGGATAAACATGAAAAAACCACTAATCTTGCTTTTGGCTTTATGCCTTTTATCTTCATTTGTTTCTGCTGAGTTCAGCAGCCAAAGCGCTTATAACTGGCTCTCCAGCAAGGCTGATTCAGACGGCGCATACAATGATAATGTTGTTGCAACTGCATGGGCTGTTCTTGCCCTTGGCAAGGCAGGCATTTCATCCCAGGCAGAGCATTCGCTTGAATGGATTTTTTCAGAGCAGTCATCTGCATACTGTTTTCCCTCTTCTCCATGCAGGACAAAAGACACTGCAATGGCGCTGCTTGCAATGGATTCTTTGCAGCGCTTGGATAATATCACATGGGTGCAGGATGCTCTTAAGTCCATGATTGTGCCTTCTTCATTATCAGGAAAGTGGTTTATTGAGGTTTCAACTGACAACAGCGGGACATGCAAGCTTTCATGGGAAATCAACAACCAGACAAGGGACAAGACTGTGGTTGTCAATAAGGGGAAGTTTCCTGAATGCGGGGACAGCTATTTCCTTGATGTGGAAAGCAGCTGCCTGAGCTCAAGCATAATAAGGCAGCCAGGAACTGCGATTGACGTTGACTGCACAGGCGTAGATGGAAGCGATGTTGTCATAACTTTGCTTTACAGGAGCGGCAACAAGTATTATATTGTTTCAAGCACAAGCGCAAACAAGGCAGAAGTGATAATAAACAACGGATGCTTTGGCAACGGCCCTGGAGATGTATCATGCAAAAAAGAATCTTCATTATATGCTGCGTGGGCTGCAAAAAAAACAGATGATTCTTCTGTAAATGTCAAAGTATATCTCATGGATGCTTATTCTGAATCAGGGGTTGAGGACAATGCACTGCTTTATCTTGCAACAGGCGAGGCAAGGTACCTTGAAGAATTGAAAAGGATACAGAAAACAGACGGCAGCTTTGAGCGCTCTGTAATGAAAACAGCCCTTGCAGTATTGGCTCTTAACCAGGATGCTGCATACTCTGACATTGCTTCAAAGGCGGTTGAATGGCTGAAGACAAAGCAAAAGGCAGACGGAAGCCTTGGTGAGGTGACTGAAACAGCTGCGGCGCTTTATGCTGCTTTTAACGAGCCTGTTGATGTGCCGCCTTCTGATTATGTGCCGCCGGAAATCTGCAATGATGACGGGCTTTGCGATTATGAGGCAGGAGAGGATTCTGAGAACTGCCCTGAGGACTGCCCTTCTGATGAAGAACCATTGCCTGACACTTATGGGGATGACTGTGAGGTTAACAATCTTTGCGAAACAGACTTTGAGGAAACAACTGAGAACTGCCCTGATGACTGCACATGCGGGGACGGCATATGCGATGATTATGAGGATGCAGAAGGAAGCTGCGATGAGGACTGTGTTTCTTCAGATGCGGATTCTACTGTTGATGCCGACCAGATGCAGGACGAGCCTTCAGGCAGCAGCGCAATGACCTGGGTTATAATAATACTCATAATCCTGATTGTTGTTGCAGGCGGAATATTTGCAGTGAAAAAGTTTGGCGGAGCGGCAAAGCCAAAGCAAAAGCCAGGCAGCCCTGGATATTCTTTCCCAAGACCGACAGGCATGCCTCCTGTATCGCCGACAAAAGTTCCGCCGATGAAGCAGATGACAACAAGAAGCGCATTCAAGCCTGCTGCAAAATCAAAGGACACAGAGCTCGAGAAATCTCTTGAAGAAGCAAGAAAGCTGCTTGGCGAGTAAGAAGGCGTTTCTGCGGGCTACCATAAGAAGGGCACTGTCTGATTATTAAGTGATTTTCGGTATATTTCAGCGGCAAAGTCTGCTGAAAGAGCGATAAAAGCCAAACGTTAAAGAGTAACTTGGATATTTTAGGCTATATTTTGGTTTTGTTTAAGCTGCGATGAATATTT
>JAHJRD010000080.1 GCA_018830945.1 Nanobdellota archaeon | reverse complement strand
GAAGAGATGGGGAATAGAAACAATTTTCAGAGTTACTGACGATATAAGAATCTATACCACATCAACCAATCCCATTATAAGATATTTCCTTTTTATGTTTACTTGCTTTGTATATAATGTTTGGAAGTTTTTTCAATTTTTTATCGGAGAAGATTTTACGCTTGCTAATTTTTGTGTTAATCTGAATAAATTTATGATCGAAAAAGAGCTTATTCAGCCAAGACAATATAAGGATTTTCTTTTAGTTTTTACGAAATACAATTCTTTAGCTAAACTGATTAAATGAAACTCTATTGCTTAACTTCTCGCTTATTGATTTTGTAGCGATACAGAGGGAATAAGAAAACTTTGAATGTCATTTAGGCGGCAAAGTTTTCAGATATTCGCTGGCGAAGCCAGCTATTTTATGTTGAATAGAGGTAAATGTTCATCTACTGCGTAGGAAGGCCTTTTTTCGCCTTTCTCAGGCTTATAAAAAAGCTTATAAGGGAAGCAGTATAGCCAAAGAGGATTGCGCCACTGCAATACAGGTGGCGCTAGGTGGGCTTTACGCCTGCCGCAGGGTGATAGGGGAGAATCCCTTATGCCGTGGTGGCACAACCTGGTACTGCGCAAGCCTGGAAATGCAAAACGCAAGAAAGCTTGTTCCCGCAAGGGTATCCCGGTTCAAATCCGGGCCACGGCGTAGAGAAGCGGAGCTGGGGCGCGGCACAAAAATCTTTGATTTTTAGCAGCCGGGCCACGGCGTAGTAATCTTTTTATACCACTAATACATTACCGCGGTTATGGGATGCGTCTTTTGCAACAGGCAGTCATTAGAAAAGAGGCTGATTGCTGAAACACGAAATTTTATTTTTATAGCAGGCAAAGGGCAGATTGTTGAAGGCTATTCTTTAATTATCCCAAAGAAGCATGCGCGCTGCTATGGTGAATTGTCTCCTGCTTTGCTTGGAAAATATCTTGAATTCAAGGAAAAAATTGAGGCAGCAATGGCACAGGGATATATGAAACCAATGTATTTTGAGCATGGCATTGTAGGGCAGACAGTGTATCATGCGCACATGCACTGCATTCCAACAGACAAGGATATATTGCATAGGCTTGATAGGTTTTATTTCAAGAAGATAAGCTCTGAGGCAGACCTTCCTGTAATCACAAAGGAATTTGTTCAAGGCTCTTACTTCTTTTATGACTTTAAAGGCAAGTTTGCTTTTGACGTCTTGAAGGGATTGGAATCTTATCATGATGGTATGTTCCAAATGGCATTACGGCATGCCTTGGCTGATGAGATGGGAATACCAGAAGCAGGGGACTGGAGAAATTTTAACAGGTCAGGGGACGAAAGAAGCATGCAAAGAACAGTGGAAAAATTAAGGCCTTTCTTCAAATAAACTTCTCAACGTCTTTCAAAACTAGTATTTTCCCTTCATAAGGCCTTTTGTCCCTTCTGTCAATAAGAACCGCCTGAACACCTGCTTTCTTTGCAGGCTCAATATCTGTCTCAGGGCTGTCCCCAACCATTAATGCGTCTTCTGCATTTACTTCAAGCTCTTGGAGAATAGTTTCAAACATCTTTGGGTCTGACTTAAGCATGCCTCTTTCGCATGACAATGCAACAACATCAAAGTATTTCCTTAAGTCATACTTCTCAAGCATCTTGCCCACTGAAACACTGTCTGTGTTTGACACCAAAGCAAGTTTTATGCCTTTCTCTTTCAGCATTTCAATAACTTCAATTGTATCGTCATATAATTTGCCAAGCATCCAGTTCTTGTTCCACATGCCTATTAAGTCATTCAATGTCTCGAAGTTTTCCTGCCTTTCAAAAGCAGCAAGCACTGCCTTGAAACCTTCTTCTAGGGTATTAAATTGCTTTGTCATGAATGCTTCTTCAAACTTGTTGACAAACTCTGCAAAATCCATTTTGCTCAGGTAAAGAATCCACTGAGCCTGCCTTAACGGCGATTTTATGCCGTGGTCTGCCAAGGTTCCCCAAAAATCGAATATTACTGCTTTTACCATGTTTTTTTAATTCCTTTCTTATTTTTAAAGTTATGCCCTATAAAAGGCAGTTATGCCCCGAACGATGCAGGGACTTTATCCCTTATCGCTCGTGGCATTCGCTTTGCTCATGCCCCGAACGAGATTCGAACTCGTGTCACTGCCTCGAGAGGGCAGTATGATTGACCGGGCTACACTATCGGGGCATTTGTCTTAAAGAGAGGGTAAGTAGGTATTTATAAACGTAACGTTTAAAAAGGGAGGCATATATCCGTATAGACAATGAAGAGAAGTTCAAGGCGCTGGAAAAAGAAAAAACAGATGCGCTGGAAGTGGCAGCGCAAGCGCATGAGGAAAGAGAAGAAGAAGAGACAAGGCAGAGGATAGTTCTAGCTTAGTTAGTATCAAAAACTATTTATACATAAAACCAAACAAGATAGCTATGTCTTACAAAAAGGGGATATTGCTGGTATTCCTTACAGCAGTAATCAGCGGCTTTTCAATATTCATAAACAAGTTTGGTGTAAAAGGCATAAACCCTTATGTATTCACATTTTCAAAGAACATAGTTGTTGCCTTGCTTTTATTTTCAATTATTCTTGCATTTAAAGAGATTAAAGCGCTTAAAAAGCTTAAGAAAAGTCAGTGGCTTAATCTTGCGCTGGTTGGACTGATAGGCGGCTCAATACCATTTCTTCTGTTTTTTAAGGGAATTTCTATTATCAGTTCAGCAAATGCGGCATTTATTCATAAGCTGATGTTCTTATTTGTGGCAGTATTGGCTGTGGCATTCCTTAAAGAGAGGCTAAACAAGAAATTTTTAATAGCAGCCGCGCTTCTTCTTGCTGGAAACTTTCTTTTGCTGAAATTCACCTGGACAGGCATTGGTGTTGGAGAGGTGTTGGTGCTTATTGCAACATTATTTTGGGCAGGCGAGAATGTGCTTTCCAAGCATCTTCTGCAGACAATAAGCCCAAGGATTGTGGCATTCGGCAGGATGTTCTTTGGCAGCCTGTTCATATTTTTATTCCTTTTTGCTTCAGGCAACATTGCTCCCCTGGCATCAATGGGAGCAGGCCATTGGATATGGGTTCTTGTTACTTCAGTATTGCTGTTTGGCTATGTAATAACATGGTATACAGGATTAAAGTATGTTGATGTGTCTGTTGCGGCAAGCGTGCTTTTGGTTGGCTCAGTAATAACTGCGCTGTTGAATCTCATATTTCTCCATAACATGGTTGCGCTGGTGCATGCAATTGGATTGGCTGCAATAGCTTCTGGCGCGATAATTGCCGTATACTCTAAAAAGAATTACGCAATCTCTACAGCCACGCCCAGGTGCACATAAACCTCATCGCCTTCTTTTGCTTCAGGAAGAATTTTTCCATCTGCCTGTGTTTCAGTTCCATCCATTTCTACTGTAAGATTTATTCCTTCTTTTCTTAGAATTTTACATTTTTTTACTTTACAATCCTCTTTAAATTCCCCTGAGAACTTTGCATAATCCCCTTCGTTTTCTTCAATGCACTTGTTGTGGTATGAAACAAAATAATGCCTTAATACTTCAATGTTCCAGTAATCCTCTGAAAGTGTTTTTAATCTCCTGGATGCTGCTTTAAACATGCTTTCAAGCTTTTCTCTTGAGACAATGGAATTTTCATAAAAAGCCCTTTCCAGCTCAACATATTGCTCTCTGGTTATTTTCTTCTGCTCAAGCAGGACATGGGCGCACGGGAATGCATACCTTAAGAAGTATTGTTCAGGCTTCATTCATTAAGAAAATGGGTAAAGCATATTTAAGCTTAACCTGGCGGCGGCCTTTGGTTATCTGCCTTCGATACATTTTTATAGTAGTATAATGAGCTATTTTCCCATGGAAACAGAAGAAATAGCAAGAAAGAATGTGCTTTTTGAATCAAAAGAGCCAGAAGGCATTTCAATCAAGGGCTATGATTTTAACAAGGGCGTTGATTATGATAAAATACTTGCCAGCTTTCTTTCAACAGGGTTCCAGGCAACGCATCTGGCAAAAGCCATTGCATTAATAGAAACAATGATTAAGGAAAAAGCCACTATTTACCTGGGCTATACTTCTAACTTGGTAACTTCAGGAATAAGGGATGTAATCCGTTATCTTGCAGAGCACAAGAAGGTTAATGTTCTTGTGACAACAGCAGGAGGCATTGAGGAAGACATTATAAAATGCTTGGGTGATTTCAAATTAGGCAAGTTCTCGGCTTCAGGCGAATTGCTAAAGCAGGAAGGCGTGAACAGGGCAGGCAACATACTTATCCCAAATGCAAGGTACTGCAGGTTTGAGGAGTTTTTAATGCCCATACTTGAGAAGATATATGCAGAGAAAAAGACAATCTCTGTTTCTGATTTCATCAAATTGATTGGAAAAGAAATAAACAATGAGCAAAGCATTTATTACTGGTGCTGGAAAAACAATATTGATGTTTACTGCCCTGCAATCACAGACGGCAGCATGGGTGACATGATACACTTTTTCATGTACAAGCATCCTGACTTTAAGATGGACATTGCAGCTGACATACACAAATTAAACGAGTTTACCATTACCCAAAAGAAGACAGGGATTATACTTCTTGGCGGAGGCGTTATGAAGCACCATATCTGCAACACCAACATGATGAGGAACGGAGCTGACTATTCTGTTTATGTTAACACAGGAGAGGAGTGGGACGGCGCTGATTCAAATGCTCGTCCTGACGAGGCTGTGTCTTGGGGCAAGTTAAAAGGCGAGTCAGTGAAGGTGTTTGGCGATGCTACTATCTTGTTTCCATTGATGGTTGCGAAGACGTTTGCAAGGAAGTAATTCTTGCATGGGTTTGGGGCGGATCGATGAAACTATTTTATAGCTTAATTCTTCTTACAAATCTTTAGATTTCAGTTTTCTCATGCGCTTGAAGCCGGGCTTATGCCACAAAAATATTATGGCTGAGAGTATGGCAAAAATTACCCCTATCCACATCGGCGGCAATACGCCTTTTTTGAATGGGTCCAGCAAATTTACCACGCCTCCACTCAGGTTGAGTGTCATTATCACGAATGCCCAGAAACTGGCCAGCCCAAACAAGAAGCCTTTGGCATTCCATATATCCTTCCAATGGAACAAAATTACTATTAATGCCACGGCTGACATGAAATGATGAAACTGGTGAATCCGGAGCATATCAACAGTTTCAAATATAGCAGGCATCAAAGGGCCGAAGAAAATCCAGGCAACGATTAATGATATGGCAAAACGATTGCGCGGCAAAAACAAAAGAACCATGCCTGCTGCGACTGCTGTGACAGGGCACACCCACAGGAGCCCCCATAAGGGAACAGAGCGTGCAATGGCAATAATGTAGCTCAGTATTCCAAATGCAAGAGGCAATAAGCCGATTAAATGCCAATCAAGATTTAGTTTTTTTACACGCTTCTCTTTTATGAGCATTCTTTAACCTTTTTTATCACAATGGCTTTCATTTGCTCTGCAAACTCAGGCTGGCTGTCTGGTTCGCAAGCAGCTGTGACATATGCATTGCGGCTGTAACCCTGCACAAATTTCATAGTTGCCACTAATTCTTCGCCATCGTATAAGTCATATTCGCCTTCGCCGCGCTGGGCATAATGAACCATGGCCATGGTTCCATATGCTGGTTGCTCAAATGAGGTATACACCAGCAATGGCGCCTTCGGGTCGCTGGCAGGTATGTTATCATTATTAATCTGCAGTGGCTCAGATGTTACTTTGCCATTTTCTATTTGCCCCATAACTATGGCTCCTTTTACACCAAGATATTCCACTTTATCCCCTTCGCTAAAAGTTCCGCTTAATGCTGCATTAGAGTATCCGCTTGCTAGAGGGGTGTCAGGAATCTCTTCTGTTGTGCTTGGAATCTCATCTGTTGTGCCGGAAGTTTCGCCTGTTGCATCAGAACTCCTGTCTGTTGCACCAGGGATATTGTCTATTGCACCCCTTTCAGTAATGGCGCTTTGGGTTGTACACCCAATAACCAGTAAGGAGATAATAAGGGGTATAAACCAACATAATTTTTTAAAATATTGTTCTGTCATTGTCTTAATCATGGTTAAACAACTTTAATAATATTTCTATTTAATTCTCGAGTTTAGCAATTAATCTGAGCACCTAAATAGGGTAGATGGGATTTCTCGTCGTCAAAACCGCTTTGTTAAGCATTCGTTTAAACGAAAAGTAGATACCAATATTAGCAAAATTCTTCAAGCCCAAGCACTTTTACT
>JAHJRD010000079.1 GCA_018830945.1 Nanobdellota archaeon | reverse complement strand
GTCTTCCAAATCCAAAATGCCAATTCTTTTAAATGCAGAAGCCATACGATACGCTGATGAAAAAAAGCACAATAAAAAAGCTTGAGAAGAGAAAAGATAGCCTGCCTGTTTATTTCGTGGACTCCTCAGTGTTCCTTGAGGTATTGTTTGCGCAAAAATGTTATGAAGATTGCACTAACTTCTTTAATCGAACAGGGTACAGGTACCAGCTGATGACATCAATAGAAGCAATGGGCGAAGCAGTGAAAGCGTTAAATGAAAGGGGATACGATACGCTTAAAGAGAAAGGCATGCTCTTGCTTGCCGGCATCCTAGACAAGACCGGCATAAAAATAGCATCTCCTACTTTTGAAGCTATAAGCAATGTGAGTATTGTAAGGGATGCAGATTCCTACATTATGCCCAGTGACTGCCTTATATTCAGCATAGCGCTAACTGAAGGGTGTTTTGCATTTGTTACGCTTGACAGGCATTTTACAGCTTTGCTTTGCAATAAATTCAAAATAGCCCTTAAGAAGCCAAGCGAAGCCTAGTTGGATTTTACTTTGTCAATAATCTGCTGTAAAGTCATGCCTTTATACGGATTGTGCTTTTTCAGCTCAGCCCTGAAATCCCTGAACCTTCTCTCAAGCTCCGCATCTGTAATCTTTGGGCGTTTCATATATTTTTAATGGGCATTTTCATTTATAAGGCTTTGCAATTCAAATGTGGAATATTTTCAGAATGATTAGAAAACTCTGTCCCGCCACTCCTCTATCTCCCGCCTGATACCGAATGCATCATCAAACATTTCCCATTGAATTTCAAGCATCTCATCATTTTCAGGAGGAAAATCCTTTCCCCTCTTAAGCTCATCAGTGCGGCCTTCGAGTGTTGTATACAGCAGATTAAGCGTGCCGTCGCATGCAAGATCCACCATTCTTGTTTCTGTGTAAAAGCTGAACATGGCACCAAGGGCATACTGCTCCATTATTTGCTGCGCATAAGAAGGCTCAATATAGTCTGATATCTCCTCCCTCACGCAAATTCCATCCTGTTCAACCCTTAGAAAGCTTTGCTCTTCTAGAATTATACCGTTGTTTTCAGTTGTTATGGAAAGCTCAAGGGTTTCTGAATCGCTGGATATGCTCCTGTATTGCGGATAAACACCTGCAGGAGTTTCTATTGCCCCCATAGGCTCGCGCTGGCTGTAAACAGGAATCTCTCTTGCGCAGCCTATGCTCAATGCCAATGCAGTGATTGCTGTTAGCGCCCTCATTTTTTAAACCCCTTTCTTTTGTGCCACTCTTCAATCTTTTTCTCAATGCCAAAGCGCGCGTCAAACTCAGCTTCAAGCTCAAGAAAGCTGCTGTCATATGAATCTTCAAATATTTCTCTGGGAATGACAGCACCGCCATAGGCAAATGTGTCAACAGAGTTATTGCAATCAATGTCAGTGTATCTTATTTCTGCTCTCTCGTCAGGTGTTTCTGCAAACATGTATATTGACTTCTCAAGGCATTGCGTGCTGTCTGGTTCTTCAACCATTTCCCATGCAGCACCTGTTGTGTTTCCTCCAGCTGTTATGTATTCAGAAAGCCTTAGCCATTCGTCAGTGCTTCTTGTCTCTTTTATTATTTGCGCTTTGCAGGCGCAGTTTTGTATTTCCTGCTCAAGGTATTCATCAGAAGTAAAGTCAGCACAGCCAAAGGCGGCTGTTAATGCAAGGGCTGCAATTGTTTTTCCTGCAAGGTTTGCCATAAATGCAGGGGATGCATAAGGAGCTTATAAGTATTGTGATTAGAGCGGTTTACAGCAAAAAGTTTTTAAAGCTGTTCAAGATACCAACAGGTAAATGGCTATTATTGAAGAAACGGGGTTTGAAATCAGGGATGGCGGCTTTGTCGCCCTTGGAAGGATTTCCTGCACAGGAGCAGACGGAAATGTTTTTGAAAGCCATGAGAATATATATTTAAAAAAAGTTAAAGCCTCTTGGGAGAAAAGTAATGAAGATTACATAAAAGGCCATGATTTCTTTAGAGAAACGCTTTATCGTGCAATATTAAGAACTGAAAAGGAATCAATATACCACATGCCAAGCGCGGCGCTTTTCTGGAATATCCGGCGATATTTAATCCAGATTATAGAGAGATTACCCAATAAAACATTTAGCATTCGTTCTGAAGAGGAAACATTAAGCAATATCCAAAAAGATTTTCTTCCAAATTCAGAATATAAGCTTACTAACACAATGATTGACTGGAAAGCAGGAAAAATAATCCATTATCCATGCCTGGAAGATTTTATTGATGAAGAATATACTGTGGGCCCAGTTGATGCCCAATACCAAATAAACAAAGGCAAGAGAAAATGCTTTGATTTTGACCCCTGGGCATTGAAAGATACAGAAAATTTAGATGAATGGATGGCATATGATGCAAACAGGGCTTTTTTGCAGAATTTAATGGGCATAAATAATGCAGATATACTAATAGGCACATTAAACAGAGTAAGGAGTGTAAGCCGTGAAAGGCTGAACAAGGATTTTGCAGCTCTCAAAGCTAATCCAATGATGTTCGAGGAATTCAAAGATTTCAAAAACGCTGAGGAATTAGCTGCAGCCTGTGACCCCATTATAAAATTTAACAAGGCAACAGTGCCAAATAAAAGCCCTGTCTGCATATGGCACGAAGACAGAGCTCTTATCATTCAGGGAGATCTTGATCTTAAAACAGCAGGTATGGTTCCTATAGTAGGACTTCCCCCTTTTTATTTATAAAGCTTACTTATACTGGCTCAATTTCTTATTCTTCTGCCTTTCCTCTGCAAGCTTCATCTTTTTCATGACTGCAATAACCTGCTTTTCCCTGTTTGTGATATATTCAGAGCCGATAATGCCCAATGCAGCAAACACTGTCGCAACGCCTGCTAAAACATAGAATGCTGTGAACAGCCTTGAAGCGTCTGTTGTGGGATACAAATCACCATAGCCGATGGTGGTAAGGCTGATTACAGAGAAATAAAATGATTCTATGTAGTTCCATCTTTCCATCTCGTGATACACAACGGTTCCAATCCCAATAAGAATGATAATTGTGGCAACAGCGGCTATCACTTTTGTCTTTTGCTTGTGCTCCATGTTTAAATTCAGGGGCTGAAGCTATAAAAAAGTTTGGGTGATAGATTTATATATGAGAATAATATTTTATGTTAAGAAATGGAAGATTCACTCATAGGGATACTTGGAGGATTAGGCGTAGCAGGCGGCATTACTGGCGCACTTGTTGGTTATTTTTGGGTTACAGATTCCATCGCAAAAAAGAGGGCGCCAAAGCTGGACGCTGAATACGGCCATGAATTCAAGAATAATTATAGATTAATGGAACAGGCGCTAAAAAGAAACGACCACTGGGAAGCCAGGGCAAGGGCTGATGACATAGTCTCACTAGCCAAGGATTTAGATTGGAAATGTTTCGGTCTTTATTCGTATTATACTAATAATATAACCAAGGTGATTATACATAATGCAAAAAATTTTGGGCCTTCAATGATGAAACTTGAACAAATTGTCAGGATAATGGGGCGTTAAATTTTCATAATCTCTTTCAGCAACCCATTAACAAATCCCATTGAAGAATCACCTGTCAATACAGCATCATACCTTTCTTTGTAGTAAGGCAATAACTCATCCTTGTTCTCATTGAGAAATCCAATCTTAATCAAAGCATTATAATCAAAGCCCTCTGCCATTCCAACATCCTCAAGGTTGTCGCCTAAAAGTATTACATTTTTCCTGTCTTTTATATTTTCAAACACAGGGAAATTCTTGACAACAGTCTCGTGCTTGTTCATTGAATGTATTATCGGCTGCTTTATGCCTGTAACTTTTCCATCCTTGCCAAACTCATAGTGGTATGCAATTATATGCACGTTATTGTACAGTTTCCCCTCTTTTTGAAGGTAATCAGCTATCATGTCTCCTGGCCCTGCTGACATTATAACCAAGGGGATGTTATTCTTATGCAAAAAATCAATCATCTCCAAGGCGCCATCCCGGAAATAGAGCGGGCATTCTTTTGCCACTTTTTTCATTATTCCCCTTGTAAGCCCGGATTCTGCAAGGAGATTCGCGTGCGAAGTCCACCATTCCTCCATTTGCTTAATCTTATCTTGCCTGCTTATCTTGGGGTCAATCTCAATCGGATGGTATTTTTCAAAAAGTGCATGCGCTTTTGCAGGATAATCATGAGTAAGGTAATTGCCGCTCCGTATCTGCGCAATCACAGTCTCCTGCCTTTTCCCATTAACAAACGCCTTTGTCAAAGTCTTGTCAAAGTCAGCAAGCACATGAAGCTTTTCAGAGCCTTCTTCTTTCATTTGTGATTTTAATTTTTCAAAATGTTCAGGATTCACTATTATTGCATTATTCATTGGAAAAGAGGAAGCAAAGCCTGTATTAAAAGCTTATTACTGCTCTTTCTATCCCAACCCAAGCTTATTCACCAGCTCAAGTGCCTCTTTGTTGAATTTAGAGAATGCAAAGCACTTCCTGCCCAAATCCTTTAATGATGCGCCAAAATGGTACACATCTTTGTTGTCAATTATAAGAAACCTGTCGTGGTACTGCCTTAATTCTTTTATTTCAATCAGAGGGTACTGTGCATTATGCTTTTCAATATCTAAAGACAATTGCCGGGAAACCCCCCTTGTAAAGATTATAGCTTGTACATTTTTGTTTCTCTTGCCTAAAAGCGTTAAAACCGAATCGTCTATGTAATTATCAATTAAGATTATAGAATTTTCAGCAGACCTTATAATATCTGAAACAAGCTTATGCGCATCAAATATTTGGCCTTCAAAAAAGATGCCTTTTTCAGGCTTAATGCCCTTGCTTTGTATTGCATCAAATATCTCATTAATTTGCTTATCATGCTCAACCTGCTTTGTTTCAACAAAATCCAGCCTTTGGAACATCTGGGCGTTTGCGGAGATAAATCGCCTCATGGCAACAAAAGCCCTCATTATTTGGATATTAACTTTTATTGCTTTATCGTTAGTAAGCACGCCTGAAAGGCCTGCAACCCCCTGTTCAGTGAATGCATAAGGCCGGTGCCCGCCGAGATACATTTTAGAGGGTGTCGCATTTTGCGACACCATAGCATCCACTTCAGAATTAGTGAGCTGAAACATAAAATCCAGGGGAAACCTTTTTTTATTCCTTTTGGCTTGTTCCCTTAACCGCCTTGTTTTTACATTATAAAGCTCTGCAAGGTCCGAATCAAGCATTACCTGCATTCCCCTTATTGTATGAATCCTGTTCCTAATGCCATCTGCGCTTAATGCTAAATGATTGTCTTCCATTTTCATAATATCCTGCTTATTGCTTTGTTTTTTCATTGGCAAAGCTGGCTATCAACTGCTGTTAATAAGGCTTTCTGTGAAAAAACGCCGGTTTTTCCATAAAAATTGTAAAAGCCGGATATTGCAGCGGAAAAACAAGGCTTAAAATGGCTGACAAGCGAAATAATTTCATGAATCCCGAAAGCTGCCTTTTTTACACGTCGTGAAGCCGGCTTTCCTATTTGCATAACAAGCTTTAATAAGCAATTGCTTTTCCTATCTGTTATGAAACTAAAGCAACTTCCTGAAGACTTCATTGTGAAGGAAACAGCTGATTACAAGCTTGGCAAGAAAGGCAAGTATGCTTACTTTGTGTTAAAGAAGAAGAACTGGACAACAATCAATGCAATACAAAAGACAGCTGAGTTCCTGAGAAAAAATCCTAAAATCTTCAACACTTCAGGCATGAAGGACAAGGATGCTGTTACAGAGCAGTATGTGTCTGCTTACGGCTTGAGAAGGGAAGACATTGAGAAGGTTGCTGTAAAAGACATAAAAGTTTTCTTTAAAGGCTATTCAAACGAGCAGATAAAGATTGGCTCGCTTACAGGCAATTATTTTGAGATAACTGCAAGAGCATTGGATAAGCCGTTAAGCGAGATAAACTCTGTTTGCAATTACTATGATGACCAGAGGTTTGGAGGCATACGCCCGAACATGGCAAAAGTAGGCGAATTGATTGTGAAAAGGCAATGGGAAAATGCAATGAAGCATTATCTTTTGCATGGTTTTGACACAGAGACAGAAAAGCACAAGTTATTCAGGAAAGAGCTTGAAAATAACTGGGGGAAATTAAAAGCAGGCATTGTCCCAAACTACCTTACTGAGAAAGCAGTTGCTGAATATCTTGCAAAAAACCCTTCTGATTACATCGGGGCATTCAAGCAATTGCCAAAACAGATACTTACATTATTCATACACGCATACCAGTCAAAACTTTTCAATGAAATGCTTGACACTTATGTTAGAAAGAATTGCAAGGAATACAAAGAAGCTGATTATTGCCTTGGAAAGCTCGCAATGTGCAATACAGAGCTTAAAGTAAAGCTGCCTTTGGCTGGATATGATTTTGATATAGAAGATGTTGATGAGAATGTTAAGGAAATAGTAAAATCCGTCTTGAAAGAGATTGATTTAAAGCAATTCTCATTCCCTGAACTGCCTTTTTTATCTTCAAGGACAGTAATGAGGGAAGCTTCTGTTGAATTAAAAGATTTAAGATTAGAAAAAGCTGAAAAGGATGAATTAAACAAGGGAAGATTAAAGCAAAAAGTGTTTTTTATTCTTCAAAAAGGAAGTTTTGCAACAATGGCTTTGAAAGCAATGGAATAATCAATGGCTGGCTCTTGCAATCCTTAGCTCATCATTGGGAGCAATGTCGCCTGCACAATTCTTGGCATGCCCATAAATCTCAACCCATGATAACCTGCCTTTGTAAAGCGTGAAATGCCTTATGCGTTCTGGCTTGAATTCTGTGTCAGGAATCTCGCCTTCCCTCTGGATAGTATGCTTGAAGATCCCCTCACAGCCATTGCAAAAATAGAATCCTGTCCTTTTATTCAGATTCAAGAAAGGCCTGCCGTTTGTTCGCAAGGCAGGGCCTGTTCCGGTTGTTGCAATATACTCAAGCTTTTCCCTGCCTGCATGGCCGCATTCGCATAAAAGCAAGTCATCATCCATATTGCCGATTTCCATACTTTTTGAAGAATGATAATAATTTATAAAGCTTTGCTTTTGTATTTACTAATAAGTAGAATAGTCCCGCCTGGATTCGAACCAGGGTCACGAGGTTTCTCCCACGAATGATGTTGAATCATCCCACTGTGCTCCTCACTACGGTCGCCAGTGGCCAGAGCCTCGTATGATTGGCCGCTACACTACGGGACTAAGCTATGAAATTAGACTTTAAGCTCATTTATATATTTATTGTTGGCAAACAGGCATATATTAACCTTAAACAACTTCATCTAAGAAGTATATCCAAGCCAAAAGACAAGTATAGAATTGAAGGCATACTCCAATGGAAATCAAGGGGTTTTGAACAACTAAAAACGCTTTATACAGCCTATAAACGCGGTTTATAGGGTTTAATTACCTTTTACTATTAGCCAGTTAAGACATAACCGAAAGCTTTATATATAAGCTATGTTTCCCTAATAGTATCACCTCTTTTTCCCCAGCAAGAAACCCAAGGCAAACTCCTTGAAGCGCCGGACGGTTTCTTGCCAGGGTTTACACCTACAGATGGATTTCTATTGAATTAGAAAAAAGAGAGAAAGTGTCATTATTTGCATCTGGTTTTGGCACAGTTTTTTCATAATGTAAAGATTTATATACATCCTGTTATTACCAAGTGATAAACATTCGGAGGTATTTTCAATGATAAGGCAAGTATTGGCAACAGCAGGGCTTGCGCTTCTGGCAGCAGCAGGCTGTAAAGGCATAAGCCCAGACGACTACAGGATAAAAGCAGGGCACTGCAAGCAGGATTATGAATGCGGAATGGTTTGCTTTTCAGGAATGACTGCTTTTAATGCAGACAAAGGACCTGAATATATAGTTACAAATACACAAGATGATTCTAAGAAAGGATACCCTTTCTATGCAGGCACTGCAGAAATTGTAATGGATGAGTGTGTTTTTGAAGTAATGCGCATTAATGATGATTCTGTTGAGTATAAAGCAAGGGAAAGGAAAGGGGAGCCGCAGTCAAAGTTCATATTTATTCCAATGGAGGTATTTTAAAATGGAATTCAGAGAAATGTATCAGGCATTTGTTGTTTCAGAAGGAAGAGTAGGGACAATGGAAGAAGTCGGAAGAGAGTTTATTGCTGAATATCATAGTTTGCCAGGAAGCACTGGTGAAAGGTTTGTCCAGATGTATGGAAAGCTGGAAGATGCTTTCAGGGAAAATGGCTCTGAAAGTAAGCTTTTGAATCTTGAATGTTTTGCAAGTTGTAATGATTTGCTAAGGATGGAGGCATTGAAACTGCCGTCTCAGGCCGCCCTTCGTAAAACTCAGGAGGCAGGAAGAAAATGAAGCATAAAAATGTTATTATCCAGTTGGATTTGGAAGACAGCACTATAAAGTTTGCAATGTGCCGGTTTATGGTTGTGGATTCTGATGAAGGCCCAAAGCTGCGCGCAACCGCAAGTTCATTTGGCTCTCACGAAAGCATTGTAAGCTCAATCAGGATAGATGAAGGGATAGAGGGCAAAGTGCTTGGCGGAGGTATGCTTCATATAACCCCACAAAAACGGGAAATAAAGGCATGCGACAGAAGTATTTTGTACGGAGCAGCGCCGCAGGATGTTGTTGAACAGCTATTGGCTAATTATTGCGCTGAGATTGGATATAATGCACCCCTTGTGGAAATGGGAAGATAGGAGGCAAAAATGAACAGAATAATAAAAAACACATTAGGAGCAGTTGTTGGAATAGGAATTGCGCTAAGCGCAGGATGCGATTACAAAACAGCAGGGCAAAGCAGCATATTTATCCCGGCAGTAAGCTGCAGGGAAGTGCCTGGATGCGGCACTGTGTGCTATGATGAGCTTGACAGCGGAAGGCGATTGATAACAATAGATAATCAGGAACGAACAAAGAATGAATTAAAGGAATATTGCAGGCTGGACCGCGTATGCGAGACAAATGACGGGCTCAGGCTCTGGCAGTAAATAGGAGACAAAAATGAAAAGATTAAAAAGTTTAGGGCTTACTGTTATTACAGCAGCAGGCATTGCAGGGTTTGCTTCTGTTGCAGTTGACAAGCCAGTGATATATAATGTGCCTGAGCAAAGCCAGTGCATGGCAGAAGGGAAGACAGCAGAAGAGTGCTGTGTTCATATCGATGGATGCGGCATTATGTGCTATCACGGCATGCAGGATGAAACATTTAAAGGCACAATGAATGGTAAGGATTTCAGATATCTTGTAACAGAGCCTGAGATGTATCCGCAAGGATGCCATTTGGAAAGAGGAGATGTAAGCAAAGAGTATCTTGTGGTTGTACACAGGGAATGAATATGAATCCTATAATCAAAACAATAGGGCTGGCTGCATTGGTTGCTATTGCAGGATGCAGCAGGGTAGAAACACAGAAAGAAGAAACCCATGCGCCCCCTTCTGTTGTTGTCATGGTTGGCGGTGAATACAGGTTTGAAGGAAATACATTGACAGAGATTACTTCTGATAGAGACAATGAAGCTTCTTATGCAGTTATTTCAGATATTCACGGCAATGTTGAAAAGGCAAAGCATTTTGTTGAAAGATTTGCAGAAATGGGTCTTCATGGAATTATTGCATCAGGCGATATTGGGGAGAATAAAAACCAGATAAGAGAAGTGCTTGAAGCGCTTGCAGAGCCAGGGCTTCCTGTGTTTGCAATACCAGGCAATCATGAGACAAAAGCTGATTATGAAGCAGGCGTAAGGGAAGCTTCAAAAGGCAATGCAAACATCATTGACATGGCAAAATACAGGAGATTTGACGGGGATGATGCTGACTTTGTCAGCCTTCCGGGGTATCAGGTTCAGAGGTTTGTGCATAATAATGGATATTTTGCAAGCCCTGAATATATAAGAGAGACAGGCAGGTTAAGAGAAAATCTTGATGATGCTGTTGTTTTAATTACACACGGAGCAGGATACACAGGAGCAATGCCAGGGCCTGCAACACTTTACAATGGCACTGATGTTGGAGACAGAGAAACAGCAAGAATGATGGTTGATAATGATATTGCATTTGCAGTCTGCGGCCACATACATGAGGCAGGCGGAATTGCAGCGACATTTGAAGGAAGAAATGTACAGCCTGGCGAATGGGCTGAACAGTTCACTGCAAACTTCGGCACATTGAGACGATGGAAGCTTCTTAATGGAAATACAATCGGGGGAATGGCCGGCATCTTATATATTAAAGGAAATGAAGCAAAGTATGAGGTAATGGTACTGGAGTAAAATGAACCTTCTAGAACTTGCAATAAAAACAGCATACCATTTAGGGCTTACAAGGGAAGAAAGAGAGGGGCTGTCAAGCGTTTTCTGCGAAGATGCGGTTGTAACATCAAAGGCAGCAACAGCCATGATATTGCAGTCATTCATGCCATTTCGCGAAGATTACTTTTATATAGTATTTCAGGGAGAAACAGGGGAGATTGAAGTGAGTGTGCCTGACGCACTTTATCGTTCGCTGGAAGAAGGCGACAGGATAAGGCTCTTCTACAGGAAGGTTTTCAGCATTTCCTACAACTATGCGCCCCCTGATTTCAGCGAAAGGCAGATGCTGGAAACAAAGGTTGTTGACCATGAATTTGTTGAAGCTGAAAAGCTTGCGGAGGCAGAATGAGAAAAGCAATAGGGCTTGCTGTGCTGCTGGCAGCAGCTGGCTGTGAAACAGAGGAAAGCATTCCAAAGCAGCCAAAAGCAGAGATTACAATCCAAAGCGGGGAATGCGCTGATATTTGCGGCGGAACAATCTGCTATAGCAATGTAATGCGCAGGGGAGATGAATGGAAGCGGAAAGGAAAAAATAAAGGCCTTAGGCACTATGTTGAAGCAGGCGGGAAAAAGGAAAGTGCGGCTGTATACAGCCTTGAAGCAGATGGATTTGACAATTATTTCATAGTTGGTGAAAGGATGATATTTGCAGATGAATGCATTTTTTACAGGAAAGGCCTTGATGCGGAAAAGCTTACGCTTGAGAGGCTGCGATAAGCTGTTGTAGCAAATTATATAAACAATCCAATTATTTGAATTCTAAGCATGGAAGACGAACTTGAAGGCGTTAAGGAAAGCAAGAAGATTTCAATGATGCATACAGGAGAGCACATCTTCTTCAAGTGCCTTGAGAAACAAGTAAAAGGCTTAAAGCTTGATAAGATAAAGCTTGATGAAACAGAATCATCCTTGTTTGTATTGGCTGAAGCTTTAGACTGGGAAATAGTGTTCAAGGCAGAAGCAGAAGCCAATAAAATAATAAAAGAGGCAAGAAAAGTAACTACACATAAAGCCACAAAAGCAGACATCGACAAATTTCCAGGCTTGAGGATAAAAACAGAAAGAATAGAAGGAGATAAAGTAAGGGTTATTGAGATAGAAAACCATGATTTCAGCGCATGCTCCGGCAAGCACTGCGCAACAACAGAAGAAGTGAAAAATCTCCTTATTACAAAGTTAAGGAAATCTCAAAACGGCTATGAAATCAGGTTCAGGGTTGATGCTGAAAAAGAACTATTTAAAATGGCAAGAACAGAAAGATTAACAGAAGAATTGCTTGGAACTGAACAGGAAAAGATAATCCCTACAATAAATAATTTAAAACATGAAATAGAGCAGTGCAGGAATGCATTAAAAGCGCAGAAAATAGAAGCAAAAAGAGAGAATATAAGCGGCCTTTTCTTTGTATGGAACATATTTGAAGCTGTTGACAAAAAGATATTGATAGAAAAAGGCAATGAGTCCATGAAAGAGAAGACAGTTTTATGCTTCATAAACAAGACAGAACCAATACAGGTTATTGTAATGGCTTCTGAAGATTCAGGCAAGGATGCTTCAGCAATAATCAAGAAGATTAACAAGAAGTTTGGCGGAAAAGGCGGCGGCAAAAGCAACTTTGCAATGTGCTCTGTTGAGGAAAAAAACACAGAAAAGGTAATAAGCGCTGTAAAGAAGGTAATAAGTGAATAAAAATGATGCTTACACAGGATATGCTTGAAAAAGTTGCAAAGAATGCAAGGCTTAACCTTACTGAAAAAGAGATGGACGAGTTTCTCCCGCAATTGAAAGACGTGCTTAATGCGTTTTCAGAGCTTTCAAAGGTGGATGCCAAGGATATTGAGCCGAGCGTGCAGCCTGTTATATTAAAGAACGTGATGAGGGAAGACAAGCCTGAGAAGTCATTATCAGGAGAAGAAGTGTTTGCAAATACAAGGCTGAAGAAAGACGGCTATTTCAAGGGCCCGAGGGTAATATGAATGCAATTGAGTTTGCTGAAAAAGTAAGAAACAAGGAGATTGATGTAGTAGAGCATACTGAAAAAATATTAGACAAGATTGAGAAAATAAACAAGGAGTTTCATTATTTCAACACAATCAGCAGGGAGCTTGCTGTTGAGCAGGCAAAGAAGCTGAAGAAAAGCCCGAAAGGAAAGCTTGCAGGAATTCCTGTCTCTGTAAAGGACTGCATCTGCGTAAAAGATGTTGAGACAACAGCAGGCTCAAAAATACTCACCGGATACAAGCCTGTTTACAATGCAACAGCTGTTGAAAAAGCAATAAAAGAAGGCGCAATAATCATAGGCAAGACATCGCAGGACGAGTTTGGGTTTGGCGGGTTTAACACAAATGTTGGAATCGGCTTTGAAATGCCAAGAAATCCATTTGACAAATTAAGATGCACAGGAGGCAGCTCTGGCGGCGCTGCAGGAATCACGCAATTGGCTGACTTTCCGCACATTGCAATAGCAGAGTCAACAGGCGGATCAATAGCATGCCCTGCTTCTTTTTGCGGCGTTGCAGGCATGACCCCAACATACGGGCTTGTCTCAAGGTACGGGCTTATTGACTATGCAAGCAGCATGGACAAGATAGGGGTAATGGCAAAATCAGCTGGAGAGTGCAGGCTCATGCTTAACGTGATAAAAGGAAGAGATGCAAAAGATTCCACTTCAATCGAAGGAAAAGCCAAAATAAAGACAATAAGATCTGTTGCAGTGATAAAAGAGGCAATTGATGTTGATGACGATGTAAAGAACACAGTTTTGAAGTGCCTTGAAAAGAATGAGATTGAATATGACATAATATCGCTTCCTCTTGTTGCAAAGTATTCAAACCCGGCTTACTACATACTTGCTGCAAGCGAGGCAAGCACAAACCTTGCAAGGTATTCAGGCTTTAAGTACGGCGCAGAATTCACTTTGGATGAGGATTACAACCATTATTTCTCAAGCGCAAGAAGCGCGTGCTTTGGAAAAGAGGCAAAAAGAAGAATACTGATGGGAACATTCGCAAGAATGGCTGGATTCAGGGATGCTTTTTACCTAAAAGCTGCAAAAGTAAGGACAATGATAATAAACGAGTATAAGGAAGCTTTCAAGCATTATGATCTTATTGCAGGACCCACAATGCCGTGCATTGCGCCAAAGCTCGCTGAAATATCAAAATTAACCCCATTGCAGCAGTACATGATGGACAAGCTTACAGTTGGCCCAAATCTTGCAGGGCTGCCGCATATTAATGTTACAGCAGGGTTCAGCAAAGGACTTCCTATTGGAATGATGCTTACAGGCGGGCATTTCTGTGAAGATGCCTTATTGTCTTTTGCAGAAGTGATAAGGCAGGCTTGAACCCGCAACCATTCTCACTGCGTTCGATGGTTCCTGCCCAATTGCAGAAACTCTTATAAACCCCCAGTATATCTCCAGCAGTATGGAAATACCACAATATTTGCTTCCTTCAGCATCTGTATTGATATTTGCAGTGGCAATCATTCTTTACAGCATGCAGGAAAGAAGGACATATTATAGCAGGGTTGTTACAGCGTGCCTTGCGCTTGTCTTAGTGCCTATAACATTTCTTTTGAATGAATACCTGGCATATGCATTGCAGGCGCTTGTGCTGCTTGCCGTGGGAAACCTTAGCAGGGATTATTACAAGGCAGGGTTCTTCAGGAGAAAGAAAGAGCTTTTGCACATTTTCAGGAATGACCACCCAGAGCACAGGGAAGCAAAGCAGCTTCTTTACAGGCCTTTAAGGGAGATTGACACAAGAGAAAGGCAG